>QHRA01000176.1 GCA_003221295.1 Verrucomicrobiota bacterium | reverse complement strand
AACTGGCACAAGTGCGCGAGCCGGGAATTTTTATCGTGGACGACGTAGCCTTCATTCAAGCCGAGCACGGTATGCAGCTTGGCGAAGCGATTGCCCGCCGCGGAATCAGGAAACGTTACTATCTTGAGACGCGCGGCGATGTGCTCTTGCGCAATAAGAAGGTCTTCGAACTTTGGAAGCGACTCGGCCTGAATACCATGTTCCTAGGTCTTGAAGCAATCGACGAGGAGGGACTGAAGCGTTACCGAAAGCGCATCACACTCTCCAAAAATTTTGAAGCACTCAAGTATGCCCGCTCGCTCGATGTAAATGTTGCAGTCAACATCATTGCCGATCCCTCGTGGGACCGCGAACGCTTCAAGGTCGTGCGCGACTGGTGCCTGGAAGTTCCCGAGGTCGTTAATATCAGCATTAATACGCCGTATCCCGGCACGGAAACCTGGCATACCGAATCGCGTCGTCTTACGACCCGCGACTACCGGCTGTTCGATATCCAGCACGCGGTGTTGCCGACCAAGTTGCCGCTACCGGAATTTTACAAGGAACTTGTGGAATGCCAGCGCGTGCTCGCCCGTAAAAATCTTGGCTGGGCGGCGCTGCGCCAGTGCGCGGGAGTTGCCATCCGGAAATTGCTTTGCGGACAAACCAATTTCATCCGGATGCTGTGGAAGTTCAACAACGTGTATCGTCCTGAGCTCCAACTCGCCGATCACCGTCGGCGGGTAAAATACGAAATCAGTCTGCCGCCGCCTTCGGTTGCCACTGCGCAGCACAGGAGGCTTTACATTCACGAAAATCGAGGACGCAACGGCCGGCAGATTGATCATCGGACCGAGGAATTCGTTAACGCAACTCGCATGGGCACGGCAAGCTGAGCGGACCTTCTATGGCGCACGGTGTGCGGCATGGAGTTGTCCCAGATCGGGAAGGGGAAACGTGCGATGGAGCGTCTGCCCGTGGCGACACATTCGGTCAACGGGCCCCACATGATCGAGTATTCCGGCGCTTCGATGGGCGAGAAGGAGCTTGCCTGCGAACACATGGAAAAGGCGAGGGGCCTTTCCGGTTCTGGATTGCTTACCTACGGACAATTGAAACTCCTGCCCCAGTGGGACCCGCTCCGCGGCGATCCCCGCTTCGAGAAAATCGTCGCCTCCCTCGCCCCGAAATCATAACCGTTGTTCCCCTATTCCGCGCGCAATTGAGGGGCTCGGCTACACGTGTGCGCGTGCCACGCCCAGCTACGCGAGCGGTAACCGCTAGTTGATTACGCGTGAGCGAGAAACTTTTGCCACCCCGCCAAGAGATCGGAAAGGCGGGAGAAAATATAGAAGATCAGGATAGACATGGGATTCTGTTTGGTTAATTGCTGGTTATCACGTTCTGGCCTCACATCAACACTTTGCGCGCCAACTTTCATAAATCCGGAATTTCACAATCCGATTTTTCATCCTGCAACGCAAGCCGCTCGAGGTAAGCAAAATACAAATCATTGTGGAAACGTTGTATCGGCCCTGCAGAAAAAGGCCTCCGCGTTGCATGGGCTATTTACGATCCAATTGGCCTAAAAATGAGACATGTTGTGGTGCATTTTTTAACCGCGCCCCTGTTACGGCCAGACGCGAAAAGAGCTGACGAGTGTAATTGCCTAGCCTCGGACTTCTCGGGTTCGATTCCCGCCCCCGCCTCATTACATTTATCGAAGGAGACTTACCTGCGACCGGCGTGTCCTAGGAACCGATATTCAGAACGTAAGTCAGAACAAATTTAAAGAAATTCGTCTTTATTCGCCAATCATCTGATGGCGCCCATTGCTCTCGCGCGCGCACTCGAGATTCGGTGTGACGAAGCGCGGTTTGGCACCTCAACTGCTGCCTTCACTGTTCGATTGGTTTGGTCGTCGTTTACCGAGGCACTGATTGAAAAAAAGACTTCTGCTTTTGGCTACGCTCGGGTGTTCGATCTGCTGGGTCCCAGCGCACGCTACTACCATCACGATCGATCTTGGGCCGCCCGGCCGGGTCACAGGCGAAAAGATCGTGAGCTTTAGCGACCTGAATGATCTCCCGCTTAGCGGGCAAACGCTCTCCTTGGATTTAGTCTTTAGCGGCAATAGCTTCGTCCGGCTTTTCAAGAGCACAAACTCAACATTTCTTCTGCTTCCAATGCTGGACGTGTTTGGCGCGGGCACGATCAACAATCCAACCGGCAGCGGTTACCTGTTTGATCAGGCCGGTAACCCAATTAGTTCAGTTACGTCTTTCGGAGGCTCGGTCACCGCTGACTCGGGTGGAGAAGCTTTCCGCCTTGCTCTTGGTGGTTTTTTCCCGCTTTTAGCTGATGGGCCTTTCCCGCCGGATATTTACGGCGCTCACCTAGACATCACCCTGCCGAATGGTTCGGCTTTCGACGTTATTGGTGGCGAACTCGGCTTGTTTCCAAACGCCTCACAGCCTTGGCATGATCAATTTCAAATTGGGGATGTGCCTGATTCAGGCTGCACACTATTTTTAGCGGTTATCGCTGTTGCGCTGCTCTTCAGTCTTGACGCCGCGATCCGACGCTGTCCCTGCTCGCAACGTCTGCATCGGCCTTAATAAGACTAAGACCGCGCTTCTATAACGGGCGGGCTACGAGCAGCAGCGTTATTTCTTCCCCTCGAACAACGGCAGAAATTGGCCGTAGCCTTCTTCTTTTAGTTTTTCGACTGGAATAAAACGGAGTGCGGCGGAGTTGATGCAGTAGCGTAATTTTTCGGGGCCGGGACCATCATCAAAAACGTGGCCGAGATGAGCATCGCTTTTCGCGCCGCGAACTTCAGTGCGATCCATCCCCAGGGTGCGGTCTGATTTTTCGACGACCTTTTCCTTCGTGATCGGTTTAGTGAAACTGGGCCAGCCGCTGCCGCTATCGAATTTATCGAGCGAAGTGAAGAGCGCTTCACCAGTAACGACATCAACGTAAATACCCGCCGCGTGATTGTTCCAGTAGGCGTTGTTGAAAGGAGGCTCAGTCCCGCATTCCTGCGTGACGCGATACTGCTGTGGTGTCAGCTTTTTCTTTAGTTCTTCAGCGGAAGGTTTCGTTGTAGCTGCGGCGGATGTCGCCGCCGGCGATGCGTTTGATGTTGTCGTTTCCACTTTTTTCTCCTCCTGTTTTTGTGCGCCAGCGCGGCTCAGGAAAGTCTGCGCGCCAATCAGTCCCATCAAAACCATGACACAAATGACCAGCAGAAAGCGAGAGCGCGGCTCCGGACGCTTGGGTAAATTGATCATAGACGATCGAGTGGTTAGACAGCTCGATCAGCTCGTCTGTTCACGTCCCGCTTCGGGCACGCGAATGTAAGAACGAAAGAGTAACAATCCGATCGGCGCGACCGACGCCGCGCAGGCAAAAATCAGCCACATCGTCCCGGAATGATGTGGTCCGTGTTCCGGACAAAAGGCGGCGAGTAACCACCCCGCGCTTCCGACCAAAAGTTTCCCAAGCAAAAAAGGAATGTATGAAAGCGCGCCGTAGGAAGCTTCCTGACCTTTCGGCGCGATAGCGGCCGCATATTCGTAAACGCGCGGCGAATAGAACGCTTCGCCAATTGAAAAAATCGAAATGTAAATCGCAATCATGACGTAGTAGGGATGAACGCCGCCTTGCAGTCTGAGATAAGCGTGACCGATCCACTTTCCAAATAAACCATCCGCTGGCGCTTGAAACCACGGCGTGGGCAGAGCCATCACGAAAACGGACGCGGCGCAGATCGCGCCGCCGATCACCACCATGCGATACGCGGAAAATTTCTGTGTTAGCGCGCCGATGATCGGCACGAGAACGATAATGAGAATATAATTGATGTTGGAGAGCCGACCGATCGGCGCGCCATTTCCCAGCTCGCGAATTCCGAACTTTGGAAAGACGTAGTCCATTTGCAGAAAAATGAGTTTGAGAAATCCGATCAGTAGAAGAAAGCCGAGGAGCCGATAAAAACCGGATTGCCCAAGCAGCCGTTTGAACAGGGCAATCGTATCGCGCGCGCTGTCACGGATCGTTAAGTAAACACGCCGCCACAATACTCCGGTTGCGTGCCGCACCGGCTCGCCCGTGAAGATGACCCCTTGTTCGGTCGCTTCCGCTCCCCGGCGAAGAAAATAAATTGTCGGAAAAAGCAGAAGCTCGAAGCCGAGGCTGACCATAAACAACGTACGATAACTGGTAATCTGCAATCCAAAAAGATCGAGATGGCCGTGCTCGCCTAACGACTGACGGACGTAATCAAAAATACGGCCGGCGATCCAGTAGCCGACGTTCATCACCATGTAGATGATAGAAAAGGAAATCGAGCGCTGGCGCGTGGTCGAGTATCGGCGCGTCGCGGCAATCAAGACTGGCGTACCCAATGCTTCACCAATAACTAGCGGGAATAAGCCACCGGCCAGCACCAACCAAGGAATCGTTCCAAACACCATCACCGCGCGCGCGATCAGGCAGATCGTGACGCCCAAGAAAAAAGTTCTGCGTAGACCGAGCGCGTCGGTGAGCGAGCCGGCCAGCAGGGTGCAAATCGTCATCGCCGGCGCCCAAACCCAGCCAACCAACGCGCCCGCGGCTTGATCGCTGAATCCGAGATCGTACGAAAGCCACAGAATCAGCGTCTTGTTAGTTATCGCGTAGGCCGAGATGATGAACAACTTGATCAGGAACGTCAGCCAAAGCTCGCGTTGTGCGCCTTTCAGGACCGTGAACTTCGCTACAAATCCTCGCGGTCCGCCTTGGACAACGGGACCGACACTTTCTTCCAAGGGCGGGCTTTGTTGCGTAATTTGTCCCACAGGTTTCAAATGCAGTTTAAAACAATCTCGATTCGCCGCCGTTGAATTTGACGAATTATGCCAGCTTTTCTGATGCCGCCGATGCGGAAATCGGGGATGATTCGGTGATTAGCTTGTTTGCCGCGACCGGCTGAGCTCAAATCATGTTGGCGACAAAGTCGCGCCCGTCGAATTCGGCAAAATCCTCCAGTTTCTCTCCCGTTCCGACAAACCGCGTCGGAATTCCAAGTTGGTCTTGAATTGCCACGACGACTCCGCCTTTTCCGCTGCCGTCGAGTTTGGTCACAATTAATCCGGTCAATCCGATCGCTTCGTGAAATTGTTTCGTTTGTGCGAGTGCGTTGCTGCCCGTAGTCGCATCGACCACCAGCAAGATTTCATGAGGCGCATTTGGATCATTCTTGGCCAAGCTGCGTTTTACTTTGCTTAGCTCGGCCATCAGATTCGATTTGGTGTGCAGTCGCCCTGCGGTGTCACACAGCAAAAATTCGATGTCGCGTTTATCGGCCGCCTGATACGCCTCGTAACAAAGCGCGGCCGGATCGGCGTTGTATTGTCCGCGAATCATATCAACGCCGATTCGTTCTGCCCAAATCCCTAATTGTTCGATTGCTGCCGCCCGAAAAGTATCGGCTGCGGCCAACAAGACCCTGTGGCGCTTTGTTTTGAAAAAATGTCCCAGCTTCGCGGTGGAGGTTGTTTTGCCGGTTCCGTTGACGCCGACAATCAAAATGACTTTCGGATGCGCCGGCAGCGATGTCATTTGCCGTTACCCACGACCAGGCTTCACGCTCGCGTAGTGTTTTTAGAATGCGCAGCGTCATCGGCACACCGATGTCGGAGCGAATCAGCGCCTCTTCCAGCTCGTCCCAATCGACCGGTTTGCCGGCAAATTTGTCGATGATGTTTTTGAAAAATCTCATTTCACGAATCTCGTCATCCCGAGCGAAAGCGGAGAGATCCCGCTTAAGTTAGCCTAAAGATTGCGCCTCGGGATCCCTCGGTCCGAGCCGGACTGGCGTTTTTGCTCGGGATGACGAATCGTTAGGCACTGCTCTTCGCCACCGCTTCGCGCGCCGGCCGCGTCAGCTCTTTCCGGACCCGGTCGAGAATCCCGTTAACGAAACGGCCCGATTCCGCTCCGCCGAATTTCTTTGCGAGCTCGATTGCTTCGTTAATGGAGACAACAGGCGGAATGTCATCGCGGAACAACATTTCATAAATGGCCAGACGCAGAACGTTGCGATCAACCGCGGCAATGCGACGAAACTCGTAATTCTCGGCATATCGCCGAATGCGTTCGTCGATTTCCGCGAGATGCGCATTCATTCCATCAATAAGGGGTTGAGCAAATTCGCGGACGCGCGGTTTGGTCGGGAGAAATTCCCAGAAATCCTCCATTTTTTCCGGGCTATGGCCGTGCTGCATATCGCGCCAGAAATGATATTGCAGCGCGGCCTGGCGCGCCTCCCGCCGCCGGCCCATCGCTACGGTCGGGTGCGCAGATCCGACATCACATTGGCGATTTCGATCGCCGCGCGGGCAGCCTCGGTGCCGCGATTAATTTTGTCTTCAAGACAACGTTCACGCGCGTCCACTTCCTTGGTAAAAGTATGGACGCAGTTGATCACCGGAACGCCATAATCCAGCGCGATCCGCTGGAGCGCGTCAGTGACGGAACGGGACAGATTTTCCGCATGATTGGTCTTCCCCTTTAAAATCACGCCGAGGGCGAGGATTACATCCGCCTTTTTTTGTTGTGCGAGCTCGCGCACCACGACCGGAATTTCAAACGCGCCGGGCACCCGATAGAGCGCCACCTTCGCCATCGGCGTTTGTAGTTCTCGGGCAGCGTGATCGACCAATCCCTGCACGTAGGATGGGTTGAATTGACTGGCCACGATGGCAAAAGTGCGTTTGGCCGCGACGACGCGCGGGCGCGGCAGAACAAATTGCGACAAGCCAGGATTAGCGGCGGGCTCCGTCATAGTAAGTGGCCCATTTTCTGTTTTTTGGTTTCGAGATATTTTTCGTTGTGCGGATTGGCGGGACTGCGAATCGGCACCTGTTCGATCATTTGAATTCCGTAGCCTTCCAAGCCGATTACCTTCTTCGGATTATTCGTCAGAAAACGAAATTGCCGCACACCGAGATCGAACAAGATTTGTGCGCCCAATCCATAATCGCGCAGATCCATGGGAAAGCCAAGCCTGGCATTCGCTTCGACCGTATCAAGACCTTCCTCCTGTAATTTGTAGGCGTGAATTTTGGCTGCTAACCCGATCCCGCGCCCCTCCTGCCGCATGTAAACGAGGACGCCATCGCCTTCCTCGGAGATCTGGCGCAACGCCGCGTGCAACTGATTCCCACAATCGCAGCGTCGCGAACCAAAAACATCGCCGGTGAGACATTCGCTGTGCACGCGGACCAGCGTCGGTTTATTCGGCGAAATCATGCCTTTAACCAGGGCGAGATGATGTGAGCCATCCAGTTTCGACCGATAAAGGTGCAAATCGAAGTCGCCGTAGTCCGTCGGCATTTTAACGATTTGTTCGCGCTCGACCAATTTTTCCCGGACCCGGCGATGCGCGATCAAACTTTGGATGGTGCAAATGCGGAGGCCGTGTTTTTTGCGGAACCGCATCAGCTCCGGCAAACGCGCCATTGTGCCATCGTCATGCAGAATTTCGCAGAGCACCCCAGCAGGCTGCAGCCCGGCCATGATGGCAAGATCAACTGCTGCTTCGGTGTGCCCAGCGCGGCGCAAGACGCCGCCATCTTTTGCTCGCAAAGGAAAGACATGGCCGGGTTGCACGAGATCATTCGGCTCGGAAACGGGATTGGCAATAACCTGAATAGTTCGCGCCCGATCATGCGCGCTGATCCCGGTTGTCACGCCGTCCGCAGCATCGACCGAGACGGTGAAATCGGTCGAATACATTTCGCGATTTTCCGCGACCATGCGCTTCAGACCGAGCTGTTCCGCGCGCTCGTTCGAGATGGGAACACAAATCAAGCCGCGACCATGCATTGCCATGAAATTCACTGATGCCGCGGTCGCCTTTTCCGCTGCCATCACCAGGTCGCCTTCGTTCTCGCGATCGGCATCATCTGTCACAATCACCATTTTCCCTGAGGCGATATCGGCGACGACGTCATCCACTGCGTCGAACTCGAATGTTTCGGGGGTTGTTACCTGCGAAATCACAAGACTTAACAATTACGCCGGAGGTCGCTTACGGCAACTTTTAGTAGTGCTAAGAGTTGAGGAAGGGCGCTCTCCCGACTGCCCTCGGAATACGGTGTTTCGCCTCGGGTCGACAAGTCTCGCCTTACCAATTCGCGTTCAGATCGGTCATTGGTAGGGCGACGCTCTGCGGAGCCAGCAAGGTTGGTTTTAGGTTCAATACGAGCAGGAGCAGAAGTCGGAGAATTACTTAACGCTGGTCGCGACGATCGCCTCCGGCCGATACATGTCGCGATTACTTCCCTGAAATTCCGCTTTTAGTTTCACCTGGAAATGTGAGAGGTCGACAAGATCCCAACGTGTGAATTTCCAATGGCGGTCGGCCGCGGGTTTCTCATGCTCAAAGCCGACGATGAAGTGCACTGCATCCTCGCGCACTTTATTGGTCGCGATCTTCGGCTCGAAATAGAAAGTGCGAAACGAACTGTCCCGGCTCCCTATGGCATAAAGTTTTGGATCGAGATAATAAACGCGATGCGATTCTTGATCGATCAACTCCAAGTCGGGGTAACCGGAACGTTGGAGACGACCTTGACTTGTTTTCGGAAAATCGCAGGTGAGCCCGGAAGTCTTATTCAACAGCTCTCGCATCAAATCTTCAAAGTGACTGCTCACTTCGTTGATTCTCGGAATTCCCTGAATTACGCTCGCCGACGAATTCAGCTGTGACATCACCTCGTCAAGCACGACGCTGATTTGTTTTACCACTCGTAAATCCGGTTTCATTTCTTGGATTGAAAGCGAGCACGCGTTTGCCGGTGACATCGAAAATCACTTCACTAAAGGGGATTCCACGCAGCTGTGCATCTTCCCGAAGCAACCAAGGAATTAACGCATCAACTGGCGTTTTTCATTTGTTTGCGACGCGGCGATGGTTTGCGCTTGAATGCTCCAGACAAACACGGCTCCCGTCGTCCCGATCCGGCAAAGGCGAGAAGGGGATCTCACAAACATTCGCCTAAAGATCGCATTCATCTCCAACCACCGTCGCCGTCCTCAGCAACGGCAAGACTTGTTCGAGACCGTCGTTTGTTCGTGCATGCACACGCATGAGCGGTTCGTCCTGTTGCACGCTCTCGCCGATTTTTTCAAATCGGAAATGCCGACGGCCAAATCAATTTTGTCGTCTACTTGTTGCCGGCCTCCGCCAAGCAAGAATGAGGCGCGTCCGATCTTTTCCGCGTCCATCGCAGTAATTTTGCCGGCGTGATCGGATCTGATTTGCCGATGAAAACGCCGATGCGCTCGAGTTGTTTGATCGCGCGCGTTCGATCCAGGTTCACATTGAAGCCAGGAATGCTTTCGAGCTTATCAAGCATGCCGCCAGTGATATCCAGACCGCGACCGGAAATCATTGGCACCCAAACCTTCATCGCAGGCCAGCAGCGGTGCCAGAACGAGTGAAGTCTTTCCGCCAATTGCGCCGGTCGAGTGTCTGTCGACCTTGGGCGGCGAGTTTGGTGGATACTCGAATATCTGGCCGCTCTCCAGCATTGCTTTGGTCAAATGCCAGGTTTCCCTGTCGCTCATACCGCGGAAAAAAATTGCCATCGCCAGCGCGCGCATCTGGAAATCGGGAATTTCTCCGCGAGTAAAACCGGAGATGACCTGCGCGATTTCTTCCGAGTAAATCGCCGCCATCGCGCTTCTTCTCAATCAATGACGGTAGGTGCATGATCAGAAACTGGAGTAATGGAGTGATGGAGTAGTGGAGCAATGGAGTTCAAAGCAACAGCTTTGCTTCCGCCTTATCATCACTCCACTGCCGCGCAGCGGTTAGAGTCCGATCGGATGCCACGCCGTTTTCATTTCGACCGTATCGAGAATCCAATACGGGTTTTCCCCCTCGCGACCGAAGTAATTAGCTACAGTGCGACGGATGTAACGTTTGACGTTGATAGCGGTGCCAGCCTGCAATTTCCTCGCCGATCTTTTCATCGTCGCTGGCATCGACGATTGCATTGACATCCATATGACTGGTGAAATGCGGCGCGAGTTCGTTGCGATCACCGGCAAGAAGATTGAAAACACCGGCCGGAAGATCACTCGTCGCGATGATTTCGGAAAAGGTAAGAGGGGCGAGCGCGTTCGCGGTCGAAGCGAGCACGATGACGCTATTGCCGCTGGCGATGATTGGGGCAATAACCGAGACCATTCCGAGCAAGGCCGGTTCATCGGGCGCCAGCGCGGCGACCACGCCAGTCGGTTCGGGGATCGTAAAATTGAAATGCGCCGTCGCGACCGGATTTACCGATCCGAGAATTTGCGAAAACTTGTCGGTCCAACCGGCGTAATAAACCAGGCGATCAATCGCGGCCGTGACTTCGCCGCGCGCCCTCGCCGCCGGGCTGCCAACGCGGGCGAGCTCGCTTTCCAACTCGCGTCGGCGCCCTTCCAGCATTTCAGCCGCGCGATACAAAATTTGGCCGCGCAAATAAGGACTGCATTTCGTCCAGCCCGCGACGGCACTTCGTGCCGCCCGGACCGCGTCACGAAAATCTTTTCGCGACGCACGACAGTAATTAGCCAGCACGTTTCCCTGCCCATCGCGCGCGGCAATGACGCGTCCATTTTCACCACGAGCGAATTTTCCGCCGATGAAAAGCTTGTAAGTTTTCTGCACCGTCAGCCGGCGCCTTGGCCTGGGCATGAACTCAGGATTGCGCGGGCGTCAAAAAAAGAAAATGCTAAACACTTATTCGCGGATGAAACAAAACGATAAAATTTACGTCGCCGGTCACAGTGGACTGGTCGGCGGCGCCTTGGTCCGCCTGTTGAAGGCACGCGGTTTTAACAATTTGATCACTCGCTCGCGGGCGGAAGTTGATTTGCGAGACGAACGAGCGGTCCGGAATTTTTTCGCCGAGGAAAGGCCGGACCTGGCGGTTCTGGCAGCGGCGAAGGTTGGCGGAATAAAAGCCAATATTGATGCACCGGTCGAATTCCTGATCGAAAACTTACAGATCCAGAACAACGTTATTCACGCAGCGCACGAGGGTGGTGCGCGCAAACTTTTATTCCTCGGCAGCTCGTGTATCTATCCGAAATTTGCACCACAACCAATTCCGGAGAGCGCGCTCCTGAGCGGGCCGCTTGAACCGACCAACGAACCGTACGCGATTGCGAAGATTGCCGGCGTAAAATTGTGTCAGGCTTTCGCGCGCGAGTATGGCGCAAATTTCATCTCGGTCATGCCAACAAATCTTTACGGCCCGGGTGATGATTTCGATCTTGAGACTTCGCACGCGCTGGCGGCGTTGTTGCGCAAAGCGCACGAGGCCAAAATGAGCGGAGCGGGGGAGATGATTGTTTGGGGAACGGGCGTGCCGCGCCGTGAATTTCTTCACGTGGATGATTTGGCGGCGGCAGTTCTGTTCCTGCTGGAGAACTACGATTCGCCGGAAATTATCAACGTTGGGTGTGGCGAAGACATTTCCATTCTGGAATTGGCGGAATTGATTTGCAACGTGGTCGGCTTTCGGGGCGAGTTGAAGTGGGACCGCTCAAAACCGGACGGCACCCCGCGCAAATTGCTCGACATTTCCAAGATCAAAAAGCTCGGCTGGCAGCCAACGATTTCGCTGCGGGACGGGGTCGCCCGGTTTTACGAATGGTTTCTTGATAATTACGTGCCGCAGTCGATGGCAAGTGTGCGATGAAAAAACTGCGGGTTGGCGTCGTTGGCGTCGGTCACATTGGCGGCAATCATGCGCGGATTTATGCCGAGCTGCCGCAGGCCGAGTTTATTGCCATTTTCGATATTGATCCCGTCCGTGCTGCTGAAATTGCGGCCAAATACAAGGCTAAGGCCGCGAGATCACTTGAGGAATTTGCCGGAATGGTCGACGCGGCGTCAGTCGCTACCCCCACTAGCGCGCATTTTTCGGTCGCGCGTGATTTGCTTATGCGCGGCAAACATTTGCTCATCGAAAAACCGATCACCGAAAATACCGCCGACGCGCGCGAACTCGCACAACTCGCGGCGGAAAAACGGCTGGTTTTGCAGGTTGGCCATGTCGAACGCTTTAATCCCGTCCTCAGCGCGCTGGAACAGCGCCTGACCCATCCGCGTTTCATCGAAGCACATCGCCTCTCGCCTTATCCAAATCGCAGCACCGAGATCGGGGTTGTGCTCGATCTGATGATTCACGATCTGGAAATCATTTTGCATCTGGTCGATTCGACGGTGGAAAACATCGACGCGGTAGGTGTGCCGGTGCTGAGCCGCGGTGAAGACATTGCGAATGCGCGGTTGCGTTTCACCGATGGTTGCATCGCCAACATTACCTCGAGTCGCATCAGTCCGGAGCGGATGCGCAAGATCCGGGTGTTCCAGGAAGACGCCTACCTCTCGTTAGATTATCAGGGACAAAGCGGTGAAATTTACCGGCGAGTCAACGGGCAGATCACGCGCGAGCCGGTCGCAATTGAAAAAGAAGAGCCGTTACGGCAACAGCTCGCTTCCTTCGCCAATTGTGCGCTCACCGGCGGCGAACCGAGAGTCTCCGGTTCGCACGCCGCCGCCGCCCTCGAGCTGGCGGTCGAAATAACGAAACGAATCGCGAAAGCGTAGAATGCCCGACGCAACCGTCTACTTCGTTGCGGGCGAGCGCAGCGGTGACAATCATGGCGCGGCCTTACTCAAGGCTTTGCGGGCACGTGCGCCGGAAATGCGATTTGTGGGACGCGGCGGGCCGAAAATGCGCGCGGTCGCCGGCGGAAAGTTTCGCGATTGGATCGATTACACCGCTGTCGTCGGATTATGGGAAGTGATCAGGCGTTACCCTTTTTTTCGAAAGCAATTTCAGGCCACCATTTCCGAGATTGATGCTGCGCGGCCAAGCGCAGCCGTGCTGATCGATTACCCGGGATTTAATTTGCGCCTCGCCCGTGCGCTGCGCGCGAAATTTCCAGAGTTGAAAATTATTTATTACATCAGCCCGCAAGTTTGGGCGTGGAACCGGCGTCGCGTTTCGCAGATGGCCCAGTCGATTGATTTGATGCTCTGTATTTTCCCATTCGAACCCGAGCTCTATGAGGCATCGTGCTTACGCGCGATTTTTGTAGGCCACCCGATGATGTCAGTCATCCCGAGCCCCTCTTCCATCATCGCGAGCGAAAACGCCAGTCCCTCTCGGACCGAGGGATCCCGTGACGAAATCTCAAAGCCAACTTCAACAGGCCTCATCGCTGCAAGCCGGACTGACGTTTCCGCACGGGATGAAAACCTTGTCGGTTTATTTCCGGGCAGTCGCGAGCGCGAGGTGAAGAAGATTTTCCCGGTCATGCGCAAAGCAGCGGTGGAATTGTCGCATCAAGATCACGATCTGCGTTTCGTCGTTTCAGCTGCGTCCGAGCCATTGGGCGAATTGATCCGCGCCAATCTTTACGGCAAGCACGCCACGGGAAAGTTTTCCATCGTTACGGGCGACGCTCGTTCTGTAATGGCCCGCGTGAATGTTGGAATGGTCGCTTCCGGCACAGCCACGCTCGAAGCCGCACTTTTGCAATTGCCTTTCGTCCTGATTTACCGGGTGGCGTGGCTTACTTATTTGGCTGCGCGCCTGGTTGTGAAAGTAAAGTATTTGGGAATGCCAAACGTGCTCGCCAATCGCGAGATTGTTCCCGAGTTTATTCAGCACAAAGCAGAACCGCGCGCGATCGCCGCGGCGGTGGCGCGTTTGCTCGCCGACAAAACGGAACGCGGCCGCATGCTCGCCGATTTTGCAAATGTAGCCCAGAAACTCGGGCGGGGTGAGGCGAGTGCGAATGCGGCCGAGGCAATCGTGACCGAATTGCGCCACGCAGGATGAAAAAGATCTGGGACATTTCGCGGCCGCTGACGAAAGATCTCGCCCCCTGGCCTGGGGATACGCCATTTCGGTATGAGCTAACCTGGCGTCTCAGCCAAACCTGTTCGGTCAATGTCGGTGCACTGAGCATGAGCGCGCACAACGGAACGCACGCGGACGCGCCATTTCATTTCGACGGAAAAGGTGCCGCCATCGACTCCGTTCCACTCGCAAATTACATCGGAGCGGCGGTGGTGATCGATCTTGCGAAAAGGTTTTCCCGGACTCAGCCTTCCATCGGCGTTGTTGATTTGAAACATGCGCGTGCGCAAATCGCCAAAACGCGCCGGGTCCTGCTGAAAACGAATTGTTTTCCGGATTCGACACGATTTCCGGACTGGATTCCGGTGCTGAAACCCGAGGCGATCGCCTGGTTGAGCGAACTGCGTGTTGTCTTGCTCGGCATCGATGTCCCTTCAGTCGATCCGATCGAGGCGAAGGTTTTGGCGAATCATCAAGCTCTCGCAGTCCGAGAGATTGCCATCGTTGAGTCACTCGACCTGAGAGAGGTCAAAGCGGGAGTTTACCAATTTGCCGCGCTGCCACTGAAAATCGTTGGTGGCGATGCTGCGCCGATGCGCGCGCTGCTTTGGCGCGAGTAGGCAATGAGTCAGATCGCATCGACTGAGACGGGTCAAAGTCGGCGAACGCTCCTAATCGTTAGCATGCTAACGGTTTGCTTTTTTGCGGTCGCGAACCTGCCCTGGACCCTGGACGATTACGACCAGGCGAAACAGGCCTTTGTCTCCTTTCAAATGATCGGTCAACAGCGCTGGCTCTATCAGACGACGCCGCACGAAGGAATGGGAGCTCGGGGGGGGCGCCACTCTTTCCACCATATCAGTGGCAAACCGCCTGCGGTCGCCTGGATTTCCGCCGCGCTCTATCGAATCACGCGCTCATGGGATTTTGCCTGGCGGTTTCCTTCTTTCGTTGCCGCGATCGCGCTCGCAGTTTTGGTTTTTCGCGGCGCGCGAACCTTTGGTGATTTGCCCGCGCTGTGCGCGCTTGCGGCATTTAGTCTGAATTTGTTGAGCGTGCGGTTGGCGACGCTAGTGCGAACCGATATGCCACTAGCGCTTGTTACTTTCGCGATCGGATTATTGATGTTCGAAAAAATCCGGACCCGAACGTCGTGGACGACGCGCGATCGAGTCGCGCTTTGCCTGGTGCTGACCGCGGCGATGTTTGTCAAGGGACCAATCGTTTGGGCGTTCGTCCTCCCGCCACTGGTTATTTATCAATTGCGTCGAAAATGGCGTCCCACCTTTCCGAATGCGTGGAGCGGATGGATTCCCTGGGTTGCCTCTCTCGCGTTGTTCTATCTCTGGCTGATCTCAGGGATCCGTTTTATCGATGGATTTTACGAAGACGTTGTTTTAAACGAATTCGCCGCTCGCTTTCATGAGGGCATTCATCGTTCCCAACCATTGCTCTTTTACATCCCGCATTTGCTGCAAAAATTCGCGCCTTGGAGTTTGCTCATCATCGGATTGCTCGTGGCCGCATTGCGCAAAACGAAAGCGACAACCGGAAAGTGGCTGGGAAAGCTTTCGCCAGAAATGTTCTGGCTGATGACGTGGGCGCTCGGCGGCATCGTGGTGATGTCGTTAATTCCATCAAAGCGAGTAGACCGGATTTTTCCGGCAGTTCCACCGCTTTGCATGCTGCTGGCTGCGCAAATTAAGGCGAGTATGGCAGACAATGTTGCTCGCGTTCGCCGCATCGCCGCGTGCGCAATAATCTTTGCCTCAATTTTTACCGGTGCGTATTCGGCGATGCGGGTGATCGACGGTTACCTCAACGATCGCGATGCATTGGTGAAATTTGGCCGCGAAGTTCGCCGAATTGCAGAAGCGGAACATCTGCGATACGAAGTTCTACCGTCGCGCGACGAAGGGATGCTTTTGTATTTGCAGCGGCCGCGTTTCTACACCCGCATAATCGAGGCGACAGCGACGCCGCCAGGTTTGGACGCGCTCGTCGTTCCAATCGATGAAGACCCCTGGCGCTCAGGCAAATTTCCCTATCGCGTCACCGTTGAAAAAAAGAGCGAAGATCCGTCAAGTTATGGGTTCCTGATGCTCCCGCGCGGATAAGCTCGACTTTCTCCCATAAGCTCTTACTCTCGTTAGTTGGTGGAGTTTCCGAAAGCCGAGCTCGAAACTTTGTGGGCGCCGTGGCGCTTTGAGTACTTCGAGAAATCGGGGCCGCCCGATTTCCTGTCCGAGGCTGCGCGTGCCAGCGATGATGCCGCTCACCTCGTCCTCGTGCGCCGGAAAAATTCGTTTCTGATAATGAATCGCTATCCCTACACCGTCGGGCACTTGATGGCGGTGCCATATCGAAAGGTGGGCGAGCTGCGCGATCTCGGTGAAAATGAAGTCGTCGAGCTTTTTTCGCTCGTTGTGCGTGCTCAGGAGCTGCTGCGGCAGGTCACGAAAGCGCAGGGATTCAACATCGGTATCAACGTCGGCGAATGCGCAGGAGCGGGCGTGCCCGATCACCTGCATATACACATTGTGCCGCGCTGGAGTGGAGACACTAATTTTATGCCGATGCTTTCCGGAACGCGTGTACTCTCACAAGGATTGAACGATCTCTACCAAAAGTTGAAGGCGGCGCAGACGGCGTCGGATGAAGCGAGATGAACACCTGGATCGAAGGTCCGCCGCCGCGAGAGAAGCGTGGGATGGGATGTGTGGGCAAAGGTTGTTTGATTCTGGCTTGCTTCATCGTGTTTCTAATTATCGCCGGCGCAATCGGCTTGTATTTTGGAATGCGAACGCATTCCGCAGTGCTGCACAGTTTCTATTGGGCGAAAAAAATGCACGTGCTCGCGCAGGAACCCTCGCCGGTGCCGCAATTCGAAACCACCAACGAAAATATCAGCGCGGCAAATCGGAAATGGGAGGATTTTAAAAACATTCGCGATCAACCGGCCCACATCGAACTGAGCGCGGACGATTTGAATAATCTGATCGCGAACAATCGGCATGCTCGTGGCAAAGTATTCGTCGCGATCGAAGGCAATCGTTTGCGTATTCAGACGAGCGTGCCGCTGGGCGAATACGTTGGGCGCGGGCGCTATTATTTGAATGGCGACATCGTGGTCGAAAGCGACAGCCCGCAATCGCTGGAGAATCCGCGCCTCAGCAGCATCACCATCAATAACGAGCCGGTGCCCTCCGACGTGCTCGATTGGAAATATCGCGCCCGCCCGCTGCGAGATTATCTCGGCGAATTCCGCACCACCTACGGCAGCGGATCGATCGAAGTTCGTGATGGCAAATTGATTATCGACCGGCGCGGCAGCTAATGACCGAAGCAATTCAGAAATAGGGGAGTTAATATCTGCGTGTTGCACCTGCAACACTCAATTGTTAACTCGATTACGGTTGCATGATTTCGCGCGCGAAAACATTCAGCTGACCATCTTCTTGTTTCCGTACTTCGGTAACCTCGAAGGGACGAACCTCATCGCGGCTCACGACTGAGCCTGGCTTGGGGGGAAGGTAACCGGTCGGATACTCGACAATGATTCGAGTGGAATTTCCACCAGTGAGAAACATCACGGAATCCGGCATGCGCGAGCGTGGCCGCAAGACCGCTTTATTGGCATCGGCAAAATTCACCACAAATTGCCCTTTCAAATAAGTCCGTTCTCCGGAGAGACCGCGATCGGCGACTGCACCGAGATCAGCTGCTGCAATCAGACGGCCAACCGGCATTTTGCCCGGTGGATACGTTTTCCAATTTCCGCCGCCAGCAGTCGAGGCCAGCGCGGCGCCATCAGCGGGAAGCGCAGCGGGCGCACTCGGATTTGGGGTCGGACTTGATTCGGTGAACTTTTGCAGCGGCGTTGTCGATAATGTGGGAGCCGGACTGTTGATTTTTGCGACTTGTATCGGCGTGGCGCTTGGTGTCGCTGTCGATTTTTGATTTTTCGCGATTCTTCCGGCTTTCCCAGCGGGGGTCGGCTTTGCTCCTTTCGACGGCGGCGGCGGTGGCGTGCTTGCCGGCGTTTCAATCGCTATCGCCTGTTCTACTCGAACAAGTTGATTCTCGCTCGGTGGTGGTGTGCCGCTCGGCGTGATTCCAGGAATGGCAATCGATCCAGGCGATGCTGGTTCAGTTTGACGTAACTGTGCGTATCGATCTTCGGCTGCGCGCAATGCCTCGCGTTTAAACAAAGGCCAACCGGCCGCGAGGTTTAGATCCAGCGGAGGCTCCAGAGTGAAGGTTCCGGTGCCGCGAGTAACGGTATAGGTTCCGTAAAGCAAAGGCATCGCCGTGATCAGGACCCGGCCATCAGCACTGCGATCGGCGTGAATCACTGCCGAAATATCGTGCGTTCGCTCGAGCTTAATTTCCAGACCAGGGGCAAGGGTTTGGCGCATGAGCGGGATATCGCGCCGATCCGCCGGGTAAACATGCTCGAGCAGCACCTCCCCGTTATCGATGGCGGCCGCGAGTGCCACCATACCGGAAGTGAAAACGTCCGCGGCGCCAAGTTGATGGACGTCGATAATACGGAAGCGACCGACAACGTAGGGGACGAGCCCGTGCACTTGCTGAAAATTACGAATGTAATTGCGTGCCAACTCGCTGTTCGTCTTGGATAACTCCGCTTCGCCCAGCGGCGCGTAACGATCATGCAATTGTTTGGGATTGAGAAATTCGCCGGCCGGCGCCGCCGTCAATTCAAATCGCCGCGGCGGATCAATGCGATGCAGTTTCTTTAATAACCGATAACTGTCAGGCCGTTCCGGTTGCCAGAAAACATAGAAACTTCCTAACCAGGCTGCGAAGGCGAAGCCGGTGAGAAAAAGAATTGCCAGCGTCCAGGCGAAATAATTCGTCCGCTGCCGGGGACGGCCATAAGGTGTTTCGTAGCGAAAAAATTCCTGTGCCATCAGCGAAGTTCACTCACTTTAGAGTGGGCGTGCCGGTTCGAAGGAGGAACCGCAGCCGCAGGTCCGCGCTGCATTCGGATTAACGATTTGAAAACCAGCGCCAGTGAGGGCATCGCGATAATCCAGGGTCGAGCCACGCAACAACTGCGCGCTCTCTTCATCGACAAAAAATTTCACGCCGTCACGCTCGATCACGGCATCGCCCGGACGAGCGGCGCCGAGCGTCATCTCGTATTGCAGACCGGAACAACCGCCCTTTGCAATTCCGATGCGCAATCCTTTTTCCGCGGCCGCGCCCACCAGTGTTCGCAATCGCCGCACCGCGCTTTCGGTAATTTCAATCATTCACTCCAGGAAACGTACGATCCACCCTCCTTAAGTCAATCAGCACACGCCTTGCCTTGCCGCGTGAAAAAAATCATCGGAGACAACCCGGGGCCATGCTCCGTCATCCCGAGCGGATTCGAGGGACCCCGCCTATTCTGTACAGCGCTACGAGTCAGTTTTCGCGCATATCAACGCCATGGCGCCCTACCAGATCGTGATGATGCTTGATAGGCGACGCTCTGCGGAGCCGCAAACGTGATGTCCTGAACGTCAGAGAGTTTGCCTTGAGATCTCCAAAAGGTTGGAGCTTCCTCCGGACAGCAAATGAACTCATGATGGGTGTAGTCAATTGGCTGCGAGCGAAGTGAGTCGAATGGACTTAAAATCAGGAATCCAATGAGCCGGATTAAACTTCTCCCCGAAACTCTCGCCAGCCAGGTGGCCGCCGGCGAGGTAGTGGAACGGCCTGCGTCAGTGGTAAAGGAGCTAGTCGAGAACAGCATTGATGCTGGTGCGCGTGCGATCGAGGTGGGAATTCAGCGAGGCGGAATGTCGCGCATTCGGGTAGTCGATGACGGCTACGGTATGGACCGCGATGATGCCCTGCTTTCGCTCGAACGGCACGCCACTAGCAAAATCGCTTCCGCGGCTGATCTCGCCGCCATCAACACGCTTGGTTTTCGCGGTGAAGCGTTGCCGAGCATCGCCAGTGTTTCGCGCTTTCGGCTGACCACGCGCGAGCACGGTGCGGTCGCCGGCACGGAAATTCTCGTAAACGGCGGACGGATCGAAACGGTGCGCGACGGCGGCGAAGCGCCTGGGACACAGATTGAAGTGCGTTCGTTGTTTTACAATGTGCCAGCGCGGCGAAAATTTCTCCGCTCCGAAACGACGGAAACGCGAAATATCGAACATCAGTTCTTTCTGCAGGCGTTAGCTCATCCGGCGATTAGCTTCAGCCTGGTGCGCGAAGATAAAATCGCGCTGCAATTACCAATAACGACCTCGCTGCGCGACCGGATCCGCGATATCTATGGCGCCGAGCTTCTCGACGATCTGTTGGAAATTCTTTCGCGCGACCGGGGTGGCCTCCAAGTTCGGGGCTGGATCGGGCGCGCTGGGGTAAGCCGGCAGACGCGGTCGCAGCAATTCGTCTTCGTTAACGGCCGCGCGATCGAGAGCGGCATTCTCTCCACGGCTTTGCGCGAAGGTTATCATACCGCTCTGATGCGCGGACAATTTCCGGTTACGTGCCTGTTCGTTGAGCTCGACCCGCGTGAGGTGGATGTGAATGTACACCCGGCAAAACGCGAAGTTCGTTTTCGTGATCCTGCCAGAGTTCGCGAGGCAATTGTCGAAGCGGTACAGAGGACGCTCGAGAGCGGTCGCGCTGATTGGCAGCGAAAATTTAGCGCGCCGGTTCCAGCAATTGGAGGGACGACCTCCGCTGGTGCTGAGGCTGTCGAACGCGTGTCGTCTCAAACCCCGGGAGGGATAATGGCGACGCCGTCCCGAGCGGAAATAACGGAATGGGATAGCGTTCGTCGCTCCAGTTTTGCCGTGCCGAGTCAATCCGCGTCACAGCTACCGCCGTTGGGGGATAGGGGCGATTCGCCGCCGATTGAGGTCAATCGCGCCTATTTTGAACCGCAAGTTGAACCGCGACGCGATCAGCAATTTCAAATCATCGGTGTGCTTAACCGCCTTTATGTGCTGATGGAAAATTCCGATGGGCTCGTTTTGGTGGATCAGCACGCCGCGCACGAGCGAATTTTATTCGAGGAATTGCGCCGGCGAATGGAAGAGCAAGGAGTGCCGTCGCAGCGCATGCTTTTGCCACAGATCTTTTCGTTGCCGCCGCGCGATGCGGAATGGGTCGAGCACAATGTTGCAACGTTGCAGAAAATGGGGATCGGAATCGAAAGTTTCGGCGCAAACAGTTTTCGGGTCGATAGCTTGCCCACTTTTCTCGAAGTCGCAGATGCTGCGGGATTCTTGCGCAAAGTGATCGATGAATTGAAAACAACCAGCCACAGCAGTTCGCCACTGCGTCTGGGCGAAGACATGATCGCGAAAACAGTTTGCCGTCACGCCGTCAAAGCCAACGATCCATTGCGTTATCCCGAAATCGAAAAACTAATTCGTGATTTGCTCGCTTGTGATCTGCCCTACTGCTGTCCCCACGGCCGTCCCACCATGATCCAAATTTCGCACGCCGAATTGGAGAAAAAATTCGGACGAAAAGTCTAGAATGACCGCACCGGCAATCCACGCCCACGGCGTGCGAATTAGTGTCATCGACCGGGATCGCGCGCGCGAAATTCTTTTCGACGCGGCGCGCAGCTGCCGCCGGGGATACGTGCGATCTGGGGCACGACGGCCATCAGACGCGCGGCTTCATGTGGATTGATGACTGTGTGAAGGGTACACAGATGATCATGGACGGCGATTTTGTCGAGCCGTTAAACCTCGGCAGTAACGAACTCGTTAGTATCAATCAGCTAGTCGGCATGGTGGAGGAGATCGGCGGCGTAAAACTAAAACGGAGCTACAATCTAAAAGCGCCCAAAGGAGTAAATGGTCGTAACAGCGACAACACGCTAATCCAGAAAATTTACAACTGGGAGCCGGCACCGAAGCTACGCGATGATTTGGAGCGTACCTATCACTGGATCTATGATCAGATGACAAAGGGGAAGGTTTTACGAGTAGAAGCCGGGGTCCATAGCTGATAGAGAAGCTCAGGTTTCTAGCGCAATGGAACAATCAAAATCCTGGCGGCCTCACTTGATTAGTGATTGAGTCTCTTTCTGCTGCACTCTTCGCTACATAATTTCAACGCTTGTTATCTTCTTCGGCTTCGTTCCTCTTTTTCGTGCCAATAATCCCCGGGGCCAACAGAAACAGCCAGAACGAACGCCCGAGCTTCGGCAGCTTCACTCGATTTCTTTTGGTAGTCGCCTTTGCTAAAATATTTTTCGAGCCTGACGTATCTCATCAAAATGATTGTTTGCGAGCGACAAGAAGGAATTGTTCGCCGAAAAGCCGCCAAAGGAAAGGAAGTTTCAGGTAAATCGCGATTAAGAACCTAGGAAAGCGTGGCCCTGTGGCCATGGTATAGGGCAAGAATTTTGCAACTGCTTGCTCGATAGTAAATCCGGTCGCGCGTAGCCCTTCGGACAATGATTTTTCCGTCAACGGAAGTGAGTGGTCCCAAAAGTCCCAATATCTTCCCGGTAAGCATTTGATGTTCGGCCCCAATGCGATAAGGCAGCCGCCTTCACGCAGACAGCGATGGGCTTCGTGGAGAGTTCGGTTTAGCGATTCCTTATCGGGCAAGTGCTCAAAAAAGTTACTGGTAAAAACAACATCAAGATCTTGGTCGGGCAGGTTCCAACGAGTCGAGCAGTCTTGTTCGAGAAGGGTTACCGACTTGTCCAGGTATTGTTTGGTGGAAGGATTCAGGTCCATCGCCCATTTGCAGCGGGAACGAATATGATTAATGAATTGCCCGTAACCACAACCAAGATCAAGAACACTACCATCTTCGGGAACCAAGCGTTGCCAAAACTCCGAGCACAAAGTTGCCCATACTTGGTCGCGATATTCCAAGCGCTCGCCGAAACGATTCTGATAAAGTGACTGTAGTTGGGCTTTATTCGCTGGGTTCACTTGTTTTCTTGTAGTCGCCGCGACTAAAGTATTTTTCGAGCCAAATATAAAGGCAAATGAAAAGGTAACGGCTGCCCATTTCTTTGATCTTGAGCTTGGCGGTGCCGGTTCGGCGATTGCGCCAGGTAATTGGAATCACCGTCCAGGTATAACCGCGCACGATCGCTTTTAGCGGGATTTCGACGGTCAAATTGAAATGCGGCGAGAGGAATGGACGGCAGCCATCAATGACCTGCCGCCGATAGGCCTTAAAGGCATTCGTAATGTCGTTAGGTTTGATGCGAAAAAGGGCGCGAATGAATAAATTAGCGCAGCGATTGATCCAAAGTTTGAGCCAGGGATAATCAATGGCACCGCCACCTTTGACAAAACGACTGCCGAATACACAGTCATAACCGGAGTTAAGGACCTGCCAGTAACGCACCACGTCACGGCAATCGTCCGATTCATCAGCCATCATGATGACGAGAGCGTCGCCTTTGGCCTGGTCGAAGCCGAGGACGACGGCGCGGCCGAATCCATGCGCTTCCAAATTTTGAAGTGGGTGCAAGGTTTCCACGCGTTTCTGCGTTTCCTGTAAAACCTCCCAGGTTTTGTCGGTGCTGCCGTCGTCAATAACGATAATTTCATGAGGAACGTTGTTGAGACGTAACTCGACGTGCAGATGTTCCACCGTCGCGGCGATGCATCCGGCTTCATCGCGCGCTGGAATAACAACGCTAAGGAGCTGGAGGGGCGGTTGCTCTCGTGGCGGGTCAGTCATGGCGCAGAGGAGAGGTCGAGCCAATGCGGATTGCATTGCGCGTGGTTGGCAATTTCATCGAGGATGGACGGCAGGTCACGCTTTGGACGCCAGTTAAACTGGGCAGCGATTTGTCGATTATCCATCACCAGCCAAGGAACATCGAAAGAACGCGGGGTCAGATCGGATTCGAGCGAATGTTTTCCGAAACGCTCGGCGCACCAGCTTGTAAGTTGCGCCAGAGACATGGCGTTAGCGGCGCCCCCTCCGACGTTGAACGTCATGGCTTCCGGTTTCTGAGAGTATTCTATTTGCTGTGCGACAAGCTCGGCCAAATCGTTGGGATGAAGCCCGTCCCTAACCTGCCGGCCCGAGCCATCAAACCCGATGTATTTCAGCGGGCCCTTTTGCGAGTAGGCATGTATCCAGTAAGAGAAAATCCCTTGCTCTGCGGTTCCAAACTGCCCTGCTCCCGCGATAACGCCGCAGCGATTAATCCATAATGGAAAAGAGAAACTGTATTGGTATTCCAGAGCCAGGTACTCGGAAGCCAGCTTGGTGCTGCCATAGAGTGAAACCGGAGGTGAAGTTGAGAATTGCGTCGTTAGCCCGTTAGCTGACGCGCCCTGAACCGGAGCGGCGGCTTTATCCCATTCGAAAGCGTGGTTGCCTTTGATTAACGGCAACCCCGCCAGCGCAGGAATAGAGTAGACACGGCTGGTACTCAGGAGAACCAGGCCTGCTTTAACGCGTTTGCAATATTCAAGGACATTTGCCGTTCCGTAGAGGTTGTGTTCGATCACCTGCCGCGAGCTGCTGCGATTGTCTACTCCGGCGAGGACACTGGGATTAGCAGCGGCATCAATTACCCAATCAACCGCAGGAAGGTTCTCGAAGTCCGAGGCGTTTCGAACATCGCCGTGCTGGACGGTGATTCCTCGTGAGCGCAAGATCGAACGATTCGTCTCGCTTCCGGGCCTGACGAAGTTATCGATCCCGTTAATTTTGAAAGAAGGCCGACGCTCACGAAACCAGGTTGCGAGCGAACTACCGACAAAGCCGCAGATTCCGGTAACGAAGAGTTTCATCGCGAGAGGTGACAATGAGGTTCGGTTGCGGACCAATCAAAATTAATTTTGACCATGGACACGCTGAAGATGACGCTCCTGCGATTGTAGCGAAAGCACGAACAAGAGGGTAGAGCTGTCACAGTGAACGATTTTCTTCTATCCATTTTACTCGGCGTAGTCGAAGGACTAACGGAATTTTTGCCGGTTAGCTCGACCGCTCATCTCCGGATCGTCGAGGCGCTGCTACATCTCGATCTGCACGATGCTTATTGGAAGATGTACACGATCGTGATCCAACTGGGAGCAATCCTGGCGCTGCCGGTTTATTTTTGGAATCGAATCCTGAAATTTCTTGCGACTTTCCCGCGCGGCGAAAGTGGAAGGCGTAATCTTTTCACGCATCCACTCGGTCTCACCCTCATCGCCTTTGTGATCACCGCGGTGCCATCGTTTCTTTTGAAAAAACAAATCGGGCGGAACCTGGAAAATCTTTGGGTGATGGCGTGGGCACTGTTCATCGGCGGCGTCATCATGTGGTTGGTGGACGCGTTGTGTCGCAATCCACGCACATTGCGAATGGAGGAAATGTCGTTGCCGCAGGCAGCCTGGATCGGTTTCGCCCAGATTGCATCGGCTGTTTTCCCGGGAACCTCGCGTTCGATGTCAACCATTGCGGCCGGGCAGTTGGCCGGGCTTTCCCGGAGCGCAGCGTTGGAGTTTTCGTTTTTCCTTTCCATGCCGACGATGGTAGTTGCGACCGGCTACGATTTGCTCAAGACCTTGCGGCACGGTAGCGATGAAACAAGACTCGCGCCGCTGGTGATGACCGGGCACAATTGGGTAGTGCTAATGATTGGCGCAATTGTTTCATTTGTGGTGGCCTTGGGCGTTGTTGCCTGGTTTATGAACTGGGTGCGGGCGCGTGGGTTCGCGCCGTTTGCGATTTATCGGATTATTTTCGCGGTAGTGTTATTCGCGCTGCTCATTGGCGGTTTGATTTAAGAAATGGCTGCGACCGACGTTATCCTGCCCGATCTGCAAAGCTGCGTGCTGTGCGAGGATGTCCGGCACGAATTCAATGGCATGCAGACACTGGTGGGCGTGATCAATATCGTGCCCGCCCCGCAGTTGCCCATCACCTGCATGCGACTTTGCATTTGGTCGCGTTGGTGCAGCGGCGCGGGAAAATTCAAGCAGCGCTCGCGCATCATTGGGGTAGATGAGCAACAGGTGCTGGCGCAGGCGGAGGTGGATTTTGAGTTAAAGGATATGGAAGGGCACGCCACGAATGTTCATTACTTTGGCGGGGTGCAGTTCCAGCAATTCGGACTGCATCACGTCGAGATTTATCTTCAGGACGAATTGCGTTTGCGTTTTCCGTTGCCGGTGGTGCGAGTGGTGGCGAAGTAAATGACTCATCATTCGGCAGGGATGCCGAATGTAGCGGAAGCCGGCGCTCCCGATATGCAGAAACAGACGCGCTAGGCCCGCCAAAGGACCAGGATTAAGATTATCAGAAGCAATAACCCGCCGCCCGGATAATAACCCCAGCCCGAGCTATAGGGCCAGGTCGGCAATGCGCCAATTAACAACAGCACCAGAATGATCAGTAGGATGGTACGCATATTTTGTTCAGATACCTCATTATCGTGCCGCATGTCCAGAATGGTCTTGCGCGGCACGCCGCTGCTCTTATCCTGTGACGCAAGTCCCGAATGCCTCGACCGAGCGCATCGGGACAAAATTTTGCCCAAAAAGTCATGGCCAACACGATCCTGATCGGCGCGCAATGGGGTGACGAAGGGAAGGGGAAGATCATCGACGTGCTTACCGCCGATGCCGATATCGTGGTGCGCAGCCAGGGTGGGAACAATGCCGGCCACACTGTCATTCATCGCGGCAAGAAATATATTTTGCATTTGATTCCGTCGGGGATTTTGCGGCGCAGCAAAGTTTGCGTGATTGGCAACGGCGTTGTGGTCGACCCGGTCGCGCTCGTGAAAGAGATTAAGGGTTTGGAGAAGTTAGGCGTCCGCATTGGCCGCAATCTTCTGGTAAGCGACGCTGCACATCTGGTTCTGCCATACCATCGCGCCCTGGACGAACAGCGTGAGCTGCGGAAAGGGGTGGCGAAAATCGGCACGACGAAACGAGGAATTGGTCCAGCCTACGGCGACAAGGCGGCGCGCACTGGTTTGCGGGTTTCGGATCTGATGCAGCCCATGCTCTTTTCAAAAAAACTCGAAGCGAAAATGCGCGAGAACAACGCCATCCTGCGCGCGCTGGGGGCGAGGCCGAATGATTTTCGCGAAGTGAACCAGCAATATTTAGCGGCGGGCGCGGCGCTGTCGCCGTTTGTCGCGAACACGGTGGTTTATTTGCATCGCGCTTTGCAGAGCGGGCGCGAAATTTTGTTTGAGGGCGCGCAGGGAACTTTTCTCGATATCGATCACGGGACCTATCCCTACGTGACATCATCGAATACCACCGCCGGGGGCGCGTGTACCGGCTCGGGCGTTCCCCCGCATCGAATGGATCGGGTGGTCGGGGTGATGAAAGCGTACACAACGCGGGTGGGCGAAGGCCCATTGCCGACGGAAGACGCGGTTTTTGCGGAAAGATTGCACGAAATGGGACGCGAATTCGGGGCGACAACCGGGCGGGCTCGGCGCTGCGGCTGGTTCGATGCCGTGGCGACGCATTACGCTACGATGCTCAATGGGATTGACGAGCTCGCCATCACCAACCTCGACGGTCTCGATGAAGTGAATCCGATCTCGATTTGCGTTGGCTATCGTTTGAACGGCAGGCGCCTCGATGTGCCACCGTGCGATTCCGCGCAATGGAACAATTGCGAACCGATTTATGAGAGCATGCCGGGCTGGTCTGAATCGACGCGATCGGCCCGGAAATTTGCCGATCTGCCGAAGCGAGCGCGCGATTACCTGAAACGAATCTCGGCATTAACAGGCGCGAAACTAACAATCGTTAGTGTTGGGCCGACGCGCGCGGAAACGATTATGCTTTGAGGATGGCGACGCCAAAAATCATTCCGCGACATATCGCCATCATCATGGATGGGAACGGTCGCTGGGCCAGGCAGCGTGGTTTACCGCGGATCAAGGGCCACGAGAAAGGGGCGGACGCGGTGCGCGAATGTGTGGAAGGCTGCGGCGAATTGAAGGTGGCGTACCTTACGCTCTACGCCTTCTCCGCGGAAAACTGGCAGCGACCAAAAAGCGAAGTCTTCGCGTTGATGCGGTTGCTCGAGAAATTTTTAAAGGATAAAACGCCGGAGCTAATCGAGAAAAATGTCCGGCTACAGGCAATCGGACGACTGACCGATTTACCGGACAACTGCCAGAAGCGATTGCACGAATCGATCAAACGCACGGCCTCAAACACCGGGCTTACCCTCATTCTCGCGCTCAGTTACGGTGGCCGCGACGAGATCATCGATGGAATTCGCAGTTTGCTGCGCGAAGTCGAAGCCGGCCACATTGATCGAGCGATGATTAATCCAGAGATGTTCAGCAAACATCTTTACACCCGGTATTATCCTGATCCGGACCTGCTGATTCGCACCTCTGGTGAGATGCGGATTTCCAATTTTTTGCTCTGGCAGCTTTCTTATACCGAAATGTATGTGACGCCAAAGCTGTGGCCGGATTTCACGAGGAAAGATTTGTTTGCGGCGGTTGACGATTTCGCGAAACGGCAACGCCGTTACGGCGGGGTGTGATTCTTTGGAGGAACGTGCTTCCGCACGTCAGGACGAGAAAAATCTCGTCCCTCGGCAGAAGCCGGCATGAAGGAATCTCGGTAGCGCACGCGTCTCGCCGAAACAGGTTTACAGAAAAGTCCGCGATCGCGAGGACGCGATCGCCAACACGCGAGACGCGTGTGCTGCCCGGAGGGATTGCCGGCGGATCTACAACAACTCTTCGGCGACGGAATCGGCTAGCAATTTCCCGGCGCGAGTCAAAGCGAAGCGATTTGCCCTGCGCGCGAGCAATCCGTCGCTGATCAATTCCTCTGCCTGATTTTGATCGATCGTATCGACGACAATTCCCTCGCTCGTCCGCAAGCCGAGTGCGATGTGCTCGGTCCGTTTCATTGTGGGAGTTAATTTTTCGATCGACGTGATCGGTGATTCGTTGGCGAACAGGCGCCGGGCGTATTCATTATGATCGGCGATGTTCTGCCAGCGCTCGAATCCGCGCGTCGAAAACGCACTTGGACCGATCCCGATATAGTCCGCGCCGCGCCAGTAAGCCCGATTGTGCTCGGAGCGAAATCCCGGACGCGCATAATTTGAAATCTCGTAATGCTCGTAGCCAGCGCTCTCGAGCGTCGTCATCGCCAAGTCAAGAAAGCGTGCTTCGGTTTCATCGTTAACAGCGAATTCGCCACGTGCGAATCGCGCGAGAAACTCAGTGTCCTCCTCATAGGTGAGGCAGTAGGTAGAAATATGTTCGGGCTGGAGCGCGATCGTTTTCTGCAAGGAACCGCGCCATTGCGTTTCCGTTTGCCCGGGTAACGCAAACATCAAGTCGACGCTGATGTTGGAAAATCCGGCGCTGCGAAAAATATGAAACGACTCTTCTGCCTGGGCTGCATGATGCTCGCGGCCCAGCAAATTCAAAAGCTGGTTGTCCCAACTTTGCACGCCGAGGCTGATACGGTTGATACCGGACTCGCGTAACGCCGCCGCTTTCTTTGCCGAGACGCTCCCAGGGTTTGCCTCAATGCTCCATTCACGCAATGCGCCGAGATCGAAAATTTCGTGAAATAGCTCGAGCAAGTTCTTCAGTTGAGCCGTGCTGAGAACGGTTGGGGTGCCGCCGCCGAAGAATATTGTTTCCAGCATCAGGGGAAATTTTTCCGCAACTCGCCTCGCTTCGAAGATGAGCGCCTCGCAAAAGCGTGCGACCTCCGCTGCGTTCCCGCGCGTCTTGTAAAAAGCACAGTAAGGACAAATGCGCGCGCAGAATGGAAAATGAACGTAAAGGTGCCGGATCACGTTTGAGGTGTGCGTCTCAGGTTCGTTCACAGAATCGTAAATCTTCCGACGCTTCCACAGTTACATCTCGCGGATCGGATCGAGCTGAGCAACCTTTGCCTGTGAAACAGTTCGAATTGCTGAAACCGGTTTCGCGTTCGTTTTATATTTCGATTCGCTTACTGCCACGTGCGCTGCGGGAACCAGTCGCGCTGGCTTATCTATTGGCGCGAACGAGCGACACCATTGCCGACAGCAGTGCCGTTGATGTTGAAAAACGAATCGAATTGCTGGATCGCTTCGCGGCGGGAATTGCGGGAAAAGACCAAGCGATTGGGGAAGCATTGAAAGAGCTTCTTGTTTCGCAACGGGATCCCTCGACTGCGCTCGGGATGACGGAGGGGGAAAGGACGCTGTTGGAATCAGCGGAGGCAATTTTGCGGTCGCTGGAAAATCTTTCGCCGGAAGATCAGCGCGATGTTCGCGAACTGCTCGCGATCATCACGCGTGGTCAGCGTCAGGATTTGACGCGATGGGGTGGAGGACCCGCGGCGCTGGGTAATGCAGAGGAATTGCGCGAGTACACCTATTTGGTTGCCGGTTGCGTAGGCGAATTTTGGACGCGCGTTTGTTTTCGCAAAGTGCAGAGTTTCACGGCACGCGACGAAGCGGACATGCTCGAGCTGGGAACGAATTATGGTCGCGGGTTGCAGTTGGTAAATATTTTACGCGACGCGGGCAGCGATTTACGCGCAGGTCGCTGTTATTTTCCGGAGGACGAATTGCGTGCCGCCAATCTTTCGGTGTCCGATCTGCTGAACGGGCCGGCTGATTTTCTGCCAATTTATTTGCGGTGGGTCGCGGAAGCGCGCGCTGGGTTGGACGCGGGGCTGGAGTATTCCATTGCGATCAATCCGCCGCGAGTGCGCGTAGCCACAGTTCTGCCGGCAATGATCGGAGTACGCACTCTCTCACTACTCGAGGAAAGCGGATTGGAAGCTTTACGCACACGCGTGAAAGTTCCGCGCAATGAAGTGCGCGGCATGATTGCGTCAACCACGATCACGCTTGCAAGTCGGAGCCGGTTGCGAAGGGCGCGAGCAAAGCTGTAGCGGCGGCGCCCCAGTTGAATTAACGAATCAACGCGTCAGTCTTGGCTCGACTAGAGTCTCGCCCTATCAATTCACGTCGACGATTGTTGGTTGGGCGACGCTCCGCGGGGGCCACAAAGGCGAGGTCCGTAACCCCGGAAGCGTTCGGAGTTCGGGATGACACGAATGACAAGGAAAACGTTTCGCGAAACGTGTTGGCGATGTTGTAGCCGCGGTCGTTGGCCGCGGCTATCATCTGATCACCGATTCGATCGATTTTCGGCGGTCATAGACCGCCGCTGCAGAAGAAGCCAAGCTCAGAGAAAATAGTTTCGTTGTCTCTCGCTGATCGGGCGGTCGAGTTTTTCCAGCACCGCCATCATGTCTTCCCAAACTTTGCGTTTCTCACCGGGCGATTGGTTCCGCAGCAAATACGATGGGTGATACGTGATCATGAGTGGGGTGTCGTGATAGGAATGCCATTTGCCACGCAACTCACGCATCATGCGGCGCGCTCCGAGCAAACCTTCCACTGCGGTTGCGCCCAGCGCGACCACCACGCGCGGTTGAATGATTTTGATTTGCTCAATCAGATAGCCGATGCAGGTCCGCATTTCTTCAGGCGTCGGCGGACGATTTCCGGACACGCCCTTCGGCATGTCGGGACGGCATTTTAAAATATTTGCGATGTAAACCTCGTCGCGGCTAAGGCCCATCGTCTCGATGATGCGAGTGAGCAATTGACCGGCCCGGCCCACGAAGGGCTCGCCGCGCGCATCTTCATCCGCGCCTGGTGCTTCACCGACGAACATCAACTCCGCATCCGGATTACCGACTCCGAAGACAGTCTGGGTGCGGCTCCGCGCGAGGTGCGGACACTTCATACAAACGCAGACGCGATCGCGCACCTGTCCGAGCGCCGCGGCTTTGGCCGCAATATCGGCAACGTTGTGGTCCGGTCGAGACTCAAGCAATCGGTTAAGCGTCGCGCGGGAAACGCGGAATGGTTTCTCCCGGGAATCGCGAATTTCCCTGAGCGCTTCGAGAACGAGGGAAAGCGCGGGCTGAAGCATGGCTGATGATGTCACCTTTGCGCGCGCGATCAAATCCTTTGATGATGGAAGCGTGAGTACGCGGCTAAATGATTACAATTACGAGCTGCCGCGGGAATTGATTGCGCAACATCCATTGCCGCGTCGGCAGGATTCGCGCATGATGGTGTTGCATCGCGACCGGAAGAAAATCGAACATGCGCATTTCGTTGATCTCGAAAAATTTCTGCGCGATGACGATCTACTCGTTTTAAATAACTCGCGCGTTTTACCGGCGCGACATTTTTCCGACGACGGGAAAATCGAATTTTTATGCCTGGAGAAAACTGCACCTTGTCATTGGAAGGCGTTGGTAAAGCCGAGCCGCAAATTTGGGAAAGGCATAGCCACTTTTATTCAAGGTGTGCGCGCGGAAGCGGGCGAAATTTTTGCTGATGGCCCACGGGAAATCGTGTTGTCTGACGACATCGATCTTCAACACGGCGGTGCGATGCCTCTGCCGCCGTATATCAAGCGGTCGGCAGTGGTAGACCGCCGCTACAAGGCAGAGGATGAAGCGCGTTATCAAACGGTGTTCGCAAAGTACGAGGGATCACTTGCGGCGCCCACGGCCGGACTGCATTTCACGCCGCAAATTCTTGGAGCTCTTCCGCACGTTTTCATCACGCTTCATGTCGGGATGGCAACTTTTCGTCCGGTCAAAGTGGAAGACATCACTCAACATCAAATGCATCCCGAGCGATTTTCGATTTCGCCAGGCTCGGCTGAGGCAATTGCGAGGGCACGACGAATCGTGGCGATCGGAACAACAACCGTTCGGGTCTTGGAATCGGTTAAGCGCCGTTTTGGAAAAATTCAAGCGAGCCAAGGCGAGACGAATATTTTTATTTATCCGCCGTTCCAGTTTCGAGTGGTCGATGTTTTGCTAACAAATTTTCATTTGCCGCGTTCGACCCTGCTCATGCTGGTAAGCGCATTTGCCGGTCGCGAACTTATCCTGCGCGCCTACGAGGAAGCGGTGCGGGAACGGTATCGTTTCTTTAGCTACGGTGATTGCATGCTGATTTTGTAGCCGTGATTCACGTTAAATCCTGTAGCGGCGTCTATGACCGCCGGGCGCATGAAAAATTTCGGCGCTTTTAGAGCGCCGTTACAGACAGAGCCCAGAAATCTTAAAGCTAGCTCATCGGGATCCCTCGACTTCGCTCGGGATGACCGGTTATAAGGTGACCACTCAACATGCAGTCGCCCGAAAAACCGAAAGGCGAATTGGTCATTCGCACCATCGCGATGCCGGCGGACACAAATCCCAATGGCGATATTTTTGGCGGATGGTTGATGTCGCAAATGGATCTCGGCAGCGGCATTCTCGCTTCGAAAACAGCGAAAGCGCGCGTGGTTACTGTCGCGATGGAAGGTTTATCATTCCTGCAACCGGTAGGAGTAGGGGATACGGTTGCGTGTTATGCCTGGGTGGAAAAAATTGGCCGCACATCAATGACCATCCCGGTGGAAGTTTGGGTCGAACGCTTCCGGGAACACGGCCGGCAAATCCTAGTGACGCGCGGCGTTTTCGTTTACGTCGCGGTCGATGATGCCGGCCGACCGATTCCGGTGCAGCGGGATGCCGGCTAGTTTTCCGATGTGGCTTGTTCCGCGCTCGTGGTAACAGATTCCGGGCCGGTGCTAGTCGCGACTGTTGGTTCGCTTTGCATGCGCGGCGGCTGAATTTTCGGCGAACTGGAGAGCTTTCGTTGTAGCTTCATCCGGTTGTGGCTGGAGTGCCTAATATAACGGGCATATGCGGCCTGATGGCGGCCGTTGGATGTAAGGTAGGAGCAACTTCCATGAGTCAGCGCGATTAGGGCGACGAACAAAAAAAGGGGGATTTTTTTCACGACGCCTTCGCCAGTTGCGGCGTGGGATGAACGGTTGCGATTTGCCCAATCCGCAACATCTCGGAAACCACGAGATAGATTTTCAATTCACAAACTGCGTTCTGGCGAAACAGCTCATTAAGAGTGAAGCGGCGGTCAAAGCTGTAGTTCCAAATTCGTTCCGCCAATGGCTTCAGCTCCGGTTCCGCATCGGGCGGCCATTCAAAACTTGGGGCCAGCCGTTGCAGGAGCGTGTTGGGGTCAGGCGTTGTTTTCTTGAGATTGTGAAACTCGTCGCGATGCCGCATCGCGGTAATCAGCATATCGTTTGGAGATTGAGTGATCTCGACCGATTGCAGGCAATCGGTAATTGGCTGCACTCCGGAGGCGAAGGAAAAACTCCCGGGAATATCGTCGCTCAGGAAGAGCTGCCAGAATGCTTCCTCGCCGGTGAGCTGTTGAAATTGACCGCTACGAAGCGCACCGCCTTGAAAATAGAACGTGGCTATCCGTTCGTTGTGTTCGTTCAACACCTCAAGCTCGCCAGTTTGTCCGGAGCTGATGATGGTTTGGTGGACCGTAATCAAATCGAAGTTCGCCAGACTTCCGCTCAGTTTCTGAGATCCGCCTGGTCCCTTGCCCGCACGAACCTGATTGAGCCGATGCGCCATTTGCTCGCACAAGAAAAGGAGAAACGACGGGACCCGTTGCGAAATGGCGACGAAATTCTCGCGGTTGAAACATTGCAGACTGACGATTTCCTGGGCCCGCGCCGAACGTGAGCGCGGCATTTTGCCCAGGGCGTCAGCGACGCCGAAAATATCGCCGCGAGTGACGAAACTGCGTTCGTCCGATTCGCCGGGAATGAGCTGGATCACCTCAACGACGCCCCGATTAACACTGTAGACTTCCTCCGCGAGCTCGCCGGTGGTATAGATCAATTCGCCTTTTTGCAAATGCCGCACGTGCGACAGTTCGCCGAGGGCCTTCAGCTCAATCGGCCGGAGTGTCGTGCAAAAGGAGAAGAAATCGCGACGGGGCACGGCCCTGACTACAGCAAAAGTCATGCAGGACGCGCGTCTAACTTATATATAAGCGGATTTCGTGCCTCGCCGGCGTTGGCAATCTGGCCGGAGCGCGTTAAATCGGGAGGTGCTCGCCTACGTTTTTGAACGGTTCCCGAAATTTTCCCAGACCTTTTGCTATCGGGAAATTGCCGAGCTTTTCCGGCAGGGCATCCGCCCCGCAATTTTCTCGCTGCGCGGACCGGACTTCGGCCCCGAAACCACGTGGGACCGCGCGATCATCTCGAGAGTGCATCAGTTGCCGGAGGGCGACGCTTTTGCCCGCCTTGCAAATGAGGCGGCGACCAGTTTGCCAAAGCCGATGCGAAGAACTTTACACGAATGGCGCGGAAAACCTGACTCACTTCGCCTCCATCAAGCGACTTACATCGGAACGCATTTGCAGAAACTCGGTGTCCGGCATGTGCACACCCATTTCGCAGGCATGGCCGCCCGAACCGCGTTCTGGATTAAGAAATTCTTCGGGATCGATTACAGCGTCACTGTTCATGCCAACGATATTTTTGTTCCCGCCAATTTCAAAATCGGGTTACCCGAAATCCTCTCATCGACCAACGCCGTCATCGCGGTCAGCGATTTTGCTGCGAATCAGCTGCGGGAACGCCTTCCCGAAAACGCGCAGCGGGTGCATCGGATCTATAACGGGATTGACTGCGCCCAATTTAAGCCAGCGCAATTCGAGCCGCCGCCGCTTATTCTTTCCATTGGCCGTCTGATCAGCAAAAAAGGTTTTGATGCCCTGATCGACGCCTGTGCTTTGCTGCGACAACGCGGCCACGGATTCCGCTGCGAAATTATCGGTGAAGGACCGCTGGTAGGAGAATTGCAGGCGCACATCCATCGGCAGGATTTGCGCGAGCACGTGCATCTAGCTGGCCCAAAAACGCAAGCCGAAATCGCGGCGCACTTGAGCAAGGCGACTGTTCTCGCACTGCCATGCCGGATCGATCCCGATGGTGCAATGGATAACCTGCCAACCGTCGTAATGGAAGCGATGGCCTCAGCCTTGCCGGTTGTTTCGACCAATATTGGCGGCATTTCGGAAATGGTTCGCGACGGTGAAACGGGACTGCTGGTGGCCCAAAATGACCCTGCTGCGACGGCCGATGCGCTCAGCCGGTTGATTAACGACATTGAGCTCGCGCGATCTTTTGGTGGCCGAGGTCGCAAGCGCGCGGAAGAAATTTTTTCGATCGAGAAGAACGTCCGCGCGCTGCGGGAGATTTTTGGGTTGTAGCTGCGATTGTCGCCACCGGCAGGGTCTCACTTTTGTCATGTCGAGCGAAGTCGAGACATCTCTAGTTTTCTCCTGAGAAAGAATAGTTAGAGATTCCTCGACTTCGCTCGGAATGACAAAGTACGTTTTGAGGGCGACCGCCTACAGCAGCTCGCGGACTTTCTCAACTGCGCGAAGGTAAACGTGGTGCGGTCCGCCCCGCATCAGCTCTTCGCTCATTAATTTGACCGGATCGTTCTCCGACGATGGCAGAACCTGGCGAGCGGGAACTTCGCCTAATTTGCTGCGACAGACTTCGAGTAGATCGCCGCATTCTGCTTGCGTTACTTGGAATTCGATCCCGTGCGATTGTGCGGTAAAGGATGCAATTGGCGCGTCGTCGCCTTTTTCCTGTAATTGGATCCGCACCGTTTCTCCGTCGGAGTTTTCCAATTCAATTCGTCCGGCGTTTTTCTCACTCCGAATCTCCCAACCGAGTTGCGCCGCGAGCCATCCGACAAAAAGAATTGCGGTCGAGCGAAATCCGTTACCAAAGATGATCGAGCCATTTTTGATTTCACGGAAATGATGATGCGAGCCCGGATGATCGAAAAACTGGGCGAAAGCGAGACGGAAATGAACGAGTCGAGTCCAATTCAAATCACAGAGCACGATGCGTTGTTTGGCTTCGCGCTGCGCCATCTCGACCAAGCGTATCTGGGCGTTGAAATCGCGCCACGATTGGCTGTCGTAAATCAATCGATCAATCCACGACCAAAGCTGCGGGTCCATCGGCTCGGCAAATTCCGATTGCCACCAAAGATAGAGCGGGAGATCGGAATCGAGCTGGGAAAAAACAATGCTCGGGAGCAGCTTGACCATTGCGCCTTCGAGTAGAAATGAAATCTGTTCCGAGCAAACTCGCTTGGTCCCGGCGCGACTAAGGTGGCAGTGGGCGCTAATCCATGCCTCCATCCGATCGTTTTTAGCGCGGGGATCGGCCCCAATAACAATTGCCCGACAAGCGTGGTTCTCGGTGATTCGGGCCAGTAACCGGGTGTTGCGGGTGAGCGACCCGGACTCTTCGCTGTAGACCGCGAGATTCATCAGCGACGCCCGCGTCATCGCTCCTTCGCCTTCGCTCCAAAGTTTTTTTAACTCGCGGTCGATGCGATCGATCGCGACTGGGAGGCCGAGCGAAACAGTTTCAGCGATAGCAGGCATTTTAGCGATTTCCCATCCTCGTCATCCCGAGCGCAGTCGGGGGATCCCGCGATGTTTCCTTAAAGCTTCCGCGGCGGGATCCGTCAGCTTCGCTCGGGATGACGGGTGGAGCGATTTCTTTCATAATCGCCTCCACGCTCGGCCATCGCGAGCGAGAAGTTCATCGGCTTCTTCCGGTCCCCACGAGCCGGCAGGATAAAATGTTAACGGCGGCGCGTCTTTCCCCGTCCAGGCCTGTTCAATTGTGTCGATAAATGCCCATGCTTCCTCCACCTCATCGCGGCGAGCGAAGAGGGTGGCGTCGCCGCTCATAGCATCGAGGAGCAAACGTTCATACGCTTCCGGGCTGGCTTTGCCAAAACTGGTTCCGTAATGGAAATCCATCTTTACCGGCTCGATGCGCAGACTCGTTCCTGGGATTTTTGCCATCATCCGCAATGAAATTCCTTCGTCGGGTTGGATGCGAATGACGAGCACATTTTGATCGTGCTCGGTGCTATCACGATTAAATAAAACCATCGGCGCTTTCTTGAAGTGCACAGAAATTTCCGTGGCAGATTTCGGCAAACGTTTTCCGACTCGCAGATAGATGGGAACCTCCGACCAGCGCCAGTTGTCAATGCGCAATCGTAGCGCTCCATAAGTTTCAGTCTCGGACTTTGGATCCACTTTTTCTTCCTCGCGGTAACCCGGAACATTCTTGGCATTGATCGCGCCCCTGATGTATTGGCCGCGCACAACCAGCTCCGCGATTTCATCGGCGCGATAATGATGCAAGGAACGAACGACTTTCACTTTTTCGTCGCGAATGCTATCGGCGCTAAGGTCGGTCGGCGCCTCCATCGCAACGAGGCAAAGAAGCTGCAGCAAATGGTTTTGTACCATGTCGCGCAAGGCGCCGGCGGTTTCGTAGTAACCGGCCCGGCCCTCTACTCCGAGTGTTTCGGCGGCAGTGATCTGGACGTGATCGATGTAGCGCGCGTTCCAGATCGGCTCGAAAATCGCGTTAGCGAAGCGGAGAACGAGAATATTCTGTGCCGTCTCCTTTCCGAGAAAATGGTCGATGCGGTAAGTCTGATTTTCGGCGAACGCACCGAAGACGACCCGATTTAATTCTTGCGCGGAAGCAAGATCGCGTCCGAACGGTTTTTCAATGATGACGCGTGCCCAACTGCCTTCCTTCGCTTTATTGAGTCCGGCAGCTTCAAGGTTTTTCAGGATCGGTTCGAATTGCTCCGGGGCGGCCGCGAAATAAAACAAACGGTTGCCGCGGGTACCGCGTTCTTCGTCGATCTTGTCGAGACGCTTGGCGAGCGATTGATATCCCGATTCATCTTCGAACTCGCTTTGATGGTAGAAATGCGATTGCGAAAAAGTCTTCCAGATGTCTTCGCGAACATCCTGACGCGAAAATTGTTTGGTGGTTTCTGCAAGTTCCTTACGGAAGTCGTCGTCGCTTTTAGGGCGACGAGCGAAACCGATGACGGTCACCGCCGGTGGCAATTCTCCATCGGCGGCAAGATTGTACAGCGCTGGAATCAATTTCCGGTGGGTCAGGTCACCGGTGGCGCCGAAGATGACAATCGCACACGGCTGCGGCACGGCGCGCGTGCTTAAACCCTCGCGCAGCGGATTTGTTTGTTCAGTAGCCTTTGTCATGTCGAGCGAAGTCGAGACATCTCTAAATTTTTCCGACGAGAATAGTTAGAGATTCCTCGACTTCGCTCGGAATGACAAGGGGCGGAACACAGACTTTCAGCCGGTGCGCCCAGCGGACATTCTGTCCGCTGTTGTAATTTCGGTGATGCCTCCGCATTTGCAGCGTTCAGCGGAGTGTAACTCCGCTGTGCGCACAGGCCAGAAGGCCTGTGTTCCTGGCCTAATTCGGCAGCGGGAATCTCCGTGTAAGCTCGCGTACCTTTCCGCGGGTCCGTTCGAGCGCGGCATTATCATCGCGATTTTGCAGCGCTTCGGCAACGAGATCGGCAATCTCCAGCATTTCTTCCTCACGCATTCCACGCGTGGTCACGGCCGGTGTCCCGACACGAATCCCTCCCGGCTTGAAGATCGGATAGGTGTCGAAAGGAATCGCATTCTTGTTTACCGTGATGCCCGCCCGATCGAGAACTTCCTGCGCTTGTTTTCCATTAATTTCCTTGGGGCGTAGGTCCACCAGCATCAGATGATTATCAGTGCCACCGCTGACGATGCGATAGCCGTGTTTGCTCAAACCGGCAGCGAGCGCTTTCGCATTCGTCACCACCTGCTTTTGATACTCGCGAAACTGTGGCTGCAATGCTTCGTGAAAACAAACCGCTTTCGCTGCGATCACGTGCATGAGCGGCCCACCCTGAATGCCCGGGAAAACCATCGAGTCGATCTGTTTCGCGTATTTCTCCTCGCATAACACGATACCACCGCGGGGGCCGCGCAAGCTTTTGTGGGTCGTGGTGGTGACAAATTGCGCGTGTGGAATCGGACTCGGATGCTGGCCGCCCGCGACTAGCCCGGCGACGTGCGCCATGTCAATGAAAAGGAGCGCCCCGCAGGCATCAGCGATGTGACGCAAACGCGGAAAATCGAGCGTGCGCGGATAAGCCGATGCGCCGGCCGTGATCATCGCCGGCTTGGTTTCGTTGGCCAGCTTTTCGAGGGCGTCGTAATCGATCTGCTCGGTTTTCTCAGCTACGCCGTAATGTGTAACTTGATAAAATTTTCCGGAAAAGTTTGCCGGATGGCCGTGGGTGAGATGACCGCCGTGGGCGAGGTTCATCGTCAAAATCTTGTCGCCTACTTTCAGCATCGAAAAATAGACTGCCATGTTCGCCTGCGAGCCGCTGTGTGGCTGCACGTTCACGTGTTCTGCGCCGAACAATCGCTTGGCTCGATCGATCGCGAGCGATTCGACGGTATCGACATTTTCGCAGCCCCCGTACCACCGTTTCGCGGGATAACCTTCGGCGTATTTGTTGGTCAACACGCTTCCTTGTGCTTCCATGACTGCGCGGCTGGTGAAATTTTCCGACGCGATCAGCTCGATATTTTCACGCTGCCGTTTCTCTTCGGCTGCGACTGCGTCATAAATTTCCGGATCGACTTTGCGCAGACCGCCGCTGGGCGCGCCTAAACTCGGTTCAGTCGAATGCGGAAGATCGCTCATCAGATAAGTGGAAGCACCGCCACTTCGCCCGCTGGAGCGCACGGCTACTTCGCTCTCTTCTACAAACGCGAGCACGCTGGGCAAGGCGTTTTTAATCGTCTCCGCGCAACTATTATAAACATCGCGCCCGAGTCCGATGGGATCGGGGACATCACGCCAGCAGGTTGCGCCCGCTTCTTCAAACTCGCGCAACAGAAAAGTCTTATCGGCTGCATTTGGAAAAAGCATCTGGATCGCTTCCACGTGCGCCCCGGTCATGGCGAAAATATGGGTCGCGCGTTCGACTAATGCGCCGGTCAACGGCTGGCTCCGCAAATTGCCGATTCCGGCGCCTTCCTCGGCGCAGACCTCGATCGCGTGTGAACTTGGCGGCTGTCCGCGTACCGCATGCACGCCGGCCGAGGCCACTTCAATGTCCTTGCGATTTCCCAGGAGGCGGCGAAAAAGACCTTCCGCAATGGGACTGCGACAAACATTACCAGTACAAACGAAAAGGACGCTTTTCACAAGATGCGGCCGCGCGAACGTGGCGCAGCGACCAAGTAAATTCGCACAAATTTACGCCAACGCGACTCAGCTTTAACTGACCTATTTATGAAACGAGCGTGGAAAAAATTGCGCTACCGCCTGGAGCATATCGGCCTGCTGATTGCGGCGAGCCTCGTGCCCCTTTTGCCGCGGCTTGTTCTCGTCGGTCTGGCAAAAATATTCGGCGCGGTCGCCGCGGTAGTGGATCGTTATGGCCGCCGCATTGCCCTGGCGAATCTCGATTGCAGCATTTCGCCCAGACCATGCTCGATCTAATGTGGAGCCCGCGGCTCACCCGCGAAAACTTCCTCCGTTACATCGACTTGGAGAAATATCCCACCCTTGCGCCGAATCAAAGCGGGATTGTTGTCTGCTATCACTATAGCAATTTCGAATGGCTCAGTCTGGGCTGCGGGTTTTTTGGACGCACCGGAACGATTGTGGCGCAGGAATTCAAGAATCCGCTGCTCGATCCAATTTTCCGCCGCTGGCGCGAACAGTCCGGCCATTCCTTCACCACGCGCACCGGGGGAATTCTACGACTTTTCAGGACCCTGCGCCGCGGCGGCACCGCAGCGATGTTGGTCGATCTGACCGTATTCCCGGGCGCCGCTGCCGTCGCCATTCGGTGTTTCGGATTGCACACCAGTGTCACTTCCGCTCACGCCTGGTTACAGCAACGCTCAGGAGCCGCGCTTATTCCGGCCCATTGCGAGCCATTGCCGCGAGGACGTTACCGGGTTATTTTTCATCCGCCGATTGACCTGGGGTCGAATGCAACCCCCCGCGAAATCGCGCAGGCTTGCTGGGATTCATTTGAGCCAGTCGTGCGCGCAAAGCCGGGGCCGTGGCTTTGGATGTACAAACATTGGCGCTATCGCCCGAAGAATCCTGATCGAACCTACCCGTTCTATTCCTGGCCGACCGGGAAGTTCGAAAGAATGCTGGCGCAAAAATGATATCGTTTACGAAAGAGCACGCCCCGCCGCCTCCAGCGCGAGACGTTTCCCGCTGGCGCGCGAGCAAATTTTCAGGACGCTGAGAAGATGGAGGAGCAGATTTCGAGCGGATGGCGGACCGAGCGGGCGAGGCCGAGTTTGCCTGAAGTGCATCGCACTATCCCGATCGCGCGCGACGCCGGCTTTTGGCGAAAGCTGCTCGCGTTCTCCGGCCCCGGTTATCTCGTCGCCGTGGGTTACATGGATCCGGGAAACTGGGCGACCGACCTCGCCGGCGGTTCCCAATTTGGCTACATGCTGCTCAGCATCATTTTGCTTTCGAATTTGATGGCGATTCTCCTGCAATCGCTTTGTGCGCGGCTCGGCATCGTTACCGGGCGGGATCTCGCCCAAGCCTGTCGCGATCATTATTCGCGTCCGGTTTCATTTGGCCTCTGGATTCTTTGTGAACTCGCCATCTGCGCGTGCGACCTGGCGGAAGTCATCGGCTCCGCCATCGCGCTCAATCTTCTGTTCAAGATCCCGCTCGTTTTCGGCGTTTGCATCACTGCGCTGGATGTTCTCGCAGTGATGTATTTACAGAACAAAGGTTTTCGTTACATCGAGGCACTCGTCATCGGATTGATCGTCATGATTGGTGGCTGTTTCTTGTTCGAGGTCATTTTCTCGCAGCCGAAGATTGTCGATCTTGCCCGCGGATTTTTTCCAAACCCCGAGATTGTGCGCAATCGTGACGCGCTTTACATCGCCATCGGAATTCTGGGTGCCACCGTCATGCCGCATAATCTTTATCTTCACTCCTCGATCGTGCAGACGCGGATCTACGAACAGAACTCCGCTGGCAAAGCAGAAGCGATCAAGTTTGCCACGCTCGATTCCACCGTCGCGCTCATGTTCGCACTCTTCATCAACGCCGCTATCCTCGTCGTTTCCGCCGCGACATTTCACACCCGCGGTCAGCACGGCGTGGCGGAAATTCAAGATGCCTACAAACTACTTTCACCCATGCTCGGTGTGCCGATCGCCAGCGTGCTCTTCGCCTTTGCGCTACTCGCTTCCGGACAAAACTCCACCCTCACCGGAACGCTCGCCGGACAGATCGTCATGGAAGGTTTTCTCAACATTCGGCTGCGTCCATGGTTGCGCCGTTTGATCACGCGCCTTGTCGCGATCGTGCCGGCCGTGATCGTGGCTGCGCTCTACGGCGCAAGCGGCACCGCGAAATTACTCATTCTCAGCCAAGTGATTTTGAGTCTGCAACTTTCCTTCGCCGTCATCCCCCTCATCATCTTTACCGGTGACCGCCGCAAAATGGGCGAGTTCACAGCCTCGGGCTGGCTGCGCGGACTTTCGTGGGCGACAGCTGCCCTGATCGTTTTGTTGAATGCGAAATATCTCTGTGATTGGGCCGGAATAAGCGACTGGGTTGGGCGCGTGCTCTAGCTATGTATCAAAAAATCCTCGTTGCTTTGGAAAATAGTCGGGCGGACGAAGCACTTCTGCCGCACATCATAGAGCTGGCGAAATTGCACGACTCCGAATTGGTCCTTGTACATGTGGCCGATGGATTCGTCGCGCGAAACTACGACCAATTAAAACTGGCTGAGTCGCAGGAAATGAAAGACGACCGCGCATATCTGGAAAGCTCCGCGCTAAAATTGCGCAGCCAGGGGTTGAAGGTCAGCACACTTCTGGAACTGGGCGATCCGGGCGAAGGAATCTTAAAAGCCGCGCAAGATCGACAATGTGATTTGATCGCCATGACGGCGCACGGCCACCGGCTTCTCGGCGACTTGCTTTTCGGCAGCGCAATTCACACCGTCCGGCACAAAGCCGAGGTGCCAGTGCTCCTCGTTCGCGCCGGGAAATAGTTGCGAATTTCGTTTAACAGCAAATCAGAGACTTGCTCTACTTTCATTCGTGAAAGTGCTTCTGCTGACCAACGAATATCCGCCTTCCACTTACGGCGGGGCTGGAGTGCATGTGGAATATCTGTCGCGCGAATTGGCGAAGTTGATGCCGGTAGAAGTCCGCTGTTTCGGCGATCAAAGGGTCAGATCCGGGAATCTGACGGTGCGCGGTTTTCAATTGGATATGGCCGGCTGGAATTGTCCGAAAGCGCTTCGCTCGACTCTCGGCGCAGTACGACGCTGCATCGATTTTAATGCCGCTGGCATCGATGCCCAGATCGTGCACTGTCACACCTGGTATACGCATTGGGGCGGGATTCTCGCGCGAAAGAATTACGGCATTCCGCTTGTCATCACCGTGCATTCACTCGAGCCGCTGCGTCCGTGGAAACGCGAGCAGCTCGGTGGCGGTTACGATTTTTCGCTTTGGGTCGAAAAGACCGCTCTCGAAATGGCCGACGCGGTCATTGCCGTTTCGAACGAGACCAGGGCCGACATTGCGCGTCTGTTCATGGTAAAGAAGGAACGTTTACATGTAATCTACAATGGAATCGATCTTGATGAATATCGCCCGGTGAAGTCGAAGGATGCCCTCCGCAAATTCGGGATCGATTCGGAAAAACCTTATCTGTTGTTCGTCGGTCGGATTACGCGCCAGAAGGGCATTATTCATCTTGTCCGCGCGATCGAGTTCATGGACAAAAATTTCCAAGTGGTGCTTTGTGCGGGCGCGCCCGACACGCCGGAAATCGCTCGAGAAATGAAGCGCGCGGTTGAGCAGGCACGGCGCGCGCGCGACGGCATAATCTGGATCGACCAGATGCTCGATAAGCCGAGCGTGATTCAACTTTACTCGCACGCGGCGGTTTTCTCTTGTCCATCGATTTATGAACCGTTTGGCATCATTAATCTCGAAGCCATGGCTTGTGAAACTGCGGTTGTTGCGAGCAAGGTTGGGGGCATCAAGGAAGTGGTAGTAGATGGCGAGACCGGTTTTCTCGTTCCGCTCGCGCAAATGAAAGAGAGCCCGTTTGAGCCAACTCATCCGGAAAAGTTCGCGCGCGATTTGGCAGCAAAAATCAACGAACTGATGCGGGACGAAAAATTACGCGCGCGTTTTGGCAAAGCCGGCAGACTGCGAGCGGAAAAAAAGTTTAGTTGGCACGCGATAGCGCGGGAAACGAAGTCGCTTTACCAATCGCTCATCGCCAAGAAAGCCGCCGCATGAAAACGGGATGTTTGCCGGCCGCGCGCTCTGCTTAATCAATGGCTCGACTACTGAAGAAGAACGTCTTGACCGGCGCGCTCGCAGCTCGCGAATACATACACTTCTTTCGCGATCCGATTGGTTGCATGCGCACGCTACATCGGCAACGCGGAAAGTTGGTGGCACTTGGCCCGATTGCGTTTGGCGAACCGACGAAACTGCACGTGCTCGCAGTGGGACCGGAATTCAATCGGCAGGTTTTGGGCGATCCCGCGAAATTTCGCACCACCGGTCAATTCATTCACGGACCGAAAGACTCCGCCCAACGTCGAATTCGCTTTGGTCTCACGCGGATGAACGGTCCGCAGCATAAACAGCAACGCCAGCTCATCCTGCCGCCGTTCCATAAGAAAGCTGTTGCCGGTTATCACGATTTGATTGTTGAGCTCGCGCGGGAAGTCATCAGCCAATGGACCGTGGGTCGGCGCGATGTTTATGCCGACATGCGCGCGGTCACGCTACGGATCGCGAGTGCTGTTCTGTTCGGCCACGAAGCGAGCGATGCTTATCGGATCGCGCGTTTGCTGGATATTTGGGCGCGTCGCAATTTCTCCGGACCAGTCTGGTTCTTTCCGGTCAATATTCCCGGCACGCCATATCATCGGCTGCTCAAACATGCCGAACGCGTGGAACGCGGGATTCTTGCGTTGGTGGAGAAACGTCGGCGCGATTCCTCTAATCGCAGCGATGTGCTTTCGCTCTTGATCCAGGCGCGTGATGATGAAAACCGCGGCATGACCGACACCGAGTTGGTCGGTCAGGCGACAATTCTGTTCGGAGCCAGCTTCGAAACTACTGCCAGCACCCTAACGTGGACGGTGTTTCTTCTCGCACAACACCCCGCGATCATGCGCGAATTGATGGATGAACTTGATTGCGTCCTCGGCGGTAATGCGCCCACGCGCGATCAAGTGCCGCAGCTTTCCTTTCTCGACCGCGTCATCAAGGAAAGCATGCGCATTTTGCCCCCGGTGCCGTTTACCATCCGCGCTGCTGATGACGATGCCATCCCGATGGGACCGCTCACGCTTAGTCACGGTACCCGCGTCATTTGCAGTCATTTTCTCACTCATCATTTGCCGGAAACTTATCCGGAACCGGAAATGTTTCGTCCCGATCGGTGGCGCGAGATCGATCCAACGCAATATGAATACATGCCATTTAGTGCGGGGCCTCGCGCCTGCGTTGGCGCGATGTTTGCCATCCAGGTGCTGAAAATTGCGCTGGCGATGATGTTGCAAAAATTCCGCTTCACAGTGGTACCGGGCGCGCGCATCGATCGCGTCGTTCGCATCACCATGAACCCACGATATGGAATGCCTATGCTGTTGAGGGAGAACGATCGGCGGTTTGAGAGTAGCGAAGTGCGCGGCCAAATTCACGAGATGGTGAAGTTGCCGTTGAAGTGAAATGCCGCGGCCGGCGACCGCGGCTACAGTGACGAAGATTTGAGCGCTAGTCGGGAAGTCAGTTTACTCACTCTGGCGCGAACCATTCGGCAAAGGCATCCCAGCTTCGTTGTTTTGAGAGTTTTCCTTTGTGCGGGCGCCAGCGCAAACCACCAACGCTAATGGTAAGGGTGCCGAGCTTGCGCCGATTCTTTTTCCACTTCTCCCACACTTCAAACTTCACGCCCGGTTTGCCTACCGATACATGTTCCTTCATCGTTGCCGAAACCCATTTCGTGGGCCGGCCCTGTTGGCGACCTTTCATGACTACTGAGTGACTTGGGGGAGCTAACGATAAACAGGATGTGAATAGCAACCAAATTCGACGGACCGAGAATCTTGCCAGCATAAGGCGTCTAGCTCAGACGCCCCACCATCGCTGAATCGTTCGACCTCGTCTCCTCGTATGGCCTCGATTGCGAGCAATCCCGGGCGTGAGGGAACTGTGAATGCAACGGGTTGAAGTGACACACGATGTCATCCTGAGCCGCATCAGACGGCGAAGGATCTCGCATTCAATCACACGTTTTCTTGATTGTGTGATGGTTGGAGTCATTGAGGGGGTCCCTCGCTTCGCTCGGGATGACAGAAGAAGCGTCGACCGGGGGAACGCAATGCCAGAGCAGTGGGATGACAGCGGAGGTTCACGGTGGCAGTGTCCCGAGCCGTGTTTGTCGATCGTATCAAAGTTTTTGCGCAGGCCGGAAAGGGCGGACGCGGATGTGTCAGTTTCCGGCGCGAGAAATTCGTTCCTAAAGGGGGACCGGATGGCGGTGATGGCGGCCGCGGCGGCGATATTATCCTGCGGGCCGATCGACATACCGACCACCTCGCTCATTTGTTCTACGAGCCCATTATTAAAGCAAAAAACGGTGGGCATGGGCGCGGGAAGAAAATGCATGGCAAGAATGCGCCGGACAAGATCGTCAAGGTTCCGATCGGAACGATGGTTTATCAATTGCGGAGTGGGGATGGCGGAGTGCGGATTGAAGGGGACCGATCAGACAATGCAATCCCCGACTTCGAAAATTCGATTGATGACGAAGAAATTGTAGGGCAAGCGCGTCGCTTGCCGGACGACCAGTCCGCGATCCACGATGCGCAATCCGACCTTCTCGCTGATCTCACCCGCGAGGATCAGGAGTTTCTGCTCTGCAAAGGTGGCGCGGGCGGGAAAGGCAATGTGCATTTCAAAAGCTCGCGCAATCGCGCGCCGCGCGAATACACCGAAGGCGGCGAGGGCGAGAGCGGTCATTTTCTTCTCGAGCTGCGTTCTATCGCAGACGTGGCGCTTGTCGGCTATCCCAACGCCGGGAAATCGACACTGATCCAGCAGATCTCGGCTGCCCAGTCAAAGATCGCGCCTTATGCGTTCACCACCTTGCATCCGGTCATTGGGATAGTGGAGCTTGGCGATTACTGGCGAGCAACCGTCGCTGATATTCCTGGTTTAATCGAAGGGGCGCATCGCAATCTTGGACTCGGCCATGATTTTCTCCGGCACATCACGAGGTGCCGTTTATTGCTTTTTGTCCTGGACATGGCGGGAAGCGAAGGGCGAAGTCCAATCGCTGATCTCGAATCGCTCCGTCGTGAAATTGCTCTCTATCATCCCCGTTTGTCGGAGCGGCCATGGTTTGTTGTCGCAAACAAGATGGACCTGCCGCAGGCAAAGGAAAATTTGCGCGATTTTCAAAAACGCTTCCCACAGCGCACCATCGTCCCGATTTCGGCGAAGGAAGGACGCGGAATTAGCGAGCTCAAACGATTATTAGGAGAATGGATGCATCAGCACTCGGAGCTTGTAACCAGTAGTTGAGTCTGAAACGGATGTGATTAAGCATTAGACAAGGTGAAGAACTTCGCACACAGTCAGCGGTTTCGCATGGGTCAACTTAGGGTTGCTAGTTATTGCACTACTTTTTTGAAGTCGGAAATGCTGCACATTTACCGGCAGGTCACTTCATTGCGGCGCGCGCAGACCTTCGTCATGACGAAGAAGGTCGAACACCCCAGACGCTTTCACTTTGATGACATCGAACGAATTCCGCGGCCGCACCGAAATTTGCTCCGTCACGGCTGGATGAAATTTGTCGAGCGCCGGCCGCCGCTGATTTATCGGGGCGAATATCAGATGCTGGTCTCGATCCTGGGTCGCCGCGGGGCCGACATGATGCACATTTATTTCGGACATACTGGAGTGCATCTATTGCCTTTCATCCGGCAATGGGACAAACCATGCCTGGTTTCATTTCATGGCGCCGACGTCGGGATTAAGCAGGACATTGAAAATTATGTCGGGAAATTGCGCATTCTCTTCGATTCCGTCCCCGTGGTTCTGGCTCGATCCCAATCCTTGGCCGATCGCCTGATCAAATTCGGTTGCCCGCGAGAAAAGATCCGCATCAATCGTACCGGAATCCCGCTCCACGAATTCTCCATGGTGCCGCGGGAATTTCCCACCGACGGCCGCTGGCAAATCCTGCAGGCCTGTCGGTTAATCGAGAAAAAGGGCGTCGGATCGGCTATTCGTGCTTTTGCAATTTTTGCGCGGGAGTTTCCAAAGGCCGAATTCATCATTGCGGGCAAGGGGCCGCTGCAACCCGAATTGCAAGGGCTCGCGCAAAAGCTCGGCATCGCTGAGAAAGTGCATTTCTGCGGTTTTCTCAGCCAGCCGGATCTACGCGACCTTTACGGACGGACGCACATTTTCATTCATCCAAGCGAAACGCCGCCTGACGAAAATCAGGAGGGGGTGCCGAATTCCATTCTCGAGGCGATGGCGACTGGCTTGCCCATAATCGCGACGCGGCATGGTGGAATCCCGGAAGCCGTCACGGAAAATCTCAACGGTTTTTTGAGCGACGAGGGCGATACCAAGAGTCTCGGTCGCTCCATGGTCGCACTGGCGAAGTCACCTGAATTATATGCGCGCTTTAGTGCCGCTGCGCGCCTGGCCGTAGCGGAAAATTTCGATCAGGACATGACAGTTCGGGAACTGGAACGCATTTACGAAGAAGTCTGTGACGCGGGGTTGGCGCAGGAATCGAAGCAGGGTGAGGTCGCATTGTCCGCGCCGCTGATCGAAAGTGCAGTGGCGAAATAACTTGTCATCCGCGGAAAAGAGGCTTTGGTAAGCGCGGCAAGCGCCCAGGGTCGAGCGCGGGACCGTTAAGGCTGGTCCCCCTCCAGGCAAATCGGGTTTTCGTTTGCTCAAAACGCACTCAATGTTTTCGCATCGCTATTTTTTTCGAACCAAGCTGGTTGTTCTTTGCACGATCGGAGCTCTGATCGCGCCAGCACTAGCGATGGCAGCCGAACCAAGCGAACACGAAACTCTTTCTCTCAAAGCCGCGCCCCTTTTCCAAATCGGAAAATTTTCGGTTACAAATTCGATGCTTGTCTCGTGGATTGTCGCGCTGGCGGTGATCCTCTTCGCGCAGATCGCGACTCGAAATATCAAGACCGTCCCGACCGGTGCGCAAAACTTTTGGGAATGGCTGGTGGAAAGTCTCTACAATTTTCTCGAGTCAATCATCGGACATGAGTTGGTAAAGAAAACCTTCTGGTTTTTTGCCACCATTTTCATTTTTATCCTGTTTACCAACTGGGCGGGACTGATTCCAGGGGTCGGGACGGTGGGTTGGGGACATATCGATCCGGCGAGCGGCGTCTTTCGCATTGATCGCCCCTTGCTCCGGGGAGCCAACGCCGATCTGAACATGACTTCGGCCATGGCCATTATTTTCTTTGTTCTCTGGCTTATCTGGGCACTTCAGGCGAATGGTATCGGAGGATTCCTGATGCACCTGTTCGGACCGAAAGGCGAGACTTCCGGCGTCCTTAAAATATTGATGGTCGTCGTCTTCTTTCTGGTCGGTTGGCTGGAAATCATCTCGATTTTGTTTCGGCCGGTTTCGCTCAGCTTCCGTCTCTTTGGGAATATTTTTGCCGGCGAAAGCATTCTCGACGCCATGTCGCACATGGTGCCAGCGCTGGCGTGGTTAATTCCAATTCCGTTCTACTTTTTGGAAATTCTGGTCGGGTTCGTCCAGGCCCTGGTCTTTATGTTATTGACCGCTATTTTCACGCTTTTGATTGCGCAACACGGTCCTGGGGAGGAAGCCCATTGAAATTTCGGCGATCAGAAAGTAAATCGCCAAAACCTAATAAGAAAAAATATGATACTACCACTACTGGCAGAAAT
>QHRA01000075.1 GCA_003221295.1 Verrucomicrobiota bacterium | reverse complement strand
AACCAAAACCAACTTTGGCAGTGTTATCGTAAATCGGAAGATCGCGAGGATGCGCAATGAGGTCGAGAATCCAATGTGAGAACACTGCGGCGCCGACGACCAGGGCCGCTGATTTTGTGTAGCCATAGCCGCGCCAATGGCAAAGTAACTTGTAACACAGAGCAGCCACGCAACTCCAAAGAACCGCTGCGATGAGGCTATGTGAATACGGGTGAAAATAGGAGTCGAGCATGCTGCCAGCTGTGAAGCCTTTGATAACACGCAGCTTCTCAATCCCGAGCAGCACGAGGGTTGCCCAGATATAATCGAGAAACTGAACGGCAACGAACAAAACCCACAGCGGAATTTTGTTCTGGTCCGTCCTGACTGCGAAAGCGACACTATAATGTCCAACAAACATTCACGCCTGAGCTCCGGTTGCTAAGTCATGCCTAATAAAAATCTACCGTGCGGAAATGACAACGGCTTGGAAATTATCTCGAAAGAACTAGCGTCGTCTCGTGGCGAATAACCAGGAGACGCGTCGCGCCAGCCGATATGACGCAGTCATCGCGACCCTCGTCGGGCTCTGTGCTTTGTGTGTTTCCGCTTATATCGCCTACGTGCAGCGCCAGCAAGTGCGTGCCTCGGTGTGGCCCATCCTCGAATTCGATAGCAGCAATGCGCCCATTCACTTTACCCTCGCCAACAAGGGGGTCGGACCGGCGATTATCCGGCATGTCATTGTAAAAGTGGATGGCCAGCCGGTGAGGAATTGGAAAGAGGCACTCGGGAGAATACTGGGGCCTGGGGGAGCATTTGGGTTCGGAGAGCGACATGAGTGGTCGTGTGTTCGCCGCGGGCGAATCGATGACCGTCTTCACCCCGCACGATCCTGAAAATCAGCCCCTCAATTTCGAAAAATCGAACCCGCTCTGGTGAAGCTGAACAAGGACCGTTTACGCGTGACGGTCGAGATCTACTACTGCTTGACGCTCGGCGAATGTTGGACCTTGCGCGCTGGCGGGTTGACACCCAGCACCACCACTGAGACGCGCCGTTGTCCAAGCGGTCGGCAACTAGTTTCCAGCAGTAGCTCGGAGAAGTTTCGGCGATAACTCGCATCACGCATAGGAACGCTTACTCTCGTCGAACCGCGGCGTGGCAGCCGGTGGGAAGCAAAGTAAGAAGGAAGAGTTAAGAATTAAGACGTTCTAATCGAAACAGCCACGTTCAGAAGATGGAAGATCCGCCTACGCACAAGGCTACGGCTCGACAGGTGAGCTGAGATACGTTGAAAAGTTGAGAGAAAAAATATGGAAATAAAGAGAGCTGGTAGAAGATCCTAAAGACCTGTGAAAATGGCTCGGCAATCTCGCCGCGGAGTGGATCAAGAAAACAAGCCTCCTGCCCCGGCTGCGCGGTTGGCTGCCGTCGTTTTCCTCTTCCTCTTTTGCGCGGGCGCCCTCCTACGACTCCTCCTTTGCTGGTTTAATCCGCCGCAGAACGCGTTCGACAATCATTACGAACCGATCTTCCTGATCATGGAAACGGGTGCCATCCCCGCGAAGGACGCCTGCTTCCAATGTTATCATCCGCCAGTCTTTTATTGGATCTCGGCCATGATCGGTAAGATGACGTTAGCTGGTGGGATGACCCCGCCGCACATGATCAAGTTGCTGCAGTTCGTCTGCTGCTTTTACGGCATCGCCACTCTTGGGGTCTGTTACCTTATTCTCAAGAAATTCCCGCTCTCGGCCTTCTCCAGCGCGATCGCCTTTGGAGCGATCTGCTTTTTGCCGCGACACATTTACATGTCGGCAATGAATTCCAACGACACGATCTCCTATCTTTGTGTAGCGATTTCGATCTACCTGACCGTCGTCGCCTTGGAACGCAAACTCGCTCCATTGCGTCTTGCGCTCCTGAGCATTGTTTTGACGGTGACGGTGTTCACGAAGTACACCGCGTTCGCGGTTCTACCGTCGGTGCTGGCAGGATTGTTGTGGGCCTATCACGTCCGGCTTGTTGTCTCGCGAAAACAACTCTGGTTATCAATCCTCGCTGTGCTCGCCCTGCCTTTGTCGGTTCTGGGAGGCAACATGGCGGCTAACGTAAAGCATTACCATACTCCGCTGCCGTGGAACGTCTCGCTCTATGACCCGAGCGTGCATCGGCCGCGTGATCCGGAGCCGATCAGCTTTGTTTCTTTCAAGCCGTGGGACGACGTCGTCATGCCGATGCTCGCCCCCAGTAAACTGCATTCTTTTTGGACGATGCTTTACAGCGGGATGTGGTTTGATACTGAGCCCTATTTCCTTTCCTTCCTCGATGCCAACGGAGGCTGGTGGCAACACTACTATTCGTGGTATCGCGGAGAAGAACCTTTTCCCGGCAGGAACCCTTCGCTTTCCCGTGTGACTATGTTCTCTGCGGCCGGACTCATTTTGCTGGGGCTTGTTCCTCTGGCTCTCGTCTTGGTTGGCGGCTTTCTCTGCGTGAGCGGCAGATGGAAGACCTTATTCAAGGCAAGTCCGGTGCATCGGGCCAGCCTGAGTCTCTTTCCTGTGTTGCTTGGCTTCAACATAGCGGGAATCATCGCGCTCACTGTGCGGCTGCCGGTGTATAACTCCATCAAGCCTTCTTATCTCCTTAACGCAATGCCCGCATTTATGATCTTCATTGCACTGGGCGTGATGCTCTTGGAAAAAAATAAAATCCTAAAACGAACGACGCTCGTCGCATCGGGCACGCTCTTTGCCTTTGTTACCGTGCACATGCTGCAGATCGTGTTCTCCATTCACACGCTCATCACACAGGTGCACTAACACCGTTTCGCGGGAACGCGGTAATAGTTAAGAAGCAAGAACTGGGAAGGCTACGCTCGCCTTCTCAGCAGTTGAGTCCGGGCCTTCCGCGAACGTCGTTTTCTTCCCGATCGCTCTCAGGGATGTGGCGTTTCGGTGTCGGCGGTTGCAGCTTTCACCGTGTTTCCGCTAGCTCGCACCGCTTCCTCGATCTTCTTCTCACTTGTGGCCAGCGGATCGTAAGTCACATGCATCGCTCCGTTCTCGATCTTGACCTGGCGGACTCCGGGCAGGCCTGTCACGGAGTCGGTCATTTCCTTTTCATTGGCGGCGATACCGATTTCCTCAATCTCGATCCGAGCGACCATTGTTTCACCCAACGCAGCGGATTCCTGACCTTTTTCTTCGTTCATAGATCCTAAATAGAATCGGCTGTCACTCTGTAGATACAGGTATCGGAAGTCAAAGAGGTCAGAAGTCGGAGGACAGAGATCAGAGGGCACAGGACAAAGGACAGAAGCCAGAGGTTCTCCTAACGGTCTGGATAAATCGCGGGCTGGCGTGGATAAGGAAGAAAGTAGGAAGTAGGAAGGCTAAAGTACAAAGTTAGCGCCATCGTTTCCTAGCCGATTTGTTCGAGTATTTTCTGATAACGTGGATGGCTTCGGAGCGCCTCGAAGTCCGAGTCGTGTTTGATCCACGCAGTAAGCTCTGGACCAAGGCGCGGGACGGAACGTTCCAACAAATCCAACGCGGCGTCGATATCGCCTAATTTCGTTAGGCCACACGCCACGTTGTACTGGGTTAGCGGGCCGTCGGGATCGATGACCAGTGCTCGAGCGATCCATTCCCGGGCGCGCTCGGCTTCGCCGAGTTCAATGAGCGCTGCAAGGCCCAGGTGGGCCGGCCGCGGATCTTCAGGATGAAGCGCAAGTTCGCGCTCGGCGAGGTGGATTCCTTTTCGCGCGGCATCTTTGCTATCTTGATAGCGGCCAAGCCCCCGATAAACGTGAATTAAGAGGCATACTGATTGATAGTCGTCGGGTCTGATCTCGGACGCGCGCTCGAAAAGCGTGGCCGCTCGCTCGACCTTGCCCTGTTTGAAGTTGATACGCGCATAGAAATAGTGCGTCTCAAATGAATTGGGGTCGAGCGCAATTGCCTCTTCGAATTCTTTCTCAGCTTCCTCATCTCGCCCTGCAGCCGAAAGCGCGACCCCGCGCGAGGCATGCGCTTCCGCGAGCTTGTTGTCGAGAGCGAGCGCCGTAGCGGTGGTGGCGAGAAGACTGTCGATCCCGACATCGACGCGACAATGCAGGTATAGAGAGGAATCGCAGTCGGCAATACCCGCATAAGCGCGGGCATAGAGCGGGTCGAGCTCCACGGCCTTGACGAACATGCGCCGCGCGAGCTCGTAATACGATTTAGAGTGATGGTGCAGAAGCTCGCGTCCTCTCAGGTAATAAGTATAAGCTTCGGCATTGTCTGTCCGCGCCTGGCCAATGGACTTCTTTTCCTGCGGTTGCAGCTTGACCTTCAACTGTTCCACGATGGCGTGAGTGATTTCATCCTGGATCGCGAAGATATCGGTTAGTTCGCGGTCGAAGCGCTCGGCCCAAACGTGAGCGCCGCTTTCGCTGCTGATGAGTTGCCCTGTTACTCGCACACGCGCTCCGGCCTTGCGCACGCTTCCTTCCAAAATGAAACCGACCCCGAGCTCCTGACCCACCTGCTGCACCTTCACCGGTTTACCCTTGTAGGTAAATGCTGTGTGACGAGCGACGACAACGAGTCCGGAGATTTTTGACAGGTCAGTAATGATATCTTCGGTGATCCCATCGCTGAAATATTCCTGCTCTGGATCGCCGCTCATGTTATTAAACGGCAGTACAGCAATCGATGGCCTCTCCACTTGCTCTCGCTGCGACGACTTTCCGTCCTTGTCATTTCCCACGTCGACATTCTCTGGAGAAATGCTGTAAACGCGAATTGGCCTCTCGATATTCTTCAGTCCCTGTTCTCCTAGGTCTTCGAAGACACAATCTAGTCGATTGCCCACATGGTCGCGGACCGACTGAGAGATTGCGATGCAACCGGGCTTGGCGATACTTTCTAAACGCGCCGCGACGTTGACGCCGTCGCCGTAAATATCCTGGCCTTCGACAATTACATCGCCAAGGTTAATGCCGATGCGGAATTCGATGCGGCGATCTTGCGGCACATCGGCCATTCGCTCCCGAATTCCCCGCTGAATTTCCACAGCGCACGCCACTGCGCTCACCACGCTCGGGAATTCCGTCAACATGCCGTCTCCCGTTAGTTTTACGATTCGCCCCCGATGTCCGGCGATTTTGTCGTCGATGAATTCAGTGCGAAGACTTTTAAGCGCCGCGAGGGTGCCCGCCTCGTTAGCGCCCATCAGTCGGCTATAGCCGACCACGTCGGCGGCAAGAATAGCAGTGAGGCGGCGTTCCATGTCGTCTCAACGAATCTACAGCAAAGTATGGAATATCATTCTTTGATCGGAAAGTCATGCCGACATTATGTCATCCAACTTTTGTTCCTTCAGCGAACCGCAGCATGGGAGCGAAAGGGTTGCGGATACGCTCGATTTCCCGTCGGCAAGAAGAGGGCGACGGGGGCAAGGAGCAGAGGGCAGGGGACCCGCCTACGCGCAAGACTACGGCGTGGCAAGCAGAAGGCAGGGAGCGGGGAGGGAAAGTGATTAGTGATAAGTAATCGGTGAATGGTGGAAAAGTCAGACGTTGGGGTCAGAAAACGCCGCACGCCCAACTGTCACGATTTAAGGATGTAACGATTCAACGTTTCAACGCGGCGAAGCGAAGCGCAGCCAGTGGTCGAGAAATTGCTACGTTCACCTGCATGCATGTTCCTTTCTTGGTGGCGATGACTTCCCGAAGCGATTCCTGGCTGCAATGGACGCTCTGGGCAATAATTATGAGTCTGGTCATGGGCTGGGTGGCGCGGAGCCGGATGCGGCCACGGCCGGCCTGTTGCGATCAGCAACTGCGACATCCGGTCAGTACGCTCATCATCGGACTCGCGGGTTTTCTGTTGTTTGCCGCTATCGCCGTGATCTCAAATGTCTTTTCTAACAAGACAACTTCGTGGTGGACGACGGCAATTTTTTTAGGATTCGCGCTGCTCGCGCTGCCCGTGGTGGGCGATTACTTCGCTGCTCGGCATGAAGTCTCGCGGGAGGGTCTGCTCTACGGCCGGTTACTCGGTGACGGCGGATTTCTTTGCTGGGATGAACTTAGCAGCGTCCGATTCAGTTCGAGTATGAAATGGTTCCGGCTGGAAACGCAGTCGGGCACGGTGGTTCGCGTTTCTGTAATGCTGATGGGCTTGCCAGTCTTCGCGCAAATGATCCTGGCCTATGCACGATCGGCAGCGATTGATCCGACGACGCAGATGATTCTGCACGCAACGGCAGAAGGGAATCCGCCTTCGGTTTGGGGATTGTCGGACGGTCCGAGCCGGACTGGCGTTGAGTGACGAATGAATGACGAAGCCGCGTAAAGATGGAAGTTTCCATCCGGTTTAAGGTGGCTTTATACACGGCGAAGGACCAATAGCGCACTCCTGCTCTTGCTCCTGCCGCGAACGCGCTTCTGCTCAACAATGTCGTGATTTTGCCTGCTTCTTTTCCCAAAACATGCGCCCGTCTCGAAAAGCGCAGGTTTCGCGTCCGGGCAATCGACGTGTCGGAATTGCAGAAAGCTGAAGCGGGCGTGACCTGCTGCAGTTTGATCTTCAATTCGAAGGCGAGGTAGTAAAGAGGTCTGCTCTTCGGCCGAAGGACGGCAAAACTTCCCATCACTGCGAAACCCGAGCGCAATAGCTCATGTGACTACTGCGACAAATTTGTCGGGCGACAGCGTATTTGGTCAAGCTCAGCACTAAATGAAGCACTGAAATTTTGTCGCCCACTTCGCGCATTCGAGATAAAGTTTACCAGCCGGCAAGACAAGGCCGGCCGCAGGAATGATGGAACGGATCAAGAACGCTCTTGCGGAAGGTCCTCGAGCCGCTGCCTCCACCATCCATTATTTATACTTGGCGCGGATTCCTTTTCTTGGTTGGCTCACCTTATTCGTCCTTCCGTTATTTGCGAGATGGGTCGGGCGGCCTCTCGTTCTTGGAGCGTACGATTTGACGTCCGGTGGCGAGGCTTTTTTCGTTGGAATCGCCTATGGATTAGCCGGTGGCAGCATCTATTTCACCGCTCACGTTATTACCAATCTCTGCTCCAAGCGGTTTCGGCTCGTCATCGATCCAATAGTTCAAAGCCGAATCGACAAAGTGTGGGCGGGCGCGATCATCGTTGCTTTTTTTTTAAACATTCTGGTAGCTGCTGCCGCTTCAAAACCGATCTATTCTTATAGCGGCCAAATCGCGGGGGCGATGGTCCTAGGAATGCTCATCGCGTTCGCCGGCGCGTTGGTCGCCAGAGAAATCTCTTTCCGCCTGGCAAAGAATCCCACCTACCGAGGTTTAGTTTGGCTTGGGATCAAGATCGGGCTCCGAAAGCAGAAAGGATATTTGCGCCCGGTTTCCGCAGATGTAGAGACCGATAATCCGGCAAAGTGGGAGTATGAAGACGGTCAGATCCGTGCGGTCTGCTACACCTTTATTGTTATCGTCGCCTACTGCGTCATCACCGGAAAACAGGTCGCGCCGCTGGTGGCGTTGATGCTGTTGGTGTCCCTGTGGGTCCTTGTTCTGGTCGGTGTTACTTTCTTTTGGGACCGTTACCGGTTACCGGTGCTTCTTATCCTGGTCGTTTATTTCTGGCTCGCCGGGTTTTCTCTAAAGGCCGACCATTATTATCGCGTCTGGACCAGACTCAGGTTCGATCCCGAACTGACGCCGGGCGAAATCGTCGGTCGAGCAGCGAAGGAACATCGACCGGTCGTGGTAGTAGCAGCGGCTGGCGGAGGTATTCAATCGGCCGCCTGGACTACTTCGGTCCTCGATCAATTAGGCAGACGTCTGAAGGCCGATTCCGGCGGCGCATATGATTTGCCGCGCAGCATACGGCTGATCAGCGGCGTTTCCGGCGGCAGTGTCGGCGGAATGTTTTACGCCGAAAACTTCAACGAGGCCCAACCTGATTTCAATCACAGTTTCCAGGCTGCGTGTTCCAGTGATCTCGGGCCCACCATTCGCGGTCTTTTACGACAGGACCTTTGGCGAGCCCTCATGCCATTTCTCGTTACTGATATTTGCAACGATCGCGGACGCGTCTTGGAACGACAATGGTGCAAAAGTTTCGACAACAAATTTAAACCGACCGCAAAACTGGCCGAGGCGACTCTATCGGCGTGGGGTGCGGACGCGCTTTTGTTGAAACGACCGGCGCTAATATTTAATTCAACCATTGTAGAGACGGGGCAGCGATTGGCCATCTCCACTGTGCCGATCACGCACGGACTGATTGGCGAAACTGAGTTCACCCAACGTTACTGCGCCGAGATTTCGATAAGTACTGCGGCCCGGCTTTCGGCCACTTTTCCTTTCGTCACCCCGACCGGCCGGCCCACAATGCTAAACATGAATCCCTCGGCTTGCTCGACCGAGTCACCACCACCATGCGGCGGAGGCGATCAACACCTGGTCGATGGCGGATACTATGAGAACAGCGGCCTCGTCGGAGCGATTGAGTGGATCGACGACGCTCTAACCGATCTCACCGATCCGGCAAAGAATCCCAAACAGTATCCGTTACCAAGGGATATTTTGTTGTTAGCAATTGATGCCTTCGAACGGCCAACCGATCCGGAGGATCCGTGTCAGCCGACACAGACCGCGCCGGCAGATAAGTCCGCTGAAGTAGCTCACGGCGTGATCTACAATCTTGCATCTCCGCTTCACGCAGTGATGAACGTGCGGGGCACCGGGCAAAAATCGTTTGCCCGACGCTTGCTGCGAATGTTCCAAGCGCGTTGGGCGTGGCAAGGGGTCAATATTCGCGACGTTAAAATTTTTTTCGAAGTGGAAGATCCAACTAATCGGGAAGAGCACGTCCAGGCTAGTCAGAAAACGCAGGCTCTGGTTGGTAAAAAACCGGCTGGTCGATTCTATATTGGACTAGATCCCGGGAAAGAACCGCTCTCCTGGCATCTGCGGCCGAGCGAGATTGAAGAACTAAAGAAGCAATGGGTTGGCTTCAACACCGCTTCGGAGAATTGCCCCGATAATTACCAAGCGATCCTCGACTTCTTTAAGACCGAGCTTGCCAACCAGTAAAATTGTTGGGGTCTGCCGGGAGAAGCGAAAACACAGAATAACAAATCCGCGTTCCTGCACAAAGGCGTTCAGCGGAAGCTGTAGCCGCGGTAGGTTGGCGAGCAGGCGGCGCGGCAGGCGGAAGGTAGAAGCGACTTCGTAGAAGTTTGGAGGGGAAGAAAAATTCGCCAGATTTCGATTGTAAGCCGGGGCCGGCGATCTAAAAGATCGACATCATGAAAGAATTTGAAGGAAAGGTCGCACTGGTAACTGGTGGAGGTTCAGGAATCGGCCGCGCGACGGCGCTCGCGTTTGCTCGCGAAGGTGCGCAGGTCGTCATCGGCAATCGCAATGTTCAGCGTGGCGAGGAGACAGTCTCGATGATTCGTGATGCCGGTGGAACAGCCAGCTTCCAACGGACAGATGTGTTGGTCGCAGCCGAGATTGAGACGCTGGTCGATCATGCGGTGAAGACATATGGCCGGCTCGATTTGGCCTTCAACAATGCCGGTGTCGAAGGCGACGTCGCGCCGCTGGTCGAGCAGACCGAAGCCAACTATGACGCGATCATGGACGTCAATGTCAAAGGCGTGTGGCTCTCCATGAAGTACGAGATCCCGCGGATGCTGGAGGGCGGCGGTGGCGCCATCGTCAATTGCTCGTCGGTTGCGGGGGTGGTTGGGTTCCCGAAC
>QHRA01000074.1 GCA_003221295.1 Verrucomicrobiota bacterium | reverse complement strand
AATTTATCGATACCGGTGGGCATTCGTGATAGCGGCCGACCGGCTGGAATGCTCATGTACAGCACTTTCCTGCATGAACCGCAGCTAATCGGCTTCGGCTACGCGTTGGAGCAGGCGTTAAATGTGCGGCAGCAGCCGCAATTCCTCGGCTCGATTATCCCGATCCCGAACGGCGGATTTTGCACCGGTCATCAGTCGCAAGGCAAAGCACACCTGCCGCACGGCCGTATCTTCTAAGATTGCGATCCGTTCGTGCTTGAGCACGCGAGCAGAATGACCGTTCTGCTCGCGTGACTAATTTTTTTAGGATGCGGTTTTGCTGCGAAATGTAGCGAGGCGACGATCCTTTTTAGCGGGCCTGCTCGCCGGAGGGTTAGTGCAATTTTGTGCTGCGTTTTACGACCGTAGCTTCGATTTCGACTTCGTCGAGAAATTGTTGGGCGATCGCTGAAAGTTTGCCGACCCAGGCAGCGCCGATCATGACCTTGGGAAAGGTCGGTAATTTCAGCGCGCGAATTCCTTTCGGTGCTTTGAAGCCCGGCGTCGCCACGGTTAACCCAATACCGTAGCCATGTGCGACGTAACATTCGATCAATCGCGCGGAGTTGACCTCGATTCCGGGAAACCATTCCACGCCGAGCTGTTCGAGACCAAGTTGAAAGTGAATCGAGACCGGATCGCTACGCCGAAAAGTAATTAACGTTTCCTCAATTTTATCGCGACCCCACAATTGATCGGCGCGGGTGAGACGCTGCGTGCCTTTAACTAAGAGGATTAATGGCAATTCGAGCAACGCGCGTGAGCGAATTTCGCTTGCTTTTTTATGTTCAATCACGGTAACGGCCAGATCAATTTCGCCCGCTTGCAAAAGTCGTTCGGCTTCGGCGCGTGCTGCTTCATGGAGAGCGAGCCGAAAGGCTGGAAAATGTTTTCGGACGCGCCCCAAAATTTCCGGAAGGTAATCGTGCAGAACGATCGCGGGCGCGGCTACCCGCAGTTGATGAGCGGAGCCGCCGCGAATTGCCTCGCCAACATGATCTATCTCGTCGAAGAAGGGTCGAATGAATTCGTACAGCTCCATGCCCGAGGGCAAGAGAGCGAACGGACGGCGATTAAACAATTTGGTGCCGAGAGATTCTTCCAGGCGGGCGATTTGGCCACTGACCGCCGGTTGCTGAATCCCGTACGGCATATTGCGAACGGCGGGCACGATTCCGCCATGACGGGCGACATAATAGAAAAGCTCGAGATGATGAATGTTCATAATCGAGTAATTCGATGTTTACCGGCGAATTTATCGATTCACGATTGCGCCGCCGTTGGCGCATCATAACAGGCTTCTGCAACAAGACATCTTATGGGCGGTTTTATTCTGCTGTTTTTAATTGTTATCGTAATGGTGTTTGTCGTTCCGGCAGTGGCGCTGGCCAAGGCCAGTCGGGCCCTGCGAGCAATCGAAGAACTTAAACAGCGGTTGCTCATGCTCGAGGCGCGCTTGCATCGGGGAGGTGTGCCGACAGAGCGGCCTGAAATAGTGGCGCAACCAAAGCCGGCGGCGCCAGTCATTCCACCGGTCTCAATGCCGCCACCTCTGCCCGTTACCCCAGTTCCACCGCCGATACCTGAGACGAAACCGATCACGCCGGTTGAAGAGGTAACGATGCAGACCGCGGCGCCGCCCAAGCGCACCATTGATTGGGAGGAATTCATGGGTGCGAAAATGTTCGCCTGGATTGGTGGATTCGCCCTTTTCCTCGGCGTCGCCTTCTTCGTTAAATATTCGTTCGAGCACAACCTCATTCCGCCGGAGCTACGCGTTGCGATCGGATTTCTTGCCGGCATCGCGTTGGTCGGTGGTGGCGTGGCGTTGAAACGCAAGGAAAATGTCGTTACCGCGCAAACCTTGTGCGCGACCGGCATTCTCATTCTCTATGCGGTTACCTTCGCGTGCCGATCGTTCTACCACTTTCCGTTTTTCGGACTAGTTCCAACCTTCGCGCTGATGTCGCTAATCACGGCAGCGGCGTTTCTCCTCGCAGTGCAATTGGATGCGCTCGTGGTCGCGATTCTCGGAATTGGTGGCGGCTTTCTGACCCCGGTCCTTTTGTCCACCGGACAAGACAATCCACTTGGACTTTTCGGATACATCGCGTTGCTCGATATCGGTTTGCTTGCCGTCGCGCGGCGCAAAGAATGGAGTTCGCTTCCGATCCTGGGCGCTGTTGGCACCGTGCTCATGCAAATCGCGTGGGTCGGCAATTTCTTTCTCGAGGGAAAGTACTTCGCCGGAAACAAAACATTGATTCCAATGGCGGTGTTTCTTGGCTTCGAAATTCTGTTCTTGCTCGCTGCACTTACAAGCAAGCGGGCGGGAAAATTGGACAATGCGATCTCAGGCGCTGCCCTCGGGGTTGGCGGATTCGCCATGTTCTGGGCGTTTTACTTTTTTTCCTTCGCCGCAATCGGGACGCGGCCGGTATTGATTCTGAGCTATCTCTTTCTGGTCGATGCGGCTTTGCTCGGGCTGGCTATCGCCAAAGAATATTTTGCGCGCCTGATCGCAGCCGTCGGGATTGCCGCCTTCATTTTTCTCGCGCTTTGGACAAACGATTATCTCACTGCGCACAACCTCTACATTGCGCTGGGTGCGTATTTCGTTTTCGCGCTGTTGCATTCGTCACTTCCAATCGCGATGCAAAGACTCGGCAAAGCCACACCGCCGTGGTCGGCCCACCTTTTTCCGGCGGCCACGCTATTGCTGGTGCTGCTACCGATTTTCAAATTGGCAACCGCCTCGTTCCTGGTTTGGCCGCTAGTGCTGTGCGTTGATGTTATCGCGCTGTTGGCGGCCGCGATGACGGGAATGATCGCAGCCGTAGCGATCGTTTTGGTGCTCACTCTGGTCGCACTCGGCGCTTGGATACTTCAAATTCCGCCCGCGCTCACCGGTTTGTCGACGTCACTTTTCCTGCTCGCTGGGTTTTCAATTTTCTTTGTCGCGGCTGCGGCATGGGTATCGCGGCGAGTTCCGCAAACGGAGAAGCCGGGAGAACCTGAAAACATTTTCGGCGAATTTGCCGCCCCCGCGAACTTCGCCGTTCAGCTTCCAGCTCTCGCCGCAACCCTTCCATTTCTCCTGTTGGTCATGGCAACGCTGCGATTACCCCTGGCAAATCCGTCACCGGTCTTCGGGCTTGCGCTTCTTCTGGTGGCGTTACTGCTCGGCCTCACCAAAATATTTTCGCTCGATCTGGTCGCCTGCCTCGCGCTCGGTTCCACCATCCTGCTCGAACACGCCTGGCACTTTGCTCATTTCAAAAAAGAAAACACCGGCATTCCGATTCTTTGGTATCTCGGGTTCACCGCCATTTTCACAATTTTCCCATTTATTTTTCATCGCCAGTTCGCTCGCAAGAGTACGGTTTGGGCGAGCGCGGCACTGGCTGCGCCGCTTCATTTCTATCTCGTTTACAATGTCGTTCACACGACGCATCCGAGCAGCGGAATGCTTGGCTTGGTGCCGGCCGCGTTTGCCATTCCTTCACTGCTCGGGCTGGTGGCGCTGCTGCGACTCACTCCGAAAGAAAGTCCAGCGCGAAACGCTCAACTCGCGCTTTTTGGCGGGGCGGCCTTGTTTTTCATTACATTGATTTTTCCGATTCAATTCGATCGGCAATGGATCACGCTTGGTTGGGCGTTGGAAGGCGCGGCGTTGTGCTGGCTGTTTCATCGCGTGCCGCATCCTGGCCTGCGCATCGCCGGAATCGGGCTGCTCCTGATTTCATTTGCGCGGCTCGTTTGTAATCCTGCTGTGCTTGCCTATCACCCTCGAGTAGCGACGCCGATCTTTAATTGGTATCTCTACACCTACGGGATCGTTGCCATCTGCCTGTTCGTCGCGGCCAGATTGCTGGCGCCGCCGCGTAATCTGGTGTTAAACAAAAATGCGCCGCCGCTCCTCAACTCCCTCGGAACAATTCTAGCATTCGTTTTATTGAACATCGAGATTGCGGATTACTTCACCACGCCGGGTGCCTACGAGCTCACGTTTCACTTCAGCGGGAACTTCGCCCGCGATATGAGTTACAGCATCGCCTGGGCACTTTTCGCACTGCTGTTGCTGATAGTCGGGATTCGCAAACGCAACAAGGCTGCCCGCTACGCCAGTCTCGGCTTACTAGGCTTCGTCCTCTTGAAGCTCTTTTTCCACGATCTATCGCAACTTCAGCAACTGTACCGCATCGCTGCGCTAATCATTGTAGCCATCATCGCAATTTTGGCGTCGTTCTTGTATCAACGTTTTCTCAGTCAACCCGAGAAGCCCGGGAGGCAATGAATCGCGGCATCATTTCATTGCTGATCATTTTTTCGAGTGGCGCGCTTTACGCGTTGACGCCAAACCAATGGCAGTTTCATCAAGCGATTGAGGTGCCGGCGCCTGGACTGGTGCAGGTGAATCTTTCGGCAGAAACCATCAACATCGCCCGTCCCGATCTCAGCGACCTGCGAATTGTCGACGCTGACGAAAAGGAAGTTCCGTTTCTAATCGATCAACCGATGCCGCGTGCGGAATCAACTGTGCGACCGAAAGATTTTCACGCCGAAATCGTCTCCGCCGGAACCCGGTTGCTTATCACAACCGGCACAGATTTGATCATCGCCGGCATCGGACTCGAAACACCGGCCGGAGCGAGCTTCATCAAGTCAGTGCGGGTGGAAGGATCAAGTGATCAAAAAAATTGGCGAACGCTGACCTCAGGCGATCCGGTTTTTAGCATGGGCAACGGCGCGGCGAAACTGCGCGTCCAATTTCCGGAAGGCAAATGGCAGTTCCTGCGCGTCGTCGTTGATGATGGTCGCATGCCGCCTGTGCCTTGGACCGGCGCGCATTTGATCATCGCCGGCATCGGACTCGAAACACCGGCCGGAGCGAGCTTCATCAAGTCAGTGCGGGTGGAAGGATCAAGTGATCAAAAAAATTGGCGAACGCTGACCTCAGGCGATCCGGTTTTTAGCATGGGCAACGGCGCGGCGAAACTGCGCGTCCAATTTCCGGAAGACAAATGGCAGTTCCTGCGCGTCGTCGTTGATGATGGTCGCATGCCGCCTGTGCCTTGGACCGGCGCGCGGTTGATCATCGCCGGTTCACCAGCTCCGACGGAGCCCGTTTCAGTCACGACCAAATCGCGCGATGAAATTCCCGGTATGACGCGGCTGGGGCTTGATCTCGGGGCAGCGAACCTGCGGATCGCGTCAATTCGAATTGGAACGTCCGAACCGGTCTTCACCCGCGCCGTTACCGTAGCGGCGCCGGAGTTATCAGAAGAGAAATTGCACGAACAAACTTTGAGCAGCGGGGTTTTGTATCGCGTTGATCTCAATGGAAAAGCCGAAGCGCGGCTGGACATTCCAATTGAAAAACAAGTTTACGGGCGAGAGTTAGTCCTGTTGATCGATAACGGCGACAGCCCGCCACTTGTTATTTCCGAGGTTCGCACCGAGCGACGGATGACCCGCCTCCTCTTTTTCGCGCCCGCAGCTGGTTCCTACAGTTTGCTTTCCGGAAACAGCCAGTGCGATCCCCCTCGTTACGATCTCAGTCAATTGGGTGATCAATTGCGCCGTGCTCTAGCCGCGGAAGGACACGTGAGTCCGCCAGTGTTGAATCCCGGGTACGATGCGGCAGCGAATTTGCCGCAAGGCTTTGCCACGGGTGCAAAGGTTGATATCGCGCCGTGGAAATTCCGCAAACCAGTTCAAATCGTGAAGGCGGGTGCGCAACAGCTGGAACTGGATCCCGATGTTCTGGCGCGCGCGATGCCGGACCTTCGCGATCTTCGAGTCGTTAGCGAAAATGTCCAGCTCCCATATTTGCTTGAGCGCACCTCGATTAGCCGCACCGTCAATCTCGCTGCCGCCAGCGCGAGTGGCCGCGAACGTCCGACAATTTCGCGCTGGCAATTAAAATTGCCGCAGGCGGCAATACCGATTACGCGCATTACTTGCGCTTCAGATTCCCCGTTATTCGAGCGGACGTTTCGCATTTGGGAAGAATTGACGGATGAACGTGGCAATAAATATCCAGCGGAGCTGGCACAGGCGACGTGGCGTCGAGTGCCCGCTCAAACCGCGGGGCAACTAGCCACGTCTTTCGAACGTCCACCTAGAAGCGATACGATCCTGATAGAAACCGATAACGGAGATAATGCGCTAATCGAGTTGCATGATTTTCGCGGATATTATCCCGCCACGCGTGTCATTTTTGCATCAGCCGGATCACAACCGATCGCACTTTACTACGGAAACGATGAAGCGGCCACGCCGCGATATGATGCGAAGCTCATAGCTGCGCAATTGTTACGTTCCGAACGAATGGCCGCTACCCTTGGGCCGCAAGAAACTCTCAAATCGGAACGGGTCATAGAAACGTTGAGTGGCTCTGCTCGCTACATTTTTTGGGGAGTGCTTGGAATTGTTGTCGTCGCACTGTTGCTTCTGATTTCGCGTTTGCTCCCAAAGGTAGGCTGAGGCCGTCCCCATCCCCAGGATTCGAAGATGAGAAGCTCGTTGCCGCTAAAATAACCATGCTAAAATATGTCTCTGTTCACGTATGTAGTGTAAGAATATTGACAACTAGATTTTCCATCGGGTCTTATCCCAGATCCCGCTCAGGCCCCATGCAACGCCCCATCGGCACAATGCCGATGCCACATTTTCTCCGAGTAAAGCAGTCGCGCTCATCGTAAAAAGCGTCAACTTTCTCGCGTGACGATATTTCTGGGGTGCGGATTTGCGGCGAAATACCGCGAGGGTGGGGGAGTATTTTCCGTTCCGTTGCAATGGATGCTTGGCTTGAAACGACTAAAGTTCGACGCGATCTGGCTGGAAATTTTTCCCGGAACTGGAAATGAGATCGCGGACAGAAGAGCGATCCGCAGTTTTAAGACGCAACTTCGAAGCCACGGACTCGCCCAGAATTATTGTTTGCTTTATCAGCCGCGAGCCAGTGATGTACACGAATTGGGCGGGATGCGCTGCCTGGGCATTAGCGAAGACGATCTGCGCACACGGCTAGCTGGCCCGAACGCGCTCCTGAATCTCAGCTACTCCATTCATCCGCCGCTGCTTTTGCAGTTCGAGCGTCGAATTTTTTGCGATCTCGATCCCAGCGAAATTTTTTATTGGATGACAAAAATGGAGATGGGCCAGTCGTATCACCACGAGTTCTGGACAATTGGACTGAATGCTGGCGCACCGGATTGTCGATTGCCGCAGTCCCGCCTTCCGTGGCGCACATTTTTCCCGCTGGTTGACACGAAATTGATTCAGCCGCATGCGGCGCCCGCACGCTTCAAATTCACCACTATTGGCCAATGGTATTGGGGCGGAGCGATCGAGGTGGACGGCCGGTTCCCCGATCTTTCAAAAAAGGTGGCGTTCGAGAAATATCTCGAGCTGCCTGCGCGAGTGAAAAAACCGCGCTTCGAGCTGGCAATGAATATTGGCAAGAGCGATCCGGAGCGGGCACGTTTGAGCAAGCGTGGCTGGCACTTGGTCGATCCTCATCGCGTGGCAAAAACACCGGCGCGTTATCGGAGTTACGTGGCATCGGCCAGCGCAGAATTCACGGCGATCAAAGGCGTTGATGTCGCGTGGCAAACCGGCTGGTTGAGCGATCGCGCCGCGACATTCCTGGCAATGGGGCGTCCGGTAATTACCGAAGATACCGGAGGGTCAAAATATTTGCCGCAGAAAAGCGGATTTCGTTTCGTGGATGATCTCCAATCGGCCAGTGACGCCGCCATCGAGATCATTTCGGATTGGGCGTCGCTTTCTGGACAATCCCGCTCCGTCGCGGTCGAACTCTTTGATTCGGAAAGGAATCTGCGGAAAATCCTCGGCCTCCCACCACCACCGGCCTGATTTTTGGCGAAGCATGAATCGCCGTTTGCAAAACAATTTTCGGGTGTTACTCGTTTGGCCGATATGGCGGATTTGATCAAGGCCGATGAAGCAAAAATGCGGTTGAAGAAAGTGCCCGAGTGGGAGCTGGAGAAAAAGCACATCGAGCGCACGTTCGAGTTCGACGATTTCACGGATGCGATTGATTTTGTGAATGCAGTGGCTGAGGTGGCGGAGGAAGAAGAGCACCATCCGGATATCGACATTCGCTTTAACAAGGTGCGGCTGGTGCTTTCGACTCATAGCAAGGGTGGCCTGACCGATCTCGATTTTGCGCTGGCGGAGCGAATCGACACCCTTTCGGAGTAGCCCTGTGCGCGAAACGCGCACCCGACAGGTCGTCGCCGCTATCCTCACGGCGTTGCTCCTCCTGGTGGTCTGGAAATTTATCGATTGGCGGATGACACCGCCGCCACCGCCTAACCGCATTTCTACCCCGACGCCCAAACCGTAGCGGCTCAAAACGATCGGGATACTGATCAACGGGCAAGATGCCCGTTGGCCCCACAGCCAAGATGGCTGTGCTACGGTCTAGGAATAATTGGCGGTTGCTGAGCGGCCTTCGTCCATGTCGATAAATGCGAACATTGTGTCTATTTCGGAACGGTCGGCCATACCCGCTTCTTTCTTGCGGCGTTTCACGGTCTCGGTGATTTCATCATTCCAGCCGCGTTTCCGCATGAATTCATTCCAGACATAAATCTCGTTTTCCGATGGCCGGCGTCCTTTATCGAAACACCACCATAGAATTTCCTCGTCGCTGCCGCCCTCTTTCACTCGACTGACCACATCGTGATACTGAACCTGCAGAAATTTGGTGCAGAACTCATCGAAGCCTCGGCCGAGATTGGTTTGGTAGTCGGGCGGCAGTTCGTTTTTCTCATGCGCCCGAATCTTGTCGAGCATTCGTCCGAAATAGACAAGACTGCCAACTTTTGCCGATGGGCTGCGAATGCCCAGGTGGTTCATCGCTTATCTATTTTAGGGATTCGAGCAACACCCTCAAGTCTCAATCTCGTCCAGGTTAGCAATTACAGCCGATTCTGCTTTGGATCTCCTATGTTCTGTGCGTTCAACCAACGGAGAACCATCACCTGGCGCTTCGCGTCCTCCTCTCCCTTGGGAGAGGATTGAGGTGAGGGCATGGCTAACGCCTTGTACTTGGTGCCAGCTCGGGTGGCGGACCGTAGAGCGCCTGATCCAGTTCTCGTTGAGTGAGTTGAAAAACTAAAATCGAGTTTCCAAGGTTTGCGATTGGTTCGCGTTGACGAAGGTAAGCACACAGCCGAGCAAACCGAAGGCGTTGTAACGATTCGCCATTAATGACTGCGTCCTTCGCCGGCAGATCGACATGATGGACCGCCCTCGCTAGCGCAAGGCGGTAAGCTGATTCGTATTGGCCGGTCCATTTTCCATGTTGAATGGAGTAGACCTGCTGAAGAGTAGTTGCACTGATACAGTAGATGCCCGGCTCGAGGGGCGATAACTTTTGAGTGGAAGAATCAACCGGAAGTGGCGTCGCCTCGATTCCATAAGATCGCGGTAGGGCCGTGCCAAAATAAGCCAGGTAAAGTCGGGTGCTAGCAGATGCATCGAAATGATGATCAAGCCAGTTTTTTAAAATCGGAAGATCCTGGCCCCAATCCAAGGAACTATCGACCAGGTGCTTGTACCCAGCCTTTGGACCGCCTGCCACCTGGTTAAAATAGCTCAGATAATCCGGGCGCAGCAGCGACGATTCGATGATCTGCCAGCACATCATCGCGCCAGCAAAAATGGCGACGGCTTTACCTGACTGCGTCCGAAAGAAATACGTACACGCTCCGCAGGCTATAAAAATTGCAGGGTAGATTGGCAGTAAATGACGGTGACCAATATTGAGGTGGCTGGTTAGGGAAAAGGTCGCGTAGACCAGGACCAGCGCCCAGATCGGGGAAAGTCGCCGCAGGTGGCGAAGGATAGCGCTTCTACTTCCATTCTTCCAGGCGTTGCGCCAGCGAAGAAATCCGGCAACGAGTGCCGCGATCAATAATAGTAAAAGTGGGATCGGAGTTTTGTAAAGAAAGGCGCGCGGGAAAAATGAGGTGAAGCCAGTGTTACTCCATTCGCCATCGAGAAATGCTGGGCGATACATCGCGCTCTTATTGGTGAAGGCGAAACCATAAAGGTAAGCCTCGGGCAGGAGGTGATGGTCGCGGGCGAAGGCAACCACGGTTTCGAGAGTGGTGTGGTCGCTCAGGCATGCTTGCCAGCGCGCGTTCCAAACTTCCCGTACTGGTTCGTTTTGCGGGAAGGGCGAAAAACGAAACGCATATGATGCCCAGATCGCTGTTACGACGATCGCAATGAGGGCGCCGGTTAATCCGATAACGAGAACGAGCTTTCGCCATCGTGTTGCAACCTGCTGATCAAAGCGGTTAACCCGAATCGTCATCGGTTCGTGTGAAAGGACCGGCAAAGTAGCCAGGATGACTGCGACAAGTAAAAAAGCCGGCGCTGACATTTTGGCGAGGAAAAGCCCCGCCCAGCTCAGTGCCGTAATGACAAACCAACGTCTGTTTACGCGTTGGAGTAACTGGAAGTAGCTCCACACGGCCGCAGTAAAGAAGAAAGCAGCAGCGATATCCGCCGTAACCAGCGCAGAATGCGCGAGAAGATTCGGATCAAAGACCGCAAGTAGTTCGGAGATCAGTCCGCCGATTGCGCCGAATAGTCGATTGGAACAGAAAAAAATGAGCAAGCATAAACCTGCGCCGACCACCGCCATCATGCTGCGCCCAAGGAGCACAACACGATCGGAATTATTGCCGCTGCCATAAAGAAATCTTTCGCTAACGCGCCCGACGTCGCCCTGTTTCCACGCGGCATTTTCCGGAAAAGACGGACGCGATAGAAGAAGGGGCAGTGTCGCCCAGCGAGCCGGCCAGTTACCGTTTTCCGGATCGAGACGATAATCATTCTTCAACCAGTAGCTGTAGCCGGCAATGAGGTGCGTTGGTTCGTCAAAAGTGGGCGATTTCTCCATCACGGCGGTGATTGCGAGGACCGCATGTAATGCTGCTAACAGGATCGCGATGACCCTGACGAATGCCCCTTTCGCGATGATCGCGTCAGCGACACGGCCAGTATCCTCCCGGTTAACCGCGAACGACGGGGTTCGAGCGAGGGTCAATTGCACTCCCTCCGACAAGCAGAAGGCGTGCTGGTTATCGCTTGTTCGCTTCTCTTAATGAGGGATGTTTCGCGTTGTGAACCGAGTGGTCGGCCTCGAAACCGAATATGGTGCGCTTGTCCACGATGCCGAGCTTTCGACTGAAGCCTGGCCAGCGCGGGTCAAGAATTACATTTTTAGACAAGCGCGCGCGGGCGCTCTGGACTTGCATTATCGCGATTACGAAGAGCCCCCGGGCAACGGTGGATTCTTGTTAAACGGTGGGCGCCTTTATCTCGACATGGGCCACATCGAGTACGCATCTCCGGAATGCGTGCGTTTGCGCGATGCGGTCGTTTACGATCTTGCGGGCGACGCTTTGCTGTTGAACGCGCTGCGCGAAATGCAGGCCTGCGATCATGTTTCCTTCATCAAGAATAACATCGATCATTATACTGGCGCGACATTCGGCTGTCACGAGAACTACCTAATGCGCCGGGAAACTCAGTTCACTCCTCCGGTGTTGGGCACCCTGCTTTGCTTTCTCGCGACTCGCCAGATTTATACTGGAGCGGGACGGATTGGTCAGGCGCATCCGCTTGCTTTTGATTTTGATCTGCCGCCGAGCGCGACCCCGGTGCGATTTCAGATCAGCCAGCGGGCCGATCACATCGTGAACGACATCTACCAGTGGGTGCAATTTAATCGCGCTATCATTAATGCGCGGGACGAACCGCTGGCGGACTATCGCAAGTTCCGGCGGTTACATTTGTTGATTGGCGACTCGAACATGAGTCCTTTCGCTAGCGCGTTGAAAGTGGGAACGACGGCCTGCATTTTAACCTTACTCGAGGAAGACAAGTTCCCGCGTGGTTTGATTTTACAGGATGCGGTGGTAGCGACGCGGGAAGTTTCGCATCAACCGGATGGTCCATGGCTGGTGGAACTGGAAAATGGCAAAACTGCTGGCGCACTCGAAATCCAATGGCGCTTTCTCGAGGCGGCGGGAAAGTATCTGCAAGGTCGAGACGCGGAGATCGATTGGCTACTTGAGAGTTGGAGTTTTGTTCTCGATTCTTTTGCGACGAACTCAGAAGCGCTTATCGGCGGCGTCGATTGGATTACGAAGCGATGGCTGCTGGGGAAGTTCGCCGAAGCCGAATCTCTTTCGTGGGATGATCCGTGGTTGCTCAGTCTCGATCTGGAGTATCACAACATCGATCCATCGCGTGGACTTTTCTTTCAGGTGAAAGCAGGCAAGCGAATTACCGATTGGAACCAAAGTGTTCGGATCAAGAATGCCAGCTATCGACCACCGACCAATTCGAGGGCGGCCGGTCGCTCGCAAGCTGTGGCCTGGTTCCGTGATTCAGAACTGCCCTACGTCATCAACTGGGATTCGATTGCCTCAGGACCGCAGGACATTTTGGTTATGAGCGATCCTTTTAGCACCTACACCAGCGAGGTCAGTGCTTTCTTAAGGCGATAAAGCGCGCGCTATTTCAGCCGCTGAAGCGTAGGGATGCCGTAGTTTTCACGCAGAGTCGGCTCGTCATTCTCCGCCTGCGCCACGTCCAATGGAATTATCTTTGGATCTTCCTCGGTTTCGATTCGATCGAAGCCATCTACCGGCTGTTTCACCGCTTCTGCCAGGTCGTCAAGTGAGTGAATGTCTTTGCCATTTACTTTCGTTACCGTCAGGTATCCGAAATCTTCGTAGCCGATTGTCCCATTCACTGGGAGAACCTGGCTCAGCACGACGACATGGCGGTGGCCCTCTGGATATAGTTCCCACTGAAAATGGTCAAGATAGACGAAACGTTGCGGCGCTTCCTTTAACCAGTTTGGTCCCCATTCCCGCAGATATTGACGGGACAACTCCTGGAAGATCAATCCACCGAGAATGTAATATTTTGGCGCTTCATCCCGCGAGTAGGGTGAAATGATATATTCGTCGGGCGCCCGATGCTCCATTGTGACATCGAGCTGCATCGGTTTACCCTGACGATGAATCTTCAGCGGCACCTTGTCGCCTGTATAAGCGCGCGTGGTCAGGAGATTAGCGAAGTCGAGCTTCTTATAAATGGGATCGACGTAGTTGCCGTTCTGATCGAGATCGAAATTGCCGACGGCGGTGAGGATATCGCCTTCTTGCAGGCCGGCTTTCTCCACCGCGCTACCCGGCTCGATCCCTCTAACATAAACGCCGCCGCCGTTTCCCGTTTCGCCAGCGTACTTGCGCAGTTGCGGGTCGCGTGTTGGAAAATAATCAAAACCGATGGTGGGGAACCCTTCGTACTTTGGTTTGGTCGCGTCCTTGAGAAAATGCGCAATAATGGGAGCGGGAATTGCATCCATTAGCTGCGAGCGTGGATCGTATCGCAGTAAGAGTCCCGCGAGCTTGTTATTTTTGACCAAGGGCACGGTGTAGCTATTGTCGCGATACTGAAGCGCGATACTGAGGCGATAGGTAAGGAACTCACCGACTTCAACGGGATAACGCATGACCTGAACAGCGGTCACCAGGCCGTCGGTCACAACCAGAGCTCCGGTCTGTTCGAGTTGGAGAGCGGCAACTCGATCTCCGACAATAGTGTCGGTCGCGAGTTCCAAGGGAGTGAGGCCGTCGAGGAACTTTTTATCCTGCGGTTGCAGCAGCGCCAGATTTGCCTCGTAATCCACCACCTCAACCGATGCCGCGATCTTTTCGCCGGATTCGGCGCGTTCCAATTCAACATAATTCTGGTTAGCAACCAGATCGGCGGTAACGAGAACGCGACCTTGCGAAAGAACAGCCCCTAACGCGCGTTTGGAAAAGGGGGCGCGCTTTTGCCACGGCCGAAAGTAATCGTATCCCTGCCCGGTAACATTGACACGTAGGAGCGAGAGTTGGCGCGGTTGCACTGCCTGAGTAGTCGATTGTTTCTTTGCCCAAAGCGTGGCAGCGCCGTCGAGTAGCGTGACCGCGAAAAGAAACAACAGGATTTTCGTCCGCATTCTAGGAGTGTGGGGTTCCTGAGCTTGCCGTCGCCTTTGCCGCGACTGGCTGTTCCTCAAGGTTTTGTTCTGCGATCACATTGTAACGAGTGCGAATTCGTTCGCGCGCGCTTTCGACCTCTTTGCGGTCAAGAACCAGAGGAGGTCCCTGGCCAATCATCTTGATGACAAAACGATCCGGAGCCTCGGCGAAAGCCTGTGCGAGATCGTTCAGTGTTGCAATCTTTTTACCATTTACTTCGTCAACAATGCTGGACCGGTACGGTGCGAGATAAGTGTTGGTTGGATCAGGCAGGACATTCGTTAACACGATTACATCGGGGTGCTGCAGGTAGAGCTGCTCCAAAATAAAGTAATCGAAAAAGTGGCGAACCCGCGGATCGCTCATCTGATAAGCGTCCAGCAGATCGAGCGACAATGGTTGAAAAATTAAACCGCCGTAAACGATATAACGAGGTCGTGTATCGTAATGATGAGCCTGCATTTGATAGGGCCAGACGGTATCCAACTCAATCGTCAGCTTCATCGGCTTCTTATCGCGCACGATTTCAAACTTCACTTTATCGCCTTTGAATTTGCGCTCCACTACTTCGGGCATCTCCACCCGCTCGCCTTCGAGTTCGACAAAACCATCGCTGGCAATGGCATGATCGTCGATTGAGAGTAGAACGTCGCCCTGTTTGAGGACCTTCCCGGCCGGGCCCGCTTCAATCACGGTTCGAACAACTATTCCTCGACCATCGTCCGGCAGTCCGAAATAGCGCCGCTGTGCCGGGTTTTGCAGGTTGCCAGGGGTCAAGCCGAGATCGACATACTTATCGTAGTGTCCGTCCTTGATGTCGGTAAGGAAGCGGCGAATTACTGGGGTCGGAATCATGTAGGCGACGCCTTGCGCGACGTCGCCGCTGTAACCTTGAAAGGCGACTCCAATTACCTTGCCATTTTGCATGACCGGCCCGCCGCTATTTCCCGGATTGATCTGCGCGCTGATCTGGATGGCAAGATGCTGGTCGATCGATGAATGGGTGTAGAGTTGGAAGTCAATTCGCGAAACGATCCCGGTAGTGACCGACATGCGCTCGCCCCCAATCGGGTAACCATAGGCCGACACGGTCGATTCCAACTCCGGGATTCCGCCGAACCCCAGCGGAACCATATTTTTGAAAAACTCCGGTGAATCGACCGTAATCAGGGCGAGATCGCAATCGTGGGCCACGAACACCACGCGCGCGGGATACTTATTTGGGTCGCCCTCGCGCTCGACCGTAAGGTAACGAGCGTTGCTAACGACATGCGCATTGGTCATGATGCGTGGGCCGTCGATGACAAAGCCGGCGCCAACCCCGCGACCGATCGCGCCGGTATTCCAAGGAGCGCGATAATCGGGCTCAACTTCGGTTGACGTAATCCGAACGAGGCTTTTCTGAATTTTGCCGTTAGGTTGCTTCGGAGCGGCAACCACGATCGGAGCAACGGGTGGGGGAGTCACGCTCGGTTTTGCTGGTAGCGCGCCTTCTTCTGGCGGTGGCAATGGAGGAGTGTTCTGCTGCGGGGCCACCGGTGGAATGTCTTGCTGCTGCAAAGGCGGAGTGTTTTGCTGCGAGAAAAGATCAGCGCCCGCACAAAGCAGCAGCGCGCAAACGAAAAGACGTTTCATCCCCAAAGTCCGAGAAGATGAAACGGCACGGTTGAAATGCAAATTGCGCATGGTGGAAGATAGACAACGGATCGTGGCACAGGGTTCAAGCTTCTGAGGCGACCGGGCATCTTGCCCCGTCACGGTGATGCTGATCAACGGGCAAGATGCCGTTGGCCCCACAGCCAAGATGGTTGTGCTACAAACCGGCGCGATCGAGCAGCGAAGCAAGCACTTTTTCGGCTTCGAAAAATTCTCGCGCGACCTTGCGCGCGATGCGCGAATGACGGCGATAATCGGCGTTAATTTCACGCACCGCCTCGGCGATTTCAGGAAGTTTGCGAAAACCAAAGAGTCCGCCTTGGTGGCCATAAATCTTTGTGAACCCGGTTTCCTGCGTGATCACGGGCCGTCCGGCGGCCAGATAGCAAGCGCTGCGATCA
>QHRA01000169.1 GCA_003221295.1 Verrucomicrobiota bacterium | reverse complement strand
GCGGCGCGAGGTCGAACCCGCAGCCAATAGCAGAGACTAGCCGCGAGGCGAGATGTAATTCCTGGTTCCTGCTTTCCTGATCGACCTCGCACTTCGGCCGCTCGCATCTCCGTAGTTGAACGTATTTACGCGGGCAGGAGAGAATCGGGGTTAGTCCTCACTTTTTGCACAAGCACACGAGCAAAACTCCTGAGTTATCGGTTAACTGTTATCGGTCATCAGCTTTAAGCCGCCATCGCCCAATTGAAATTCGCTTGTTGCCAACACTCACATACTGCTTCCCTCGCAGCTTTACTTTCTGTGTCGCTCATCCCATTCGCTCCGTTCGCCGAGATCGCTACAGATCTAAAGCGGTAACACGATCCAAGTGGCAATTTGCTCGTCGGAGGCGTATTCAGTACTGGGAGTGTCGTATACCCGGTCGCGAGTGGATACGAGCCAAATGACTTTGAATTGGATATTGTGGGCCGAAAGTCAGGCCACACCGTAATGCCTGGGGATGAAGATCGGCCGCGGGTGGCGTCTTGGCGCGCTGCGCCGCGAGATGGGATCAAGTGTTGTGATCCTGTAGTCCTAAGGCGGGAATGCGTGACGGGGATGGTCGACTGGGCCGCCTCGTGCTACGTCTGCCGACCAATAATGTGTCGATGAATCAAACGAAGCACAGTGCCGGGAATCTGATCATCGTCTCCAATCGCGGACCTAACGACTTCGTGTGGCAGGATGACCACTGGGTGGTCCGTCCCGCTTCGGGTGGGTTGGTCAGCATGATCGATCCGCTCGCGCGTCAGTCAGACGTGACCTGGTTCTGTTGCGTTTCGGAAGCGCCTCCGGCCAGCGAATCTCGCGCGGCTTTGTTTACAACCGCCGCGGATCAAACGGATCCCGAGCACCACATTGTGCCGGTGCCCTTACCGTCGAAAATCTATCAGGCTTACTACGGAACGATCAGTAATGAGGTGCTCTGGATGTTGCAGCATCATTTGGTGGGGCAATTTGGTTATTCCTCGCTGGATGCCGAGCGGCATCGTGCCTGGACTGATGGTTATCTGGAGGCGAATCTCCGGATCGCACGGGCCATCCGCAAATCAGGGATCAAGCCGCGCGCTTTCCTAATTCAGGACTACCATCTTTATCCATTGCCTGCGTTGTTAAGGGAGGTTTTTCCTGAGGTGCCGAGCTTGCACTTCACGCACATTCCCTTTCCCGATTTTACGATGCTCAAATTGATTCCGCAGAGCTGGCGCGACACGATTTTGCAGGGCCTTCTTGGTGCCGACGTGGTGGGAATGCAGACCGAATGGGACTCGCGACCATTCCTCGGCTGCTGCGAAGAATTGCTCGGAGCGAAGGTCGATTACAAGAACGGAACCGTCGCAGCGCGGGATGGACGACTCGTTAGGGTGCGCGCCTTTTCCGCGAGCACCAATCCCGCCGCGGTGGAGCAATCGATGCAATCTCCAGCGGTCGCGGCTGCGCGCGAGAGGCTGGCCCCGTGGACGGGCTGGCAGGCGGGAAGGGGCCGCGACGAAGGAAAGCAAACGATTATTCGCGTGGATCGACTCGATCCAAGCAAGAACCAGATCATCGGCTTCCGTGCTTTCGGACGCCTTTTGGAGTTGCGACCCGACCTGTGCCGCAACGTTCGCTTCCTCGCGTTTCTCATTCCTTCGCGCACGGACTTGAGCGTCTATCGAAATTACCGGGACGCTGTCTACACAATGATCGACGAAGTGAACACGCGTTTCGCCGCGGGCTGCGAGGGGGAACCGATCCAAGTTTTTTATACGAACGATCGCGAACAAGCGCTGGCGGCAATGGAGCAATGCGATGTGCTGCTGGCAAATTCGCGCGAGGATGGGATGAATCTTGTGGTGAAGGAATGGGCGGTGGTTTCGCAACGACCCGGCGTGGCTGTGATCTCCGAGACGGCGGGCGTAGCCGCGATCACGGCGGACAGCGCGTTGCTCGTTTCTCCGCTGGATATTGAAGGAACTGCCCGGGCGATGGAGCGCGCGCTGGGCATGAGGAGCGAGGAACGCGCCGCGCGTCTGACGACTTTGCGCGAGAGTGTTTATTCGTGGAGCGCGGCAGACTGGCTCTCCGCCCAGCTCGCGGAACTGGACGTCACTCGCGATGATTAAGCCTTATCTGGCGCTGGCAACGGATTACGACGGGACTTTGGCGCATCGGGGCACAGTGAGCGCGAAAACTCTGGCGGCCATCCACCGTCTGCGCGCCTCGGGCAAGAAGCTGCTGCTGGTGACTGGGCGCCGACTCGAAGAACTCAAGCAGGTTTTTCCGGACATCGGGCTTTGCGATTTCGTCGTGGCGGAAAATGGCGCACTGCTTTATTGGCCGACGACTGGGCGGATAAAAGTTCTGGCAGAGCCGGCTCCGGCAGGGTTTGCGCAAGAGCTAAGAGCGCGCGGTGTCCCGGTGGCAGTAGGGCGCGTGATCGTGGCGACGGTCGAGCCGTACGAGATCACTGTTCTGCAAACGATCAAAGCGATGCGTCTCGAGTTGGAAGTGATTTTTAACAAAGGCTCGGTCATGGTGCTGCCAGCGGGTGTGAACAAAGCCACCGGCTTACGTGAAGGGCTGTCTCGTTTGGGGCTCTCCGCGCGGCAGGTCATCGGGGTCGGCGACGCGGAAAACGATCACGCCTTTCTTCGCATTTGCGGTTGCGGTATCGCGGTGGCCAACGCTTTGCCCAGCTTGAAGGAGCGGGCCGATTTCATTACGGAGCACCCATATGGTGAAGGTGTGACCGAGTTAATCGATCAACTCCTCGCGAATAATTTTCAGCCGCACTTCGCGCTCGATCAAACTGCTGACGACCCCGGTAAAAGAAAATTATGGTTTATCCTTTAATGGGATTCAACCCATACCAGCCTTCGCGGCGCGGCAAAATCGGTTTCGGTCGAAATAGTCGCTTCGCCTGCGCTTTGCAGCAACGCCTGCTCGACCGCCCGCCAGGCCAGCATGGCGCACTTGACCCGCTGAGGAAATTTCCGCACGCCCTGCATCATTCGAAGATCGCCCAACGTCCGCGGCGCCTCGGCCGTTTCGTCCGTCACCAAATCGTGAAAGGCGCGCAGCATCCCCTCTGCTTCCGCGCGGCTTTTCCCTTTCAATTTCATCGTCATCAATGAGGCGGATGCCAGACTGATCGCGCAGCCGTGTCCGGTGAATTTGATCTCCTGCAATTCGCCGTCCGGCCCGAATTTTACGCTGAGATGAATCTCATCGCCGCACGCGGGGTTATCGCCATGAACCCGCACCGCTGCGTCAGCCAGATCGCCGAAATTCCGCGGGCGCCGCGAATGATCGAGAATGACCTCCTGATAAAGCTCTTCTAGTTCCAAGCTCATGTAAAGAAACGCGCGGCGGCACGGAGAATTTCGATCATGCGATCGATCTCATCGATCGTGTTGTAGAAGTAGAAGCTGGCGCGAGTGGTCCCCGGCAAACCGAATCTTCGCATGAGCGGTTGATTGCAATGGTGCCCGCCACGCAGCGCCAGGCCGTGCTGGTCCGCGAACGTGGTCAGATCGTGCGGATGCGCCGAGTCCATCACGAAACCAACCAGGGCACCGCGCTGTCCGGATGGTCCAAGCACACGCATCCCGGGCAATTCTGCCAGACGTTCCATCGCGTATTCGGCCAGCCGTCCGTCGTGTTCAAAAATCGCCGCGCGTCCGATTCCTTCGATGTACTCGATGGCTGCGCCGAGGCCAATCGCACCGGCGATGTTCGGGGTGCCGGCTTCGAATCGGTGCGGCGCTTTCTTGAACACGCTTTTTTCCAGGGTAACGCTGACGATCATCTCGCCGCCACCGTGCCACGGCGGCATCGCATCAAGCAACTCCGCCCGTCCGTAGAGCACTCCGATCCCAGTCGGTCCACACATTTTGTGCCCGGAGAAGGCCAGGAAATCACAACCCAATTCCTGCACGTCGACCGGCAAATGTCCCGCGCTCTGCGCCGCATCCACCAGCGTGAGCACGCCCATCGCCCGTGCTTTCTGGCAAAGCTTCGCCACCGGATTGATCGTCCCGAGCGAGTTTGAGATGTGGGTAAAAGCGAAGAGTTTCACTTCCGGCGTGAGCAAAGACGGGAGCTCCTCGAGGGCCAGCCTGCCATCGTCGCGCACCGGCACGAAACGCAGCCGTACGCCCGTGCGCGCAGCCAGCAATTGCCACGGCACCAGATTGCTGTGGTGCTCCATTTCAGTCAGCAGGATCACATCACCCGCGCGAAGAAATTTCCCGCCCCACGCCTGCGCCACTAAATTGATGCCTTCGGTCGTCCCGCGGGTGAAGATGATCTCGTTGGCTGTCGCAGCGCCGATGTATTTCGCGACGTGCTGGCGGGAAGTTTCGTACGCTTCGGTCGCGCGCGAGCTCAGCTCATGCAGGCCGCGATGCACGTTGGCGTTGTCATGCTCGTAGTAATTCCGCAGCGCATCCAGCACCGCCTGCGGTTTCTGCGATGTCGCGGCGCTATCGAAGTAAATCAAGGGATGGCCGTGGGCGCGCTCGCGCAGGATCGGGAAATCCTCGCGGATAGCCTTCCAATCTACTCCGCCGCCGGCAATCTGGTGCACAGCTTAATCTGCTCCACCCGCCGTCGCGCGCCACTTGATTCGTGTGGCTGAGATTTCCGAGTGTTCGTCGGGGTTATTTGTCAGCGGCCGGTCTAGCCGCCAACTGCTTCCCCGGTAGGAAAGGGAGCAGGGAAAATCGGAAAGGCTTGACATGATAAAATGGGCCTATCTAGCATGATGCTCCGGATTTCTTCCCTTACTAGAACCTTCAACGAGGAGTTTGCCATGTCACTACGCATCAATGATTCAGCGCCTGACTTCGCCGCCGAAACCACGCAGGGGAACATCCGATTCCATGATTGGATTGGCGACGGTTGGGCCATTTTATTTTCTCACCCGAAAGATTTTACTCCCGTCTGTACCACCGAACTGGGCTACATGGCGGGATTGAAGCCGGAATTTGAAAAGCGCAACTGCAAGATCATCGGGCTGAGCGTGGACCCTGTCACTCAGCACGGTAAGTGGGCCAAGGACATCGAAGAGACCCAGGGTCACAAGGTAAATTATCCGATGATCGGCGACCCGGAGCTGAAGGTCGCCAAGCTCTACGACATGCTCCCAGCCGCAGAGGGAGAGACCTCGGAGGGCAGAACGCCGGCGGACAACGCCACCGTGCGCACAGTCTTCGTGGTTGGTCCCGACAAGAAGATCAAGCTGATGCTGAGCTACCCGATGACCACCGGCCGCAACTTCGATGAAGTGCTGCGGGTGCTCGATTCTATCCAACTCACGGCCAAACACAAAGTCGCAACCCCTGTAAACTGGAAGCCCGGCGGAGATGTCATCATTTCGGGAGCGGTCTCAGACGACGAAGCCAAACGGCTCTATCCCGAGGGGTGGAAGGCTCCTAAGCCCTATCTTCGCGTTGTCCCGCAACCCCAATAGACTCCCGCCGCGGACGCGCAAAAAAGGAGCATCTGAGGGGCGAGTCTAAATTCTTTGACACTTCGAGAGAAGCGGCCAGTTCGCTGAATGAAGTGAATGGGATGAGCGACATGGAAGGGTCCGAGCTCTCCACAGCTTGCCCGCCGTGGTGGGGCGAGTCTTCGACCGGACTGGCATTCGTGACGAGAGTAGGAGCGAGGTCCGAGCCGGACTTGCATTGCGGGCAGGGAGCGAGTTTCAAATGGCGTATTGATATTTGATAATTGCGCGCGGCCAAAATCTCATAGCTAACGGTTAATAGATAAAGCAGGAAGCTTGGGGCGTGGAGCGCTTAAACAGCTGAGCCGAGGAAGGCAAATAGCAGTTCTCCTCTTTATTAGCACTTTTCGACGCAGAGCGAATCGCACGGTCACGCCGTCAGGACGCGCTGGAGAAGGTTTCCTCTCGGCCGCGCGTTTGGACATTGCCGCGCGTCTCCCGCTCCGCTAGGACAAGGCTGTGAAACAGGTTCTCCTGGCCGTCATTATCAGCGCGCTGCTTGCCAGCTCCCTTCTCGGACAGCAAATCCACAGCTTCGACGTCAAGATCGGCCAGCGAATCAAGCTTCGCGACATGGGAGGCCCGAACGTGCAGCTGATTGTCAACGGGGTC
>QHRA01000073.1 GCA_003221295.1 Verrucomicrobiota bacterium | reverse complement strand
CATCCGAAAGAAATTTATGTCGTCCAGGAATTCACCAAGCCAAATGTTGAAGGGACCTCAGCGTCCCGAACCGAAACTCTCGTTCTCGCCGACAAACTCGTTCCCCAATTTTGTGCCGCCACCGGTTTCGAACCAACCGGCGAACCGATGCAATCTTTTCCCGGCGACAAACTCGAAGGCATCGGCGCACAACATCCCTTTCTGCCGCGCACTGCCATGGTTCTGCTGGCCGAGTTCGTCGCCATGGACACTGGCACCGGTGCGGTCCACATCGCACCCGGTCACGGCGAAGACGATTACCTGCTCGGATCAAAAAACAGTTTCCCCATTCTCTCGCCGGTTGATGATCATGGCCGCTATACTAACGAGGTCGGGATTCCGGAACTCGTCGGCAAATATGTCTTCGACGCCAATGCCGACATCATTCGCATCCTGCGCGAGCGCGGCATGCTTCTGGCCGAACAAAATTTTCATCATAGCTATCCCTATTGCTGGCGCTCGAAAACACCGATCATCTTTCGCGCGGTCGAACAATTTTTTATCCGCCTCGACGAGATCCGCGGCAAAGCGCTGGATGCCATTCATCATCAAATAAAATGGGTCCCTTCGTGGGGCGAAAACCGCATCGCCGGAACGGTCGAATCGCGCCCTGACTGGGTCATCTCGCGCCAGCGCAGTTGGGGCGTCCCATTGCCCGTCTTCTATATAGAAGGGCGAGCAACATTAAACGACGATTGGATTCGCAGACTTGCCGATCTTGTCGCGCAACGCGGTTCGAATGTCTGGTTCGAATTAAGCGATGCCGAACTCGCGCGCGAGCTGGAATTGCCGAAAGGAACCACCAAACGCAACGACACCATCGACGTCTGGATCGATAGCGGCGTGTCGCACCGCGCGGTTTGCGCCACTCATCCGGAATTGCGGGACCCGGCCGACATGTATCTCGAAGCAACCGATCAGCATCGTGGCTGGTTTCAGTCGTCGCTCATGACCAGCATCGTCCTGAATGATCGCGCCCCCTACAAGATGTGTCTGACTCATGGGTTCGTCGTCGATCTCGATGGAAAGAAAATTTCCAAGTCCGGTACTTACGACAAGCCGACGGACGCCGGGCATTTCGTAAAAAAACACGGCGCTGATCTAATTCGATTGTGGGCGAGCAGCATTAATTTTGGAGACGATGTTCCGTTCTCCGAGGAAATGTTCACCCGTCTGGGCGATACCTACCGCCGCATTCGCAATACTCTCCGCATCTTGTTAGGAAATCTTTTTGATTTCCCCGACTCGAAACCTGTAGCGGCGCTCTATGAGCGCCGAAACCAAGACGCGGAAGATCGGCGGTCACAGACCGCCGCTACAAAAAACGCAGACCTCTCCTCTCGCAGGGGAGAGGATGAAGGTGAGGGGTTCTTAGGTCGCGCGACGTTAATCGATCGCTGGATTCTCGATCGGCTCGATCATGTCATCGCGGAATGCCGGAACGCCTATGCAACCTTCGAGTTCCACAAGGTTTACCACACTATCAATCACTTCTGCGCAGTCGATCTCAGCAGCCTCTACATCGACATCACCAAAGACCGAATGTATTGCGACGCGCCCGATTCGTCGCGACGCCGCGCCGCCCAATTTGCGATGCATAAAATTTTCGACGCGCTCTGTCGTTTGCTCGCACCGGTCCTGGCATTCACTGCCGAGGAGGCGTGGAGTTACATTGTAGCCGGCGTCGGTGACGCCGGCCCGCGGTCAGCGACCGCGGCTACAAATTCCGTTCACGTGCAGTTATTCCCAGAGATCGGTGAAGGCGTGCGTGATGCATCCGTCAACCAGCAAATCGATCAGTTACTAAGACTGCGCGGCGTCATCGGCCAGGCGTTGGAAAAAGCGCGTCAGGAAAAACTGATCGGCAACTCGCTCGAGGCTCGGGTCATCTTGAAATGCGACCGAAAAACAATCGGTTCGGTTTCGAAGGAGGAGCTCGAAGAATTTTTTATTCTAAGTGACCTCATCATCGAAGACGCGGACGAAGCGTCCGCCCTTGTCGAGAAAACGCCGTACGCAAAATGCGCGCGTTGCTGGCGCCATCGCCAAACTGTCGGGCAAAGTGCGGCGCGCCCCGATTTGTGCGACCGCTGTGAAAGCGTGGTCGCGTCGATAACAAAAATGGAGGGGCGAGCTTGAGTTTACCCGCCGGGGCGGGCGAGCCCGTGAACGCAGCGTCGCCGAATCTTGCAGTGCCCCGGAGGGACATGCTTCTGCACGTCCAGGGCGCGCGGAAGCGCGTCCCTCCGCTTCGCGATGGCAACACAGACTTTCAGTCTGTGCGTCCAGCGAAGTCGCCTCTCGCCGCCGCAGTTTACATTTCTGTGTTGCACCTGCAACATTCGAATATTAACTGGGATCCGCCCTCCGCTGATCGCGCGACAAAAAGCGACCTGCCGTCTGCTGGCAATGCGGCAGCGGGTTACAAACCCGCTGGGCGCGCAGGCCAAAGGCTCGTGTTCCGAATATGAAGTGGATAGCGTTCCTTTCCCTGCCGCTCTATACGCTCGATCAGATCAGCAAGTATTGGATTTTGCATCACATCGATGCCGAATCCCAACTCGAGATCGTTCCTCGCTGGTTTTATCTGGTAAATGTTACCAACACCGGCGCGGCTTTTGGTTCCTTCAAAAACAACAACGCGTTTTTTATCGTGCTCTCGTGCATTGCCCTGGTCGCGGTGGTTTTCCTTCTCTTGCGAAAACAAGATCACAAAGATGCCTGGCGCAATCTCTCGCTCGCTCTGCTCCTGGCCGGGGTTTTGGGCAATCTGACCGACCGGCTGACCCAGCGTCATGTCATCGATTTTTTTCTCGTTAACTTACATGTTCGCTTTGCCAACCCGTGGCCGGCCTTCAACGTCGCCGATTCCTGCATCTGTATCGCGGTGATCTGCTTCATCATTCATACCTTGCGACAAGTACCGGTGGTCGCCGCGCAGGGTGATTGACCTCAGTCGCCCGCGTTCTGCGGCCAAATTGCAGGGCGGCGCTCTCTCCGAGCTGTATGGCTCTACGAGCCGGAAGTCCGCCTGCCGATTCCCGCAAACTGGCAACCGGGAACGGTTGCCCTACAAGGCTGCACAATGCAAAACTGGTAGCTGTGACAATGGAAGGAACCGCACGCACCATCGCGGCAAAACTGCGCGAACAGGGCCATATCGCCTACTTCGCCGGCGGCTGCGTCCGCGACATGGTGCGCAAGCTTGCGCCAAAAGACATCGATATCGCGACCGACGCGCGTCCGGAGGAAGTGCAGAAATTGTTCCCGCGCACTTATGCGGTCGGCGCACACTTTGGCGTCATTGTCGTTTTGGAAAACGAATTCCAATTCGAAGTCGCGACCTTCCGTTCCGACGATGTTTATTTGGACGGACGTCGCCCGAGCGAGGTTCATTTTTCCTCGCCAGAGGAAGATGCGCGGCGGCGCGACTTCACGATCAACGGAATGTTTTTCGATCCAGTGAAGAACGAAGTGATCGATTTCGTCGGTGGCCGGGCCGATCTGAAAGCGAAATTGATCCGCGCCATCGGCGATCCGGCGCAACGTTTTGCGGAAGACCGCTTGCGAATGCTGCGTGCAATTCGTTTTGCGACTGTGCTCGAGTTTGAAATTGAAAACGAAACCTGGAGCGCGCTGCAGCAAAGCTCCTCTTCCATCACCGAGATCAGCGCCGAACGAATTCGCGACGAGCTGGTCCGTGTTTTTCTTTCACCGCAACGATTGCGCGGCTGGGATTTGCTCGATCGCTCCGGCCTCTTGCGCGCAGTTCTGCCCGAGATCGAGCCGATGAAAGGTTGTGCCCAACCGCCGCAGTTTCATCCCGAGGGCGATGTCTTTCAGCACACTCGATTAATGCTGGAGCTTTTGCCGGAAAACGTTTCCGTGCCGCTCGTTTTCAGCGTCATCCTTCACGATGTCGCCAAACCGCGGACGGCGACGGTGGATGCGGACGGCCGCATCCGTTTCAACGAGCATGATCGCATCGGCGCGGAGATGACCGAACAGATCATGGAGCGTCTGCGTTTTTCGCGCGCGGAAATCGACGCGGCCGTGGAGATGGTGCGCCAGCACATGGTTTTTAAAGACGTGCCCCGAATGCGCGTCGCCAAACTGAAACGATTCATGGCCCGTCCAACTTTTGAAGATGAACTGGAGCTGCATCGCGTCGATTGCGCTGGCAGCCATGCCATGCTCGACAATTACGAATTTCTTCAACGCAAAAAGGAAGAGTTCGCGAACGAGCCGATCATTCCGCCGCCCTTGGTTACGGGAAATGACTTGATCGCGTTGGGAATGAAACCGGGCCCAAAGTTTGGCGAAATTCTGGAAGCGGTGGAAACACGCCAGCTCGAAGGCGCCCTCAAAACGCACGAGGAAGCGCTGGAGTGGGTCAAGCGCGAATACAAAAATTAGCCTGTCATCCCGGGCGACAGTCGAGGGATCCCATGAAGTTGCCTTAAAGCCTTCGCACTGGGATCCCTCGCATTCGCTCGGGATGACGTGTGATGGTGGTATGAACGCGCATAACTGCGATTTTGACCCCCCGGTGTTTTTGACATCAAACCTCAACCATCGAACATCAAACATCTTATGCGCATCTTGATGATCAGTGCAGAAGCGCCGCCCCTGCACCGCGCCGGGGCGCTGGTGGACGTGCTCGATGCCCTGCCCCACGAACTGCGCGAGCGGGGCCACGAAGTTAGCGTAGTCCTGCCGTTTTATCGCGAGATTCGCGAGAATAATGAAGTCGAAATAAACGATACCGGCATCACCGTTGACATCCGCGTCGGCGAAAAAAATTATGTCGTGGAATTTTTGGAAGCCCGGACCTCGAGCGGGGTACAATTATTTTTTGTTCGGTGCGATGAATTTTTCGATCGCCCCGAAATTTACGGCGAACATGGCATCGCCTACGAAGACAACGCCACCCGTTTCATTTTTTTTAACAAGGCCGCCATCGAACTGGCGCGACGCCTGACCCCGGCCCCGCAGATTCTGCATGTGCACGATTGGGCCGCCGCGCTCATCCCAGTTTATATCCAGGCGCACAATCTGCCTTTCGCCACTGTCCTAACGATTCATAGACTCGCGGAGCAGGGAAGTTTTTGGGGCCTCGACTTCGCTCTCACCAATTTGCCGCAGCGCTTTTTCTCTCTCCGCGGGGTCGAATTTTTCGGCCGCCTCAATTTCTTGAAAGCCGGCATCGTTTTCGCCGATCGCGTCACCACCGTCAGTGAACATCACAAGCGCGAAATCCTCCGACCCGATGGCGGCTATGACCTCGACGTCGTTCTGCGTGAAAATGCCCACAAACTCAGTGGCATCTTGCATGGCGCCGATTACGCGCGCTGGAATCCGGCAACCGATCCGCTGCTGCCGGCTCATTTCGGTTCCGAAAAATTATGGGGCAAAATGATCTGTCGCGACGCTTTGCTCTCACATCTCCATCTCGCCCCCGCGCCGCGCGGTCCGGTTTTCGGAATGGTCACACGCGTGGTCGCCGAAAAAGGTTTTGGAATTCTGACCCCGCTCTTCGATCGCCTGCTGACGGATGACGTGCGCCTAATTATTCTGGGCGAAGGCGACCCGGCGTTCGAAACCACTCTCGCCATCGCTTCCCGCCGCTATCCAGCACGATTCGCCTATCGCCGTCATTTCGATGAAAGGCTGGCTCACCTGATCGAAGCCGGTTCCGATATCACGCTGATACCGTCGCGGTTCGAGCCCAGTGGGCTTATCGCAATGTATAGCTTGCGATACGGCGCGCTCCCGGTCGCGTATGCCAGCGGCGGGGTTCAGGAGATCGTCCAGGACTACGATCCGACGCTTGAGCCTTCCGAGTCGGGCTATGGTTTCCTTTGCTACGACTATTCCGCGGAAGCGTTTTGGGATTCGATCAAGCGCGCCCGTGCCCTATTTCGCGATCGCACAGTTTGGACTGGCCTGATTCGCCGGGCGATGGCGCGGGACAAGCGCGCCCGTGCCCTATTTCGCGATCGCACAGTTTGGACTGGCCTGATTCGCCGGGCGATGGCGCGGGAATTCTCCTGGTCAGCTGCAGCGCAACGCTACGAGGAGCTTTATCGGGGCCTTGTCGGCGAGACGGAACTCGCAGCCTGAGGCGATTTTCGTTCGGGGAGCGGGGCCTTCCAAGTCGCCGACGTTTACAAACGGCGGTCGGAGATCGCCGCTCCTTGAGGAAAAGCGGGAAGCCCAGCTCACACGCGAATAAAGCGAGAGCAACAGCGTCAAAAAACCGCACCGTGACCGCCGTACTATATAATAAGGGCAACGCCGGGCTGGAAGAGCCTTGCATTCCGCGGGCCGTTCCGGTTTCCTCTGCCCTTCCACCGGCTCGCAACATGATTCGGATATCCGCTACAGCCAAAGCCCTTTCCGCCGGCCTTGTCGTCACGCTGTTGCAAATGCTGGTCGCGATCTTCCTTTTGGCACCCGATGGGCCATTCGAATACCGCTATCAAACACTCCTCCAACACGATAGCTACTGGTTCGCCAATATCGTTAATCGTGGTTACCAAACGATTGTACCGCCGATTTCCCACAAAATGATGGAAGTCTCCAATACCGGTTTCTTCCCCGCCTACCCCACAATCGCCTGGATATTGCATCGCGGGCTCGATCTCGGAGCCGAAAACGCCTTACTAATTACAGCCCAATCCGCCGCCTGGGGTTTCTGGACCTACTTCTTCCTCTTCTGCGAACGGTGGAACCTGCCTTCCGGTTGGCAGTTGCTGGGCGCGCTCGCCATTCTGGCGCATCCCGCCGCCTTTTTTCTCGTCACCGGCTATTCCGAATCGCTCTTTTTAATGGGGCTGCTCGGTTTCCTCTACTGGAGCGGGACAGAATCGCGAGGCGCGCGAATTTTGGCTGCGATTCACGGTATCCTCATGTCGGCGACCCGAATCGTCGGCTTGCCCTGCGCGCTTGCGCCGCTGGTGAAAAGGATTTGGGAGCTCGGCTGGCGCAAATTGACGAACGTTCGCGATTGGTTGGCGAATTATGGGGCGACTGCTCTCCTCAGCGCATCCGCCATGCTCGGCGGCCTCGGATTTTTCGTTTACTGCCAGTTCCGCTGGGGACGCTGGGACATCTACATGCTAACGCAGCAGTTCGGCTGGGCAATTGAACCCGATTACCTGGCCATCTTTAAACCATCGAGCTATCACTGGCTCCTGCCCGCACTCGAAGATCCCACCGAAATGAGCCAGATGGCGATGACGTTCGGGGGCCTCCTGCTGCTCGGGATTTTTGCTTCCGAATTTTTACCGGGCGCGCGCCGTCAAACCAATCGTACTGTGCGCATCCCATTTTATTTCACCGCCTTCATTCTCTATTTCCTCTCCGTCTCCGGCGTCGCCTGCGTGCATATGGAAAGCATGCTGCGTTACGAATTTTGTCTCCATCCGCTTATCGTACTGGCGCTTTTGCATTATTTGCACAATCTTCCCCTCCGCTCGTGGCTGGGACGAGCAAGCGCGGTGACTGTAACCGCGTTGATCAGCGCGGCGGGGCTGGGCCTCGAAAGCTGGTACATTTGGAATTTTACACGGGGAAATTGGGTTGCCTGATTTAATGAAAACGAACGTAGCCATAATCGGCGCCGGACCGGCCGGTCTTACCGCCGCTTATCTTTTGTCGAAGAACGAGGTTAGTGCCACCGTTCTCGAAGCCGATCCGGTTTACGTCGGCGGGATTTCCCGCACCGCCACCTACAAAGGTTTTCATTTTGACATCGGCGGTCATCGCTTTTTCTCGAAGTCGAAAGAAGTAAACGATCTTTGGAACGAGATTTTGCCGCAGGACATGCTCGATCGGCCACGCAGCTCGCGCATTTTCTACGGCGGCAAATTTTTTGCCTACCCGCTCCGCCCGTTCGAAGCGCTGGTGAAACTCGGCCTCCTCAAATCCATCCTCTGCGTTTTGTCGTGGTTGAAAGCGCGCCTCATGCCGGTGCGCGATCCGCGCAACTTTGAAGACTGGGTCAGCAACCAATTCGGCAAACGTCTCTTCAATACTTTCTTCAAGAGCTACACCGAGAAAGTTTGGGGAATGAGTTGCCGCGAAATCTCGGCCGATTGGGCGGCGCAACGGATCAAGGGTTTGTCATTAGGCAGCGCGATCAAGAACGCGCTTTTCCCGCAACGCCGCTCGAAAGACAGCTCCAAAGTAATCAAGACCTTGATCAACTCGTTTAAGTATCCGCGCCGCGGACCGGGAATGATGTGGGAGACGTGCGCGGAAAAAACCAGAGCGCTGGGCGGCGCGATCGAAATGGGCTGCCGCGTGACCCGGTGCCAGTACGATGATGCTAACGGGACGTGGACGACAATCTATCGCGACCAGCACGGCAACGAACATGCCCTCGAATCCGAACACGTCATCTCTTCGGCCCCAATGCGCGAATTGATCAACGGTCTCGAGCCCGCCGTTTCCGAAAAAGCAAAGCGCGCTGCTGATTCACTGAAGTATCGCGACTTCCTGACCGTAATGTTGATCCTGAAGAACCGCGACGCTTTTCACGATAACTGGATCTACATCCACGATCCGAGTGTGAAAGTGGGCCGGATCCAAAACTTCCGTTCCTGGTCGCCGGAGATGGTGCCCGATCCAGACAAAGCCTGCTACGGACTGGAGTACTTTTGTTTCGAACACGACGGGCTCTGGGATTCGAAAGATGAAGACCTGATTGCGCTGGCCCAGCGCGAGTTGATCGAGATCGGCCTGGCCCGTGAGGGCGATGTCCTCGATGGCTGCGTTGTGCGACAGAAAAAAGCGTATCCGGTTTACGACGACGATTACGCGGAACACGTCGACACCATTCGCGACGAACTCGACCGCCGTTATCCCAATCTTCATCTCGTTGGCCGCAACGGCATGCACAAATACAACAACCAGGATCATGCCATGATGACGGCAATGCTTTGCGCCGAAAACATCATCGCCAACACGAAACTTTACGATCTGTGGCAGGTGAATCAGGATGCCGAATATCACGAAGCCGGCGACGCGCCTGCGGAAGAAACAGTGGGAACGGCAATTCGTCTCGTGCCAACGCGAGTGACGGGCACGCCTGAGCTCGCGCCCGAAGGCTAACTGGTTTTGCGGCCGTGCCGCCATCATTTATTTTTCAGGACCGGACCGACGCGGGTCGGCAGCTAGCCGAAGAATTGTTGAGCTACACTGGACGCGACGACGTCATCGTTCTCGCTCTCCCGCGCGGCGGTGTCCCGGTTGCGTTCGAAGTAGCACAGCGGCTCCGCGTTCCGCTCGATGTTTTCGTGGTGCGCAAGCTCGGCGTGCCTGGTCACGAAGAACTCGCCATGGGCGCAATCGCCTCCGGGGGCGTCCGCGTCCTGAACGAAGACGTGCTCTACGTCCTGCCGGATGCGCAATCGATCGTCGAGATGGTCACGGCAATCGAACGCGAAGAATTGAAACGGCGGGAACGCGATTATCGCAGTGATCGTCCCGCGCCGGAGGTGCGTGGGCGGACTGTGATTCTAGTCGACGATGGACTCGCCACCGGCGCGACCATGCGCGCCGCGGCTGCCGCGCTTCGTCAGCAAGGCGCGGCGAAAATTATTGTCGCTGTCCCCGTCGGCGCACCGAGTACCTGCTACGAGATCAGGAGCGTAGCTGATGAGGTCGTTTGCTTGCAGACGCCCGGCTCATTCATGGGCGTCGGCCAATACTACGAAGATTTTTCCCAAACCGCCGACGAAGAAGTCCGCGAGCTCCTCGCGGCTTCGGCCTCCAAGGGACCAGAGGCCGACGTTTGATGTTTGAGGTTTGATGTTCGATGTTCTGTTTGTTTATGCGCGAGAAACTCTTCCTCCGGGGAGCGCAGGCTGCCAGCCTGTCCGTTTCGGCTGCTAGCCGAAACCCATTTCCTTCTTGGGAGGACACGCCCCCTTGCGTGTCGTCTTCGGCGCCTCGCCGAAGACCATCCTCAAATCTTTGATTTTTATGAGCGAAACCACAACCACCGCCCCTCCGGCATCGGAGCCTAGAGAAAAACTTACCAAAAAAGCCGTCACCGCCGACCATCCCACTTGGTGTCCCGGTTGCGGCGATTTCGCCGTTTTAGCTTCCTTTTACAAAGTCCTCGAGAAACGCCAGCTCGAGCACGAAAAGATCGTCACTCTCGCGGGGATCGGTTGTTCGTCGCGCTTTCCCTATTTCGTCAATGGCCACGGCGCGCACTTCATTCACGGCCGCGCCGTCCCGCTCGCTTCCGGCATCAGCCTGGCCCGACCCGACCTCCATATCTTTTTGTTCGGCGGCGACGGCGACGGTTTTTCCATCGGCGGCAACCATCTTAATCACGGCGCGCGCAAGAACATCAACATGGTCTATTTCATCATGGACAACTTCGTCTATGGCCTGACGAAAAAGCAGACCTCGCCCACGTCGCCCATCGGGTTTAAAAGCAAAACCGATCCGACCGGCGCGATCGACATGCCGGTCAATCCGATGAAACAACTCATCAGCGCCGGCGCGACCTTCATCGCGCGCACCCATGCCACCCAGGTCAATCACATGATCCAGATGATCGAACGCGCGATGGATCATCCCGGCTTTTCCGCGATCGAATGTTTAAGTGAATGCGTCGAATTTTATCCTGGCGCCTTCGATCCGGCGAACCCGCGCAAAGGCGGCAGCTTTGAGCTGATCCAGGAAAAGAAGTGGGACAACACTCCCGAGGACGAACTGCGCCACGACGTCACCGACGAGCTCGCCGCCTACAAACTGGCGCAACTACCATTCCCCGGCGTCTTCGGCGTCTTTTATCAGAACGACCGCCCGACAAAGAACGCTCTCGAGAAGAAATGGATCGAGACTACCCGCGAGAAAACTGGAAATGCCAGCGATCTGGAATTGCTCCAGAAAACCTTCGACAGGATGAAGTGAGTTCCGTCGTCAAAATCCGACCAGCTGCTCCTGCAACCATCTACTGCCGCCCGAGCGTTTCGATTTGATGGAGTCGTCGCTTAAAGAGCAATTGCGCGCGCTTCTTCAAGAAAAGTCCGTTTGTCACGGCGAATTTACCCTCGCCTCCGGCGCAAAGAGCGACTTCTATGTCGACGCCCGCGTCACCACTCTGGATCCGCGCGGCGCTTGCCTCATCGGCGAGGTCGGTTGGGAACTGGTAAAAAAAACTGGCTCGAAGTTGGGCAAGCATGTGGATGCCATCGGCGGTCTCACGCTGGGCGCCGACCCGGTTGCGCTGAGCATCGGTATCGCCGCACAACGCCAGGATCCTTCGAGTTCGCTTCAGGTCTTCACGGTCCGGAAAGCAGCGAAGGAACATGGCCGACAAAAACGGATCGAAGGCAATTTCTCACCGGGGAATTCAGTCGTCGTAGTTGACGATATCATCACCACGGGCGGCTCAACCATTCAAGCAATCGACGCGATCGAAGAAGCCGGCGGACAAATCGCTTTCGTCATCGTGCTGGTCGACAGAGAACAAGGCGGACGCGAAAACATCGAGAAGCGCGGCCACACAGTTGTCCCAATCTTTACTCGTTCTGACTTGATAAAGACTGATGGTGGCCAAAGCCCGAAGCTCGGCGCTGCTTGAGTCGACCGAATCTTTCTTATTTTAGGCTCTCAGTCGCGAAAGCTTTCGGAGTTCTTAATTCTCGCTTTTGTAAACGCCTTTTCAAACAGCGACCGTCACCCGCAGGAAGGTTGCGGGAATAGAGGTCGCATCCTTACTTTTGTTCTGGCGGTTAAACAGTTCTTCCAGCTCTCTTTGCAAGTCGGCCGCGCGACCGCTCTTTTCTGCCGCTTCGAATGCATTCATGGTCGGCCCATAGTATTTCCTGAATTCATCCACGTAGGCGGACGGCGGGCCGGCGAAATTGAAGGTAAACGTGTCCCGCGCGAATGAGATCTTCTCCGCCGGAACTCCGCCGCCGGCAAACCGCTCGATCACATTCCCCTCGATTCCCCACGTCATCGGACTAACGAAACCCTCCGGTGGTGGCGGGGTGTAGTTTGAGCTGATCTTTAAAATTTGCGCCACCAACGTCGGATCATTGGGAATCCAGTTGCCCATCACGATCCGGCCTCCCCGCCGCGTGACGCGCACCATCTCTTTCGCGACCTCGAACGGCTTAGGCGCAAACATCGCACCGAAAATACTGATGACGACGTCAAAGCTGTGATCCGGTAACTGCTCGAGATTCGACGCGTCGCCTTCCTGAAACCTGCAGTTAGTCAGCCCTTGCTCCCTGGCCCGCCTATTCCCAGCCTCCACCAGGTTGCGCGCGATATCGACGCCGAGCACGTCCGCTCCCAGTTTCGCCGCCGGAATCGCGGTGGTGCCATCGCCGCATCCGAGATCCAGGACTCTGAGCCCTTTGGTGATTCCAAGTTGCCGCACCAGTGCCTCTCCGCTTTCGCGCATCGTGCCGGCAATACGCGTGAAGTCGCCTTTTTCCCAGAGGGCTTTGTTCGGATTCAAAGGAGTATTCATAGTGACATTGTTGAATTGGCTTTCTGTGGTCGCAAATATCTTGGCGCCTGACGAGACACAAAAGGGGTCCGAATCTGGTAAAGGCCACATTTTCCTAATTCATCCTTCTTAATTCCTCCTTTCTTACGACGCGGTTTGTGTTTCGGAAATAATCGTCAAACGCTGTGGAATGAAGATCGCGCTCCTAGCAGGGATGACTTTGATCGGATCCGTCGCGACAGCGATATGCACCGATGCGGGCGTGACTGATCAAACGATCGGGATCAACCCCGCTTACCGGAATTTGTCGGTGAAACCGGGCGACGATTTCGAAGAATACGCCAATGGCGGCTGGCGAAAAACTGCCGAGATCCCCGCCGATCGCGCCAGCACCGGCGCTGGTTTCGAGGTTTTCGAGCGCGCGGAAAAACGCAACGCCGATCTCGTCCGCCAAGTCGCCGCGGGCAATCCGCAGCCGGATACACCGGAGGGGATGATCGCCGCCTATTACGCCGCGTTCATGGACACGGCCAACATCGAGAAACGCGGACTCGATCCTCTCAAAGAAAAACTGCGCGAGATCGACGGGATCACATCGAAAACAGACCTGGCCCGCGTACTCGGTGAACGCCTGCGCGCCGACGTTGATCCGCTCAATGCCACCGAGATGTGGACGGAGAACCTGTTCGGCGTCTGGCTAACCCAGGCGCTTAGCGAACCTGATCGCACCGTTCCTTATCTTCTCCAGGGCGGGCTCGGTATGCCCGATCGCGAATATTATCTGTCCACCGAGCCGGAAATTACCAGGCAACGTACCGCTTACCAAACCTACATCGCCGACTTGATGAAACTTGCCGGCATGAGCGATCCCGCCAGCCGCGCCGATCGGATCATGGCGCTGGAAAAAAAGATGGCGACCGTGCACGTCGATCGCATCACCAACCAGGACGTGCACAAGGCGAACAATTCGGCCACGCTCGCTGACCTGAAATCGAACGCGCCCGGACTCGACTGGGATGCTTACCTGAGCGCCGCCGGTCTGGAGAAACAGCCGATGTTCATCATCTGGCAACCCAGCGCGATCAAAGGTTTATCGGCCCTGGTCGAGAGCGAGCCGATCGAAACATGGAAAGAATGGCTCACCTTCCACACCATCAGCCAGAACGCCGCTTATCTTCCGCAGGCCTACTACGATCTGCGTTTCGGTTTTTATGGAAAAACGCTGCAGGGAACGCCAAAGCAGCTCGACCGTTGGAAGCGCGCCATTGCCAGGATCAACGACGATCTCGGCGACGCTCTTGGAAAAATTTACGTGGCAAAATTTTTCCCTCCTTCATCCAAGGCGGCGGTGCAGGAGATGGTCAAAAATCTTCTCGCCGGGTTCGACCATCGCATCGACGCGCTGACCTGGATGGCGCCAGCGACAAAAGCGCAGGCCAAAGCCAAGCTCAAAACTCTGCGTGTTGGAGTCGGTTATCCCGAGAAATGGCGCGATTATCGCGGGCTCGTCATTCGTCGTGAGGATCCGCTCGGGAACGCCTGGCGAGCGGAGGAATGGGAATATCATCATCAGCTCGCCAAGCTGGGTAAACCCGTCGACCGCGACGAATGGTGGATGACTCCGCAAACGGTCAACGCCCTGAATCTCCCGCTCCAAAACGGACTCAACTTCCCCGCTGCCATTCTGGACGCGCCTTTCTTCAATCCGAAGGCGGACGCTGCCGCCAACTATGGCGCGATCGGCGCCACCATCGGGCACGAGATCAGCCATAGCTTTGATAATGCGGGCGCGGAATTTAATTCCGAAGGCAAGCTCGCCAACTGGTGGACACCGGAGGACGCCGCCCATTTCAAAGCCGCCAGCCAGCAATTAGTTGAGGAGTTCAACAAGTACGAGCCGTTGCCCGGTCTGCATCTGAACGGTGAGCAAACGTTGGGCGAAAATATCGCCGATGTTGCCGGTCTGTCTGCCGCCTACGACGCTTACAAGCTATCGCTCCACGGCAAAGAGCTGCCCATCGTTGACGGACTCACCGGGGACCAGCGATTCTTTCTCGCCTTCGCCCAGTCGTGGCGCCAAAAGATCCGGGACGCGGCTTTGCGTTCCCAGATCGTGACCAACGAGCACGCACCGGATCGTGAACGCGCCCAAACCGTCCGTAACATCGATCCCTGGTATGAGGCCTACGCAGTGAAACCGGGACAAAAACTTTACCTCAAACCGGAAGAGCGCGTCCGCACTTGGTAAAGACACCTGAAGCCTCAACGCATACCCGCCCACGGCTGAGTTGGCTTCAACGTTTCACTTGTCATGCCGTAGCCTCAGCGATGGCGGAACGCTTCAGCAATGCCAGTCCAGCTCGGACCTCGCGTGCTGGTTTTGGCGTCTCCCCGAAACGAACTTTTCTGCTTCCGTCCGCTTTGGACGATTTAACGATATTAGTCCGGTGGAAAACTCGCCGTGGCGACCTTTGGACTTGCGCGTCCCCCGCAAACGAACCTTTTTCCCGATTTAGATCCATCGTAAGCCGGTTACGATGCATGAAATCTACGCGGCTCTTTCTGAAAAATGGCTAGACCCGTGAAAAATGATGTAGAGGCAACTGCACGATTCGCCTAAGTTCCCGCCTTACTGGCTGTCGAGCGACGTCTCGCTGACCCTACGAGACCAGCGGACCGTCGCCACATCGACCCGCACCAGAGCGGTTTTTGCTCGACAGACCAGGACGCGGTCGTCATCATCGCTCTCGCAGGAGGCGCAATTATGGCACAACAGACGAAACCCAACGAAGATCCGAAAAAGAAGCGCGTTATCGAGTTCGACATGTTCGTCCGCGACCTTGAACCCAGCAAAGAAGAAAAAGTTCGCGGTGGCGGTGGCAGCTCCAAGAATCCGTCCGAAAACAAAGACGCCGCGAAGTAGCCAGCCGCTAGCGAGCCGACAATTCGAATCCGACCTTTGCCTAACGGGCGCGAGTGTTGATTTCGAAATGCCCGTGAGGTTATCAGTGCATTGGTGCCTAACAATGCCAGTCCGGCGTCGGACCTCCTCACTCCAGCGCGTAGAGAAAACCATCCGTGCTGCCGAAATAGACGACGCCATTTGCCACGAGTGGTGACGAAAAGATCGCGCCGATGGCAAATTGCCGATCGGCCGACACGACCGGTCCTTCGCGCCAGCCATCGAAAAACAAAAGCGGGAAGTTGAATCTTCGATCTGCAGTCAGGACCCAGTTTGCGTTTTGCTTGGACGTCTCGGTCTGAAATTCCCAAAGCAATTTGCCAGAATTGCGGTCACGCGCTTCAAGGGTGCCGTTCAGGACACCGACAAAGACGACATCATTTGTGACCGCAGGCGACGAGAACATGTAAGCTTTGTCCTCCTGTTTCAGAATCGGCTTGCCGGTCGCCGCTTCCACCACGTGATAGAGACTGGAATCGGAAGTAGCAAAATAGACTTTCCCATCCACCACCGCGGGGGAAGTAATGACCCGGCTTAGCGCGTTATCGAATTTCCACCTTTCTTTGCCCGTCGTGGCGTCGAGCGCATAGAGCTTCGCATCGCAGACAGTATAGACCACGCCATCAACTACTGCGGGCGAGGATTGGAAACCGACCTGATTGTGAATGAGTGGATCCTCGCCGGCATGGTAGCGCCACCTCTCTTTTCCGTTCCCAACATCAACCGCGTAAAAATAACTGTCCCAGCTGCCGAAAAATGCGACGGCATTCACGACCGCTGGTGATGCATGCACAACGTCCCGGGTCTTGAA
>QHRA01000166.1 GCA_003221295.1 Verrucomicrobiota bacterium | reverse complement strand
GCGAGCAGCGTAACCGAGAGCGCCACCTGCGCGCCCACGAGAATTTTGCGGAACCGCTGTTGGCGCACGCTTCCCTGGGTGCCGCGGCCGCCTTCCTTGAGCGCATCGACGATATCCGCGCGCGAGCTTTGCAGCGCCGGATAAAGACCCATCGCGAATCCCGTCACGAGCGAAAGCCCGATCGTGAACAAGAGCACCGGCACGGAGAGCGCGCTCGCGCTTCCCTGTTCGATCGGAAGAAAGTTCGCTGTCAGTTTCGGCACGAGCGGCACCAATTGCCACGCCAGGACCGCGCCGAGAATTCCCGCCAGCAGACTGATCAGCACGCTCTCGAAAATAAAAAGTCGCAGCACACTTCCGCGTGTCGCGCCCAACGCC
>QHRA01000168.1 GCA_003221295.1 Verrucomicrobiota bacterium | reverse complement strand
GTCGTGACAAATGCGCTGTCGATGTTGTTCGGATATTGAGCACGATAACTCTCTTCCAACGATGGCAATGCGGCGCGCGCTCGTTGAACGGTCATCCCTGGTTTCAATCGTCCGACAACCCGCAGAAAAAAGGATCCGCGCATCAATTGCTCATGACTGAACCCGGGAAGCTGAAAAGGTTTCGTTGTCCAAACTTCGGCCGCGATCGGGTTCGCGCCAAACCAGGCCGCCGGCGTGTTTGGCAGAACGCCAACGATTGTGTGCAGCGTCCCATCGAGGGTGAGGCTTCGTCCAATCACATTCGGATCGCCACCGAGGCGTTCCTGCCAGAAATTTTTGGTCACCAATGCGACGTCGGCGTTTTCCTCCTCTTCCGGTAGAAAATTACGGCCAAGAATTGGACGAACACCCAGCAAATCGAAATAGTTGGAGGTTACTCTCCCGCCAAAAATTTGGACAGGATCGCCAAGTCCGGTCAGCGTGAACGGAGAAGAATTCTGGGCGGCGGAATTCTCCGCAGCGAAACCGTCAAAAAGCGTCTGACCGTCGCGATAAAGTTGGTAACGCGGCGCCGATATTCCGACATCCGCCAAATCGCGCGCCTTGTCGCCGTTGTCGAGGTGAACCACGCGCGACGGTTCCTTGAACGGCAGCCCGCGCAAAAAAAGATCGTTGATTAAGCTAAAGATCGTGGTGTTCAGGCCGATCCCGAGCGCGAGGGTGACGATCGCGATGAAGGTAAAAGCCGGGGTCTGCCTCAATTTGCGAAGCGCAAAGCGAATGTCGTTCATGGGCGTGCGAATTTCAGTTGATTCATGAAATCTTATTCGGTTCGTAATGCCTGAACGGGATCGACCATTGAGGCGCGGCGAGCTGGCAAAAGACAGGCAAACAATGCCGTGGCCGCGAGCAGTATCGTTGCGCCGCCGAGAAGCGCGGGATTGTGGGCCGAGACCTGATAGAGTTGCGAAGCAATCAACCGACCGAGAGCGAATGCCGCGACCAGACCGATGCCGAGGCCAATCAAAACCGGTTTCATTCCTTGATTGATAATCAAACGCAACACGTCTCGCGTTT
>QHRA01000167.1 GCA_003221295.1 Verrucomicrobiota bacterium | reverse complement strand
ACCCCGTTTTCACTGAGCGCGTGATCGTTTCCGGCGGAAGCGGACTGCGCACCACGATTTTGAGGAACGGCCAACTCTCCTGCGCGAACGGACGATAAAATTCCATGTTGTTAGCCTGATTCAATTGCACCGAGCGCACATCGCCGACGACGCCGACAATTTCGGCCGGCACGCTGCCGTTCGTGATCAGCAACGTTTTGCCGATCGGATTCTCGTCGCCGAACACCGTCTTCGCGCCCGCTTTGCTGATGATGATGACGTTCGG
>QHRA01000165.1 GCA_003221295.1 Verrucomicrobiota bacterium | reverse complement strand
AACCCGGGATGACCATCGGCTTCGTCGTCCAGATATCGGCATTTGGTGTCCCCGTCCAGGAGACCGGCATCTTTGCGATCACACCCACAATCGTGTGCGTCACGCCATCGAGCGCGAAGGTTTTCCCGATCACGTCCGGATTCCCGCCCAGTCGCGCTTTCCAAAAGCGGTCCGTGATGATCGCCACGTCCGCGCCTTCTTCTTCCTGCGGCAGAAACGTTCGTCCCATGATGGGCCGCACTCCGAGCACGTCGAACCAGTTCGCCGTCGCTTTGAAAATCGGCACCGACAACGGATCGCCGAGACCCGTCACCGTCGCCGCCTGTTGATTCTCCGCCGCGAACCCGGAGAAAATCGTCTGCGCGTCGCGATAAAGCATGAACCGCGGCGCCGACATCTGGAACTCGTCCGTCCGGTCTTTCCCCTTGGTCAGGATATGCAGGACCCGCCCCGGTTCCTGGAACGGCAGGCCTTTGAGAAACAGATCGTTGATCAACGAAAAGATCGCCGTGTTTAACCCGATCCCGAGCGCCAACGTGATGACGGCAATCGCCGTGAACGCGGGCGATTTGCGGAGTTGGCGAAAAGCAAACTTCAAATCATTCATATCACTCAGTGCGTAGTGCTTGAATCGGGTCGATACGTGTGGCGCGGTGTGCTGGGAACAAACACGCCAACAGCGCGGCGACAGCCAGGACAATCGCG
>QHRA01000164.1 GCA_003221295.1 Verrucomicrobiota bacterium | reverse complement strand
CCGAGAGCCATGCGCAATCCCAGTTCGTGCGTACCTTGCGAAACTGAGTAGGACATGACGGCGTAAAGCCCGATCGTGGCTAGAAACAACGCCATTCCACCGAAAATCCCGAGCAACGTGACCGCGAGTCGCTGAGTGTAGCCCCTTCCATCCACTTGCTCTTGCAAACGATTCGCGGCGTATGGCGCCAAGGTCGGATCGAGCGCGTGCACTTCGCGCGACAGCGCATTCGTGATCGCGCCTGGAGTTTCCCGTGTGCGGATGAGCAAAGCGTTCCCGACAAAAAAGTTCTGGCGCACTGGCACATAAAAGAACGATCTCGGGGCCTCGAGCTTCGTCTCGTAGTTCGCATTTTTCGCGACGCCGACGATTTGCATCCAATTGTCTTTAACCTTGAGCCGTTGGCCGATCGAATCTTTTCCCGGCCAATATTTCGCCGCCATCGTTTCATTGATGATCGCCACCGGCGGCGCGTTCTCGTCGTCGTTTCGCGTGAATTCCCGGCCAGCGACCAGCAGGATTCCAAGAGTGGAGAAATAATCCTCGCTGACCTGAACATAGTCAGCGTTCGGTTGCTCATCGGGCGCGGGTTGATAGCCGTCGATCTCGATCGGCGCGGAAGAGGGAGGGTTATAACTGAACGGGATTATTCGCGCCAAAGCCGCAGACTCGACACCGGGAAGCGCGCGGACGCGATCGAGCAACTGAGTATGAAAGATTTTCGCGCGATCGAGTTTGTAACCCGCCGAAAACAGATCGACTACCGACACGATTACGTTGTGGGTGAAGAAACCGGGACTGGTGTTTTGCATTCGCTGCAGGCTTTGCAAAAGCAAGCCGGTGCCGGCGAGGAGAACAAAACTTAGCGAGACTTGGACCAGCACCAACGCTGAGCGCAATCGCGATCGGCCATGCCCACCGATGACTCCGGCGCCCTCGCTTTTGAGCGCGCCGGAAAGATCGATATGGCTCGATTGAATTGCCGGCATCAGCGCGAAAAGCATTGTCGATCCAATACAGATCGCGACGCTGAGCAGGAGAACGCGCCAATCCAGTTGTCCGGGATAATCAATCGTGATCCCGGGCACCGATGGCGGAAACGCGAGCACGAGCGCGTTGCGGCTCCAATAGGCGACCGCGATTCCGCCGAGCGCGGCGATCATCGAAAGGAGCAAGCCTTCTGTGAAGAGTTGCCTGATCAAACGGCGGCGCCCGGCGCCGAGAGCCAGCCGCATCGTCATTTCATGCCGGCGCAAGAGTGATCGCGCGAGAAGCAGATTGCTCACGTTGGCGCAAGCGATGAGGAGGACAAAGAAAACGACGGCCGCGGTGATGCCGAGCGTCGTCGAAATCCCGCCTGCCGCGTTGAACGGCGTTTTCCACAACGGTAACAGCCCAACCTCGCGGCCGCGATCCGTTTGCGGGTAATCGTTCTCCAACCGTTTGGCCATCGCGGAAAGTTCCGCGTGCGCCTGCTGCTGCGTGACTCCGGGTTTGAGAAAAGCGTAACCTTCAATCCAGCGCGCGCCCCGATCTTCGAGTTTGTATCCCGTGTTATCGAACGTCTCCTGCATCGACGTCGGCACCCAGAAGTTGAACGAGTAACCAATGAAGGTGCCGTGGAATTTTTCCGGTGCGACGCCGATGATGGTGTGCTGAACGCCGTTCATATACTGCGTTTTGCCAATGATGTTCGGATCGCCTTTGTAACGATTCTTCCATGTCATGTAACTTATGACTGTGACCGGATGCGCGTTGCGTCCCGTGCCTTCTTCGGGGCGAAATCCGCGGCCGAGAATTGGCCGCACGCCGAGGGCGTCAAAATAATTCGCGGACACAATTCCTCCGACAGAGCGCTCGGCGCGATCGCCAGTGCTCAACGTTGTGCCCGTAATTTTATCGACAATGAACGACTCAAAGAGCGTCGAGTTCTTTTCAAAATCGAGAAGGTCGGGATAGGAAAGTCCGCTTCTCTCCCCGCCACGGACTGTGCCGCTCAGCGCAACCATCCTGTCCTGATGTGCGACGAGCGGATAAGGGCGAATGAGAATCCCTTCGATCCAACTTAAGGCAGCTGCGTTGGTGCCGATGCCGAGGGTCAGACAAAGAATTGCCAGAATGGAAAATCCCGGAGTGCGCCTCAGCATTCGCGCGCCGTAACGAAGGTCCTGAACAAATTCGTCCGCCCATCGCCAGACGCGTTGTTCGCGCGCCATTTCTTTGATTTGCTCGACGCCGCCGAATTCTCGCAAGGCTGCATTGCGCGCTGCGTGGGGCAACATTCCGGCATCGATGTTTCGCTCGGTCAAAAGATCGACATGTTGCTGAATTTCTTCCGCCATCTCGGCGTCGCGGCGGCTCTTGTGAAACAATCCGATCAGTCGAGAGAACCAGGCGCGAAGTCTCGGCATAAATTTTCAGGCTTCGGACAAAACGAAATCGATTCCTTTGGTGATGCGGAGCCAATGCTCCTCTTCCGCGGCGAGTTGTTTGCGGCCGGCCGCGGTCAGTTTGTAATAACGCGCTTTGCGATTGTTGTCGGACACGCCCCATTCCGCTTTGATCCAACCCTGTGCTTCCAAACGATAGAGCGCGGGGTAAAGCGAACCTTGCTCGACGTGCAGAATCTCTTTCGACATTTGTTGGATCCGATCGGCGATCGCCAGTCCGTGTCGCGGATCGTGTTGGAGCGCTTTCAAGATCAACATGTCGAGCGTCCCGTAAACGAGGTCGGGTTTTTCTTTCGCCATAAAATCTTTCAAGCCTAGACAGTCTTGGTAAAGGATTGTTCAACCTTTCCCCTAGACTGTCAAGGCAGACCAGCGGCACTACGCTAACAACCGAAGCAGCACCGCGATGATCGAGATCATCAAAACGGCCAGAACCGTGTAAACGATTCCATCTTGCAGACGCGCGCGGCGCGCGGCTTCCGCGTAAGGAATTCGAGTGAAGGTGACCATGGTGTAGAGCGGCAGATAAATTCCGGGCAGCAAAGCTTCGAGGAAGTGGTCGAGTTTTTTCTTCGCTCGAAATGTTTTCGACGCGGTTTTGTCGCGCATCTCGATAAAATTTTCCAAGGCGAGATCGGCGAGAGCATCGGCATTTACTTTTCGGCGGTGGAAATATTCCGCAAACGCGCGATGTCGATCCTCCGGAAATTGCGCCAGGCATTCATCGAGCACGACGCAATCTTCAAACGCCGCGTTCATTCCCTGGCCGTAGAACGGAACGACCGCATGGGCGGCATCGCCGACCAAACAGACCTTGTCTTGATAGAACCACGGCGCGCAACGGATCGTGACTAGCGAGCCGGTTGGATTGTTTTTAAAATCGTCGAGCAGATTCGGCATCAGCGCCACGGCATCTGGAAATTCTTCACCGAAGAATCGGCGGACATCATCGTCGGTCTTGGTGGTGGCAAAACTGCGCGGTCCTTCGAATTCCCAAAACAATGTGCAGGTGAACGACCCGTCAGGATTCGGCAGCGCAATCATCATGAAACTTTTCCGCGGCCAGATGTGGAGAGCGTTCTTTTCCATTTGCCACGAACCATCCGATCCGGGCGGGATGGTCAGTTCCTTGTAACCGTGGGCGAGATAACTCTCGTCGTATTGGAACTTGTCGATCTTGAGTTGCATCGATTGGCGCACCGCGGAAAACGCCCCATCGACGCCAATGATGCTATCGGCTGACGCCGACAGAGGTTGAGAGGTTGAG
>QHRA01000163.1 GCA_003221295.1 Verrucomicrobiota bacterium | reverse complement strand
GCGCGACTCAGGGAACTGCGGATGAATCGCGCTTTCAGCGCTGAGGTAGGGTATCACCTAAGTCCCTGGGGCGTTGCCCCATGGTAGGGATGACACTGCGCCTTTGGCCCTGGCAGTACAGCCCAGGATCGCGCTCGCTAATAATCCGCCGTGAAGTAAATTGGCCGCTGATCGAAAATGGAAAAGCTGGGTGAAACCGCTGGCACCGTTTTAGTTGCAGTGCCGGGCGGAAAGGGTTTGATGTCAACGCTGGCGAAGCACGGCTTCCGCGTGCGGGCCTGCAAGAATCTCGCTGAGCTGATCAGGCGCTTTGATCGCTCTACCGATGCCATTGTTCTCGGGCAAACAACCCTGGTCCCATCGAAAATGCGTCTCTTGGCCAAGGCCCTCGCAAGGCAGCCGCCCTGGTCGGACGTACCCGTCATTTTTTTGGCAAAGGCCGGGAGGGAAGGAAAGAAGGTGAGCCAGGGTGCCCTTCAAATCCTTGGCGATGCCAACGTGCTCGTCCTCCCGCCTCCGTTGCGAATAATTGCACTTTTGTCAGCACTGCGAGCGGCAGCGCGAACGCGTCGGCATCAACGCGCCGTTCGTGATTTGTTCGACCAACGCGAAGCCGCCCTCGCCAGTATCAGCGACGCTTTCTCCGTCATCGATCGCGACTGGCGCTATACCTACGTGAACGAACGCGTCCTCGAATTGACGGGAAAGCGGAAAGAAGAGCTGATCGGCCATGTAATCTGGGAAATTTTTCCCGAAGCGGTCGGCGCCGAATTCTATCAGCGCTGTCATCGCGCCATGGAGACGCAACAACCCGATCACTTTCAAGTCTTTTACAAACCGTGGGGGCGCTGGGTTGATACGCGCATCTATCCCAGCAGCGATGGGCTCGCCATTTATCGCGCCGATATCAGCGAAATGATGGAGCAGCAAAAACGGTTGCGCGAAAGTGAGCAGCGCCTTCACGTCGCGGAAGAACGAATCCGCCTCGCCTTGGAAGCGGCCGACGTTGGTATCTTCGACTATTACCCTGCCGTCGGCGTGATTCGTTGGTCCGACCGCTGCAATGAATTGTTCGGTTTGCCTGCCGGCACCAAGCCAGACTACGTCACCTACCTCAACGCCATTCATCCGGACGATCGCCATATCATTCACGAGACGATCCGCGAGGTTTTGAGTCCCGGCAGCACTGGCCACTACGAGATCCAATATCGGGCCATTGGCGTTGTCGATTCACGAGAACGCTGGCTAGAGGAAAAGGGGCGCGTCCTTCTCGACGATGCCGGCCGGCCGGCGCGATTCCTCGGCACCATTCTCGAAATCACAGAACGCAAACTTGCCGAAGATGCCCTCAAAAAAGCGAAACAGGACGCCGAAGACGCCAATCGCGCGAAGGACCAATTCCTCGCCATGCTCTCCCACGAATTGCGGACGCCGCTTACGCCCGTGCTCATGACTATCGCTTCGCTTCAGCGCAATCATGACATTCCAGATAACGCACGACGCGATCTGGAGGTGCTCCGGCGCAATGTCGAGCTCGAAGCTTTGCTCATCGACGATCTCCTCGATCTCACCCGCATTGCTCACGGCAAACTCGAGCTGCGCAACGATGCCATCGACGTGCACGCTTCGCTCAATTATGCGCTCGGAGTTTCGGCCAGCGATTTAAACGAAAAGCAGATAAATATTCAGCTAGATCTCGCCGCCAAAGAACATCATTGCTGGGCCGATGCCGCCCGCTTGCAGCAGGTTTTTTGGAACATCATCAAGAATGCGGTCAAATTTACTCCTGCCCGCGGCCAGCTCCGTATCAGCACACGCAATGACGCGGAGCATTACATCGTCATCGATTTCACCGATACCGGTATCGGGATCAATCGCGAACTGCAGCCGCGCATTTTCGATGCCTTTGAACAAGGCGGGAGCGGCGTAACCAATCGCTACGGCGGACTTGGTCTCGGTCTCGCCATTTCAAAACGCGTTATCGATTTACATGGCGGGAAAATTTCGGTGCAGAGCGAAGGTCGAGGTACCGGCGCCACTTTCACCATTAAACTAAAGGCGATGGAAACATCGTTACTGGAAGGCCCGGCTTACCCGCTCGATCACGACGGCAGCGCAGAGGAGAGCGCAGAAATCTTGCTGGTGGAAGACCATGAAGACACCGCGCGGGCGTTGCGCCGGATGCTGGAAAATGCCGGGTATCAGGTCGGGTACGCATCGACTCTCGCCAGCGCGCGTGATCTGGCGGCGAAACGCCGTTTTCGACTAGTGATCAGCGACCTCGGTTTGCCCGACGGCAGCGGCCTGGATTTGATGGGCGAACTGGGCGATTCCGGTCAGTTGCGTGGAATTGCCCTCAGCGGTTTCGGAGCGGACAGTGATGTCGCAGCGGCCAAAGCGGCGGGCTTCGCGGAGCATTTCACCAAACCAGTCGATTGGGAACGCCTGCGGCATACCATCCACCGCCTCCTCGACCGGCGCGGTTAACTGGGAGGGGCGAGTGTCGTATGGTTTAGCGCCAATGGCGCTTCCTCATTTTGGAGTGCGCCGGCAAGGCGAAGCGGCGACGGCGCTTTTTCGCGCAGGTGTGATCTTCGAGCGCACAAAGCGTGAAGTGACTCGCGATTCTCGCGAAAGCTGAGCTAAGGAAAGCGGCGTGGCGCTGCGCTTCCCACCGCACTCCAAAATGCCGCCTGCACCAACGCGCGTAATCGCCAGTCCGGCTCGGACAAAAAACGTTCACCGGGCCGGCCGCGTGTCAGGCGGATTATTGAATCCGTCCCGGTGGGGCGCGGTGGCCGACCCAGGAACAAATCCGTTCTCCCACAAAGAAAAAACGAACTCAATCATAATTTCGCGAGCCGCAACGAAATTCGCCTTAACAATTTCAAAAAAGTTAGCCCGCGTGAGGCGAGCCTTTTACGCGGCTCATACTCACGCTCGTAAACGGTCTCGCCCCGGTTAACTTCGGCACATGCCGAAAAAACCCCGCCGCCCTTCACGCCGCCGTCCTTCCCCATCCGCCAGTCCGGCTCGGACCAGAAAAATCAAACGCTACGGCTGGATCCCCGACATCCCGGACCAGCGCGATTTCCTTTACGCTGCGCCGCCCGCATTCCTGCGTGCCTTACCGCCCAGGGTCGATCTGCGCCCGCAATGCCCGCCGGTTTACGATCAGGGCCAATTGGGAAGTTGCACGAGCAATGCCATCGGTGGCGCCATCGAGTTCGACCAGATGAAAGAG
>QHRA01000162.1 GCA_003221295.1 Verrucomicrobiota bacterium | reverse complement strand
TTTCCCGCGCATACGTTCGCAAGCTCTACAATCAGCACGCCGCCACCGTGGTCGCTTCAGACCTGCTCGGTCGCGTGCTGCGTGACTGGGGCGTTCACAACGTGCGCGTGCTTAGTCTTGGCGTTAACCCGGATGTCTTCCGCCCCGACGGATCCGGAACCGAAGCAATACGGCGCTCACTTGGCGTTAATTCAGCTCAAAACCTCCTTCTTTACGTAGGCCGGCTGGCGAAAGATAAGAACACAGCGACTTTGCTTCGCGCTTTCAAGACTTTGCAACGACGCCGACCGAACGAATTTCATTTGCTCGTGATCGGGGATGGACCCGACCGGACACAACTTCGAAAATTGCAATTGCGAACTGGCAATCTCTCATGGATTCGCTACTGCGCCGATCCATGCGAACTCGCTGGCTTTTATCGTGCGGCCGATCTTTTCGTTCATCCCGGTGTTCAGGAAACGTTTGGCCTTGCAGCACTGGAATGCCAGGCGTGCGGCACGCCGGTAGTGGGAATTCGCGGTAGCTACATGGATAACGTGATTTGTCATGATCAAGACTCGTGGGCCGTCGAAAACAGCGCCGACGCGCTGGTGGACGCGATCGAAGACTTCAGCGACAGGGAATTATCGGTTATGGGCAGAAACGCTGCGCGCGTTGCGCGGAGTCTGTACAGCTGGCCGCGCGTGTTTGACGAACTGTTTTGCATTTATCGCGAGCTTCGCTCAAAATACCGCCGACCCTAAATGCTGAACGATGACCCCCAACCATACCTCATCCGTGGCTATCGCAGATCAGATCGCGAGACGGTAAGAAAACTCTGCTGCGACACGGGCTTCCTCGGCGAGCCGATCGATCCGGTCTACGAGGACCGCGAATTATTCGCCGATTTCCTCACGACTTACTACACCGATCACGAACCGGAATCCTGTTTTCTTCTGGAGGTGGACGGCGAAATCTCCGGCTACTTGTTAGGCTCGCGGAAGCCACTGCAAAACCAGCTCTACGCGCTCTATCAAAACGTCTGGCTATTTTTCCGGGCGCTGACCCGTTATTTCCGGTACAACCAGCGCTCGCGTCGTTTCATTCGTTGGATACTGATGTATGGCTGGCGCGAAGTTCCCGCCCAGCCGCGGCGGGTGCCGCATTTTCATATCAACTTGCTGCCCGAGGCGCGAAAAGTTTCGACCACGCGCGCGCTGATGAGTGCCTATCTGAGTTATCTCTATCGCTCCGGCGAAAAACGCGTGTGCGGTCAGATAATTACCTTCGAGAGCCGGCGTGGCGAAAAAATGTTCGAACGTTACGGGTTCAAGGTTTTGAACCGGGCAGAGATTACCAAATACAAAGCGTACTATCCCGAATCGGTCTACCTGAGTACCGTCATCAAAAATCTCGAAACGGCCGATCCGCTTTCCGCTTACTCTCGCGCTCGCGAGTAACCGAAATCGGCGGCAAGAACAGATCCGGTGTGCAGCACTGGTTCAACTGACGAGCCCGCGAATAACGCGGACTCCCGCCTTCGTCAGCAAAAAAGAGGGGTAAGGGCAGACACAATTTCAATTCGGCGGCGTCTATAAGATTGATGAGCATGCCAACCGAGCCCCCGAAACGGCTCGCAGAAATCCTGCTGGAGATTCTAGCGTTGTCTAAACAATCCGAATCCGCGCGCGGCACGGATCCAAGCGAATTATCCCATGTGAACTGCGTTGAAGAGCAGTCGCAACAGAAAGATGAACAAGATAACAACCCGCAAAGTCCGTAGCGCGGGACCTCGCGCACGCGTGTGCGCGTGGGTTAGCAAACTGCTAATTATTTATGGCGAGTCGCAGCGCTTATCCGTGATGCAGTGCAATCGAACCCAGTTCTGCTATGTGTACGCGCAGCGCGTTGACAATGCGCTCGTGAGCCTCTTTTCCCTTGCCCGCGCGCTCCAGCTCCCGCGGGTCAAGCGGCTTTCCGAAGATGACCCTGACTTTCCTAATACGAGGCAGGACAGCGCCGAGTGGCAAGGCCTCGTGTGTTCCCGCGATGAACACCGGTACGACCGGGACAGAGAAACGCGCAAGCACGATACCGATTCCCGGCTTGAATGGCTGAAGCTCGCCCGTGCGCGAAAGCCCGCCCTCGGGGAACCAGACAATGCTCAGCTTACGCTTCAACAACACGGCGCCGACTGCGAGACTTGAGATCGCGCCGCGCTCGGGGTCGATCGGCACGGCATTGGCCAAACGGCCGATGAACCGCGTAAACACGTTGCGCGTTACGATGACGCTCCATCCTCCCCAGTAAGTTCGCGCCAGGCGCGCATTACTCAAAACAGCGCCAAGGGCGGGAGGATCAAGATAGCTGGTGTGATTCGGCGCGAATACAAGCTGGGCGTTTTCAGGGAGACGATCGAGGCCCTTGGCTTCGACCCGGAAGAGCGTGCGCATAACGGTTCGATTGGCAAAAAACAAAATGCGCGCCACTAACCGCATCACGAGACCGGGCGGTTCAAGCCAGCGCTTTTGCTTGTCCGTCAGGATCTCCTCTGGACGATCGAGCGGCTGGGATTCTGACTCGGCCTCGCTTGCTTCGGAAACCTCACGCAGGAGATCACGAATTGCCTCGATGCGTGCGATTGCCGCCTCGGTGAGCTCGACACCAGCATTCTCTCGAATTTCGAAGGTGAGGTTCAGCCATTCAAGTGAATCGATGCCAAGGTCCAGCACGGGATTACTATCCGGCGTTAGCCGTTTGTCTTTGTAACGCCGGGCGAGCAATTCCCAAGTCGCTTGCGCGGCATGATCGTCGAGCAGCGCACGGTCTTCGCCCGACATCTCCTCAATGGGCATCGGTCCGGCGCCTCGCTTGTGCGAGACTTCCTCACCTTTTTTTGCTTTCTCGTAGCGTTCGGACAGCAGGTGTCGCCGAATCTTTCCCAGTCGCGTGCGCTGGATAGCCTCACTCGTTAGGGCATATTCAGAGACGCGCTGATACGGAGGAAGCCGGCGCGAGACGCGCTCGATAGC
>QHRA01000161.1 GCA_003221295.1 Verrucomicrobiota bacterium | reverse complement strand
TTTAGCGCTGAGACGGCCCTACACCTTCACGGTGATGGCCATTCTGATCGTGCTCATGGGCATCGTCACCATCACGCGCATGGCCACGGATATTTTTCCCAAGATAGACATCCCCGTGGTGAGCGTGATCTGGAGTTTCCCGGGCGTCGCGCCCGAGGAAATGGAGAAGCGCTTCGTCACCGTTACCGAGCGCGCCATGACCACGACCGTGAACGACATCGAGCATATCGAGTCGCAGAGTTACAACGGTGTTTCGGTCATCAAGGTTTTCTTCCACGAGGGCGCCAAAGTTGAAGCCGGAGTTGCCCAGATTACATCGATCACCCAGACGCTCCTGCGCATCCTGCCGCCCGGCACCACGCCGCCTCTCATTCTTCAATACAGCGCCTCGAATGTACCAATCCTGCAACTCGGCCTAACCAGCAAAACGCTTTCTGAACAGCAGCTCTACGATCTCGGTTTAAATTTCATCCGCACCCAGCTCGCAACCGTGCAAGGCGCACAAGTCCCGCTGCCATACGGCGGCAAGTCGCGCCAGGTCATGGTCGATATCGATCCGCAAAAACTTTTCGGCAAAGGACTTTCGCCCGCGGATGTGAGCACCGCGCTCAATGCCCAAAACGTCATCCTCCCGGCCGGGACACAGAAAATCGGCGACCGCGAATACAACGTCCGGTTGAACTCGAGCCCGGAACTTTTGCAAACGCTGAACGATCTTCCGATCAAACAGGTGAACAACGCGATGGTTTACATTCGTGACGTCGCGAACGTTCGTGACGGGTTCGCTGTGCAAACGAACATCGTCGCACAAAATCGCGTTCGCTCGGCGCTGCTCACGGTGTTGAAAAGCGCGAGTGCGTCTACGCTCGATATCATCAGCCAGGTGAAAGCGGCGCTGCCGCGGATCAAGGCAACGCTGCCGCCCGAACTCGATATTACCCAGCTTTTCGATCAATCGATTTTCGTGCGCGCAGCCATCAACGGCGTTTTGAAGGAAGGCGTGATCGCGGCGTGTCTGACTGCGCTCATGATTCTGCTTTTTCTCGGAAGCTGGCGCTCGACTCTGGTGGTCGCGACTTCGATTCCATTGTCGATCTTATGCTCGATCATCATTTTGAGCGCGCTCGGCCAAACCATGAACCTGATGACGTTGGGCGGACTCGCCCTCGCCGTCGGCATTTTGGTGGATGACGCCACGGTCGAGATCGAGAACATCCATCGCAATCTCGCCATGAAAAAGCCGATGGTGCGCGCCATCCTCGACGGCGCGTCGCAGATTGCCGTGCCGGCGTTTGTCTCAACGCTCTGCATCTGCATCGTTTTCGTGCCAATTTTTTTCCTAAGCGGCACAGCCAGATTCCTTTTTCAACCGCTCGCCCTGGCAGTGATCTTCGCCATGCTCGCTTCTTATTTTCTCTCGCGCACAGTCGTCCCGACGATGGTGAGATTTCTTCTCGGCGGACATCTCTCGGCATCGCGCCGAACAGACCGTGCCCAAGCAAAGCATGCTCGGCCGAATTTTCAGTTTCCTGGGCAGTATTCACGAGAAGTTCAATCATCTGTTTGAAAAACTTCGCGCCCGTTATGTGAACGGACTGCGCTGGTCCCTTGAACATCGCGGCGTTGTCTTCGCGGGCATGGGCGCGCTGCTGCTTGTTTCATTTTCTCTAGTTCCTTTTCTTGGCCGCGACTTCTTCCCGGCGGTCGATGCCGGACAGTTTCGATTACATGTGCGCGCACCCGCCGGCACGCGACTCGAGTCAACCCAGGAACGCTTTTTTCAGGTCGGCCACGCCATTCGCGATGTCATTCCCCCTAACGAAATACAGAATGTGCTTGATAATATCGGGCTGCCGACAAGCGGAATTAATCTCGCCTTTGGCGACAGTTCGACAATTAGCTCGGCTGACGGTGAGATTCTTGTCGCCCTCAATCCTAAACACAAACCGACTGCGCAATACGTGCGGATCCTGCGCGAAAAATTGCATCACGATTTTCCAGACATGGAATTCTTTTTCTCCGCACCCGACATCGTCAGCCAGATTTTAAATTTCGGCATTCCGGCGCCGATCGATATTCAAATAACCGGCCGCGACCCGAAAGGGTACGACATCGCGAATCAAATCAAAACGCGCGTCGCGCAAATTCCGGGCGCTGTCGATGTGCACGTGCATCAACTAGTCCACGGACCAGATTTACGAGTAAATGTCGATCGCACGAAGGCCGAACAGATCGGTCTGACCCAAAGCAATGTCGCGCAGACCATGTTAATTTCGCTTAGCTCAAGCGGTCAGACCGCGCCCAACTACTGGCTCAATTTTCAGAACGGAGTGAACTACCAGGTCGCCGTGCAAACGCCGCAATATAAAATGGACACGCTGCAAGACTTGCAGAATACACCTGTCGTGGCTGCGAATTTGCCCCGCCCCGAGCTTCTCGGAAATCTCGCGACGATCGAGCGGCGCGAATCGCCGGTCATCGTGAACCATTACAATGTGCAGCCTGTTTTTGACGTGCTTGCCAATGTGCAAGCGCGCGATCTCGGCGGCGTGGCCGATGAAGTCAACAAAGTGGTAGACAGTTTCAAATCGAAACTGCCGCGCGGCACGTTCACGAGTATTCGTGGGCAAGTCCAGAGCATGAATAGCTCGTTCGCAGGTCTCGGCGGCGGTCTCATCTTTGCCATCGTCCTCGTTTACTTCCTGATGGTCGTGAATTTCCAATCGTGGACCGACCCGTTCATCATCATCATGGCGTTGCCCGGCGCGTTGTGCGGAATCATCTGGATGCTTTTTCTGAGCGGGACGACGCTCAATGTTCCCTCGCTCATGGGCGCGATCATGGCCATCGGCGTGGCCACGGCCAACAGCATTCTGGTTGTGACTTTTGCCAACGACGAGCGTTGCGCGCACGAAAATAAAAACGCTTTTGACGCTGCGCTTGCGGCTGGTTACACGCGGTTGCGTCCGGTGATGATGACTGCATTGGCGATGATCATTGGAATGCTACCGATGGCGTTAGGTCTGGGCGAGGGCGGCGAGCAAAATGCACCGCTTGGCCGCGCCGTGATTGGCGGCTTACTCGTGGCGACAATCACGACGTTGTTTTTTGTTCCGGTCGTTTACAGTTTGCTCCGGAAAAAAGAATTCACCTGTGACGAAGATGAACAGTTTGCGCGCCAGGAGCATGGCGATGCGGCGGAAGGAGGCGCCCAATGATCAAAACTGAAACTGACAAACATCAAGGCAACGGCGCGCACGACGAAGATACACAAGATCGAAAGGTAAAGCCGCGCAAACCGTTGCATCCACCGCTCCGCAACATTGCGGTTTGGGGGCCGATCGCAGCGGTCACATTCGTTGCCATTCTGGTCATACTTGGCGCGTGGCACCGTGTGAGTCAGCGTCGCGAGGAGAAAGATTTCGTCCAACGCACAACGGAACTCCAAGTCAATATCGCTACCGCGCAGCGCGACGCCCAGCCGAAAGAATTAATTTTGCCCGGAACTTTCGATGCCTTTAACCAAACGACAATCTTCCCGCGATCGAACGGTTACGTGAAAAGCTGGAAGGTCGACATTGGCGATAATGTGAAGGCGGGACAATTGCTAGCGGAGATTGAAGAGCCCGAAGTGGATCAACAACTGGCACAGGCGCGCGCACAGCAAGAGATAGCCAAAGTGACTGCCGATCGGTGGCGCGATCTGCTTGATAGAAAAGTCGTATCTAAACAGGAGTACGATCAAAACGAAAAAGCGTACGAGGCAGCCAACGCGAATTTGCAGCAGCTCGAAAAAATCCAGGGCTTCCAGCAGGTGGTCGCGCCATTTACTGGAAAAATCACCGCTCGGAATATCGATGTCGGCACGCTCGTGACGGCCGGGACCGGAAATTCCGGCACACCGCTTTTCAACATGGTGCAGAGCGATCCGCTTCGCGTCTATGTGTTCGTCCCGCAAACCAATGCGGCTTCGATGCGTGAGGGGCTAAAGGCAAAAATTCTGGTGCAGGAACGTCCTGGACAGGATTTTGAAGGAACCGTGACGCGCACCGCCGGCGCGCTGGATCCTACTTCCCGCACGATGCAGGTAGAAGTACAGGTCCCCAATCATGACGGAAACCTTTACGCCGGCATGTACGGACAGGTTAAATTTCTGTTGCCCGACGACAATGCGCCGATCGTCGTGCCGGCCGATGCATTTGTTTTTCGCGCCCAAGGTCCGCAAGTTGTCACCGTCACGAACGACAATCGCATTCACTGGCAGAAAATCAGTGTCGGGCGCGATTTCGGCACGCAATTGGAAGTGCTCGATGGCCTGGCCGAGAATACAAAAGTTGTCATCAACCCGAACGACGATTTAGTTGAGGGCATCCAAGTCCAGGTCAAGCCGGCCGAGAAACCGAAGGCTGCGGTCGCGGAGACGCCCGCTTCTTCGCCAACTCCTGAGGTGGCGAAGAAATAATATTCCCATCCTTGGCTCATCACGGTAGGAAATGCCGTGGCAAAAAATTTCAAGGACCTTTCGGAACAGGAAATCCTCGCGCTCGCAATCTCGTCCGAGGAAACAGATGCGCGCATTTACGCCGACTTCGCGGCGGGATTGAAAGCTGATTACCCGGCGACCGCCCAAATCTTTACGGAAATGGAGGCTGAAGAAGATGAGCATCGCCGCAAACTAATTGACGATTATCGTCGCCGCTTTGGAGAACACATTCCGCTAATCCGTCGCGAAGACGTAAAGGGGTTCGTGCACCGCAAACCGGTATGGATGATCCGCCCGTTGGGAATCAAAACCGTGCGGCGCCAGGCCGAGATAATGGAAACAGAAACCCAGCGTTTCTACGAGCGTGCTGCGAGTAAAATCAGCGATGCGTCGACACGCAAACTACTGGGAGACCTGGCGGAGGCGGAGCGAAAGCATGTCACGTTGGCCGACGATCTCCAAAGGGAACAACTGACTCCGGACGTTGAAGCGGAAGAGGAGAAGGCTCATCGGCGATTGTTCGTTCTGCAAATCGTGCAGCCGGGGCTGGCGGGCCTGATGGATGGTTCGGTCTCAACCCTCGCGCCGGTTTTTG
>QHRA01000072.1 GCA_003221295.1 Verrucomicrobiota bacterium | reverse complement strand
ACCCATGGATCATACATTTGAAATTCCGGCAAGTGATCGATGACCTTGTCGTCCCAATCGATCTTCTTTTGATCGACCAGAATGCCGAGGTCGGCGACCGTGAATGCCTTGCCGGTCGATCCAGTCGGAAAAATAGTCTCTGCATCCACTGGCTCGGGCGCGCCGAGTTTTCTCACGCCATAACCTTTCGCTAATGTCACTTTGCCGTTTTCCACGATTGCGATCGCCATTCCAGGAACGCCCACCTGTTTGCGCAGCGATTCTACTCTGTCGTCAAAATTTGCCGGTGGCGCGGCAACGGCATGCCCAAGGATCAACGGTGTAATGGCGTAGAGATAACGCGGCAGACTTCGTTTCAGTGAACGGACGATGATCACTTGGCAGTTCATGCGGTAATGCATGCCTCCACCAGCCGCTCGAAAGCTGCACCTCCGCGCATGGGATCGGCGACCGCCAGCCTGAGACGCTCAGTTTCCTGGGCGAGCAAACGTTCTGCGGAATCTGCGTCTAGATGAGCGGTGTTGAGACTAACTCCGGCGCAGCGGATTGAAGGATTGGTGCGCCGCCCGAGGCGCAGCGCCAACTCCATCATCTCGTCTACGGTGGACAGCGAATACCCCGGCACTCCAAGGATGCGGTCGCGTCCCGGCTCATGGCAGATGACCACAACATCGGGCTGACTGCCGTGTAGGAGTGCCAGTGACACGCCCGAGTACGCCGGATGTAAGAGCGAACCCTGTCCTTCGATGATGTCCCAATGATCATCGGCTGCGTCTGGGCTAAGTGTCTCCGCAGCGCCCGCAGCGAAATCCGCCACCACAGCATCAATGGGTATTCCGCCTCCCGCAATCAGGATGCCGGTTTGCCCAGTCGCGCGAAAGTGCGTCGCGATTCCGCGGGCGAGAAAGGCCCGTGTCAACGCCAGAGCAGTGTACTTTTTTCCGATGGCGCAATCAGTGCCCACAGTAAGTAATCTTTTGCCGCTGCGTTTGCGCCCGTTCGCAATCGGGATGTTTTGCGGAGGACGCCGCACATCAATGAGCCTTCGTCCGTTGTGCGCGGCCGCGGCTTCCAGCGGCGCAATGTCCGCCAGTCTTGTGTGCATGCCGCTGATGATGTCCAGCCCTGCTTCGAGCGCACTTAGCAACGCCGGCATCCAGGCGTCGGCGATAAACCCCCCTTCGTTTGCGACACCAATTACTAAAGCACGCGCACCTTTTGCGGTGGCCTCCACTGGAGTAAGAAATGGAAGACCAGTGGTAACAGTTGTTCCCGCGCAGGCGTATTCACCCACGCAGCGCTCGCGCGCCCAATCTCGCAGACCAAAGGCCGTTTTGGCGTACTCTGCGTCGGTGATGTCGCCGAGGAACAAAAGATACGGCTGCGGCAAGGCAAGATTCGCTGGTGCAGAAGGGGTCATGTGGAGATCGCGCAAGAGAACTGCGGTAATGTCAGAACTTGCAATCAACCTCAATACCCACGGTGCGCGGTTGAATGGGCGTGCCTAAGGCATCGATAACATCCCCGGTCAAGAAGTTGAAGTTCGAGAAAACGGTCGGGTACGCGCGCTCGTCGGTCACATTTTTGGCAAAGATACGAATCGTATAACGACCGTTCGAAACATCCGCATTCAGGTCCACAGCGCCGTAACTTGGTGTTCGGATAGCCGTCGGGCTGCTCTCGACTTCCGACCACTGACTGCTCACCCATCGGAAACCGGCACCGACGTGACCATTCCACGCGGCCACTTGGGCACGTTGAGTTTCGCCTTCAACGATCTTGCCGTCTTTGGCGGCTATGTTCTTACCTCCATCCGCGTTGTAGCCGGCGACCTGCTGCGGCGGCTCGGCTGTCGTGCGCCAGAAGGGCAGCGGAAAGTAGTAATCCACGGTCGCCGACGCAGAATACACCGGAACGTTTGGTAGTCGGTCACCCGCACGGCCTTCTAAACTTGGCGCGTTATTGCTGAGGGTCGCGTCAGTGTAGGCTCCGTTGATGCCGAACCGCAGGTTCTTGATCGGCTCAAATCCGGTGGTTAGTTCTACGCCGTTCGTCTCCGCCTTTCCGGCATTTACCAAGGCGCCCTCCCCGTTCACAACTTTGCTTACCTGGATGTCTTCCCAGGAAATATGATACCCGGCGATGTTGAACAGCAGCCGGTGATCGAAGAATTCCGATTTCAATCCAGCTTCATAGCTGGTGACGGTGGATGATTTCACTGCCGGGGGTATGCCGGGTAATGAGATATTTGGACCGCCAGGCTGATAACCAGTGGCAATGCGCGCGTAGAGCAACTGATCTTTGCCCAGTTTGAATTTGGGAGCGACCATATAATCAAACACGTTCTCGGCCGAATGACCCGGCAGGTTGGTTTTCAGTCCGAGGATGCCGGAAACGATCTGCGAGAAGGACTGTTCGTTGCGACTAAAGCGGAGACCGGCGCCAAGAGTAAATCGGTCGGTGAACTCGAAAGATGCATTCGCGAACGCCGCACCTTCCTGATAGGTGCTTGGCAGCAATGCGGTGAACAGATTCGGCAGGCCCGGAAAAGCCTCCCCATTCATCTGCTTGATGAAGAGGAACTGATCTTGGTGACCATGCTCGTAAGTATAAAAAGCGCCGAGCTGCCATAGGAAGCGACCATCCTGCTTGGAGGTGAGACGAATTTCCTGAGTAAACTTGTCCAGGTTCAGCTTTAAGTCCTCACCAGAGATACCTGGCATCGCAAATCCGAGCACGAGGGGAAGTTCCCCTATATTCAGCGTTACATCCAAACGCTGGTCGGCTCTGGTATTCAAGTAGGCTGTAGCTGATGTGAGGTCGGCCCAACCGAAGTTTAAATTCAGAGTCGCTGCGACCAAACCGACATTTTTTGTGTATGGCTCGTTAACAAAGATTTCATTGGTAAGATCGCCAAAGAGAGGATCAAGGGTCTTTGGGTTAAGCGGGACGGTGGCGTTGTTATCGCTTTCGATCCGTTGCCCGAGCGCGGTGAACCGGATGCGAATGTTCTCATTGGGCTGCCAGAGCAAGCCGACCAGAGCAGCCTGTTGATTGTATTCATTAATCCCGTGTTCACCATTGACCACATTGTCGATAAAACCGGCGCCGTCGTTTCGGGCGTAGCTGAGGCGCAACCCAAACGTGCCATTGGCGAGCGGAACTGTTCCACCTATATGGGCGTCCCAGCCCGGTTGGTCCCCATGTTCAACTCCCGAGATTCCGCCGCCAATGTGGAACTCCTCCGCCGTCAGGCTCGGATCAATCGTTACGTATTTGATGAGACCGCCAATTGAATTGGCACCATAAAGGGTGCCTTGGGGTCCGCGCAGGATTTCTACGCGCCTGATATCGTAGGGCAGCAGGTCCAGCTCATTAATATCGGCCCTCTGATAGATCCCGCTCGATCCCATCGGGGTTTCGTCAATGTAGGTTGCCACCGTCGCGCCACTCGTGATATCGGCAAGACCACGCAACGAGATTATAGTCTGCCCGGGGCTGCCTGCGGAGTTGACCTGAAAGCCCGGGATGTACGGCGCGTAGTCTGTCAACTGGGTTGCGTGCAGATTATCGAGCTCGACGTCATTGATCACACTGATGGAGGAAGGGACCTCCTGAATGTTCTGTTCGCGCTTCTCTGCCGTCACTACTACCCGCCCGGCTTCAGCAGTGCCGGGTTCGGGGCGAGCGGTTGGCGATGGTGAAGCTGTGGGGGACGGTTGAGGCGAAGAAGTCTGAGTCGGTGGCGGCGGCGCCTGAGCGCCGATTCTGCCTGGCGATAACAACAGCAGTGCGCCTGCCGCGAGGGTGAGTCGTAATTGAATCAATTTAAATTTATTCATGAGCGTGTTCTTTCCAACTGAGATATTCATATCCTGATTGGAGAACTGTCAATCCTATTCAGAGAATTGAAGCATTGCATGCTTTCGGATTCTTTTCGACGAGCGTTTAAAACTTTCGAATCGGTCGCTCCAGAAGCCAGAGCAGAAAAGCCGCCGTCGTCGCTAGGCCCGCCAAGACAAGAAAGAAGCTGTAATGACTGGTCCGACTCCAGAGTGTACCCACAACGCCGGCGAGTAGGCTGCCACTAAAGATGGTCAAAAACCAACTCGCTACCGTCGTCGCTCCGAGGCGCGGCGGCGCCAGGCGAGCGAACAAGCCAAGGCCGGTGGGCAAAATATAGAGCTCGCCAATGGTTAGGACGACAAAGAAGAGAACCAGCCAAAACCAGTTTGCGCGGCTGGTCCCGGCCAGCAATGAGACTGTTACTAGCAGCAGGTACGCGCCGGCCACGACGAGGGCGCCGATGGCCATTTTTCGGCGAGCAGACGGTTCCCTCCCGGCGGCCGCTTTGCGTCGCCAATAGAAAAGTAAGAGTGGCGTTAGCGTAATGACGAGAAGAGGGTTGAGAGATTGGAACCAGGTCATTGGAATGACTAGGCTACCGAAAGAACGATCGACGCCGATATCAGTCCAGAGCGGGATGGTATTGCCAATCTGTTCGTAGGCGCCGCGAAAAATGGTGACCGCTATTGCTATTCCTAAAAGAAGGAGCCACGGCCGGCTGCTCTGATCGCGATTTTCGGCTTTAGCTGAAGCAACCAGGTTGGCTGGTGGCGTTTCGCGTGGCAGATATTTTTGTCCCCCCAGGTATATGACCAAACCGGAAAGCATCCCCAAGCCCGCGGCGCCGAAACCGTAATGCCAGCCGTATAATTCACCGAGACTTCCGCAGACGAAAGGCGCTAAAAGGGCTCCCAGATTAAGTCCAACGTAATAGACATTGTAAGCGCGCCCCCGCCGCGGATCATCGGCCCGATAGAGATCATTAATCTGGCTGGGAAGACTGGGCAGAAAGAGGCCGTTACCCAGCGCGATCGTTACCAGGGCAAAGTAGAAGAATGCTTCGAAGGTCATCAAAAAATGACCGAGCGCCATGATGCTGCCGCCGAGAATAACGGCCCGCCGTTTACCCAGCCATCGATCGGCTGCGATTCCTCCGAGGAGGGGTGAAAAGTAGGCAGCGGCAACGTAGCTGCCGTAGATGAGCGAAGCTTTTTGCTGCGAGAAGAATAGCTGCTTGGTCATGTAATAGACGAGCAGAGTTCGCATCCCATAGTAGGAGAACAGCTCCCACATGTTGGTAAGGAACAGGATGGTCAGGCCACGCGGTTGACCGAACCAGGTCTTGTCGCGCTCGTCGCTCATGCGGCGGCTCGCCGCGCGTATCCCCAGACTAAGTCATCACAATGGATCAAACCATCTCGGTAAACCACGCCGGGACTGCGATCCTGTTGAAGGAAAATCGGGCCGTCCAAATCGACCACGTCGCAATGCTGGCCAAGGATAAATGCCGGCGCCATTGCCAGACTGGTTCCGATCATGTTGCCGACCATGACCTTCATACCAAGGGCGCGTGCGCGTGCGCCAATCAGCAGGCCCTCGGTTAAACCGCCACACTTATCCAACTTGATATTTACGACATCGAAACGGCCAGCCAGCGCCTCTACTTCATCCAAACCTAGTACGCTCTCGTCCGCCGCAATGGGGATGGTGTGATCGATGCCGTCGAGCTCTGCTTCTTCGCCGCGTTGGCAAGGCTGCTCGAGCAAAGAAACACGCGCCTTCTTCAACTCCGGCAGGAGGCGATCCAGCGTGTCGCGTTTGTAACCCTGGTTGGCATCGACACCGAGCCACACCTCCGGGCGCGCGGCGCGTACTCTGTGCACCCGCTCGATATCCGCAGCCAGGTCGCCAGTGAGCTTGAGTTTAATCGCGCGCGCACCCGCATAGCTTCGAGCAACTTCAACCATCGCTGCCGGCTCATTCGCGCTGACAGTAAAGGTAGTGAGCAACGGGCGCGGCGTCTCAACTCCAGCAAGCTGCCATACCGGCATTCGCGCTCGACGCGATTCAAGTTCCCAAAGAGCGCAATCGAGCGCGTTGCGCGCACCGCCCGAGGGAAGCAGAGATCGCAAGTCCTCGCGCGTGAGACCGCGCTCGATCGCGTCGCGGTGCGCCTCGATCGCGGCGAGCATTCGATCGGTGGTATCGTTCAGGTAGTAAACGCCAGCCGCTTCACCGCGCCCTTCTACGCTAGCGTCCCGTAAGGTAACAAGAGTAACCGGAGAATCGTGAAACGTGTAGCCGGAGATACGAAAGGGCGCTTTAAGCGGCAGATTCTCATTGTGCACCTCAAGGCCGATACGGGATTGCGTACTCATAAGCGTGATCTAAAACAGAGCTCAATATTTCGCGCTGTAGCCGAGAAAATGAAACACGACCGCGACATAGAACACTGCCAGAAACGAAATCGCCAGCAGCACGCTCCAGATTTTCGCGAGCCACTTGCGCCGGCCGCGCAGCACCATCCAGACATTCCAAAACGCGATCGCACTGCTGGCAGGAATTATTATCAACGAGAGCACCTGTAGGAGCCGGATCCACACGTCCATGTGCGGTCCGATCCAGCCGACATCGCCCAGCATGAGCTGAAGCAAAACGACCCACGCGATCAGCGTCAGTAGCAACGACAGACAGGCGATGCGGACGAGTCGATGTGCTCTGGCATCGACTCCGGTCAAATCATAACTGGCATGGTAACGCCGCCGCACCAGAGCCGATACCGGCCAGGCCAATGTGTTGGCCGCGAGAGCCAGGACGCCGATTATGAGCAACGGCAGCAACCAGGCGGCCGAGGACCACCACGGCACCGGCTGAAACGGCATGAATGGGAGTTCGTCGTAACCGATGCATACCACACGATCGTTCTCGATTTTGGCGACAATGCGATCGGGCCCTCCTATATTGCGCCAAACTAACGGGGCAATCTCGCGCCATTTCTTCGGCTCACCATTGAATCCTTTGAGATCGGGCACCGAAATGCTCCCGTTTTCTGTGGCCAACACCCGCGTCTGGCCGAGAAGATTAAGCGCCGCAAGAAAGCTCTGGTGGGGCCGGCGGCTTGAGATATAGCGGCCGGTAATCAAGCGCGCATGCGTCGCCGCAGTTTCTGGGTCAACTGAACCTTCTGGCAGCGGAGCGGGAAAGTAGCGGTCGCTAAATTCGCGGAAGAATCCCGTCCTTATCTGTTCAGCGGCGCCGTCTTTTCCGAGGCTGTTTAAGGAAACGAATACGCCAACGCCGTCGTCAATGAATAGATTGAGCTCACTATGGAACCATTGCAGATCGCCGCCGTGAGTAATGACGCGATGGCCATTGAGGTTATTTTCATAAAACCCGAGCAGCATCCGGTTGAGAGGTGGGAGGAATTCCCACGCCGTTGTGTGCATTCGCACAGCTGTAGCCTCCTCTAGAATGCGGGACGCACCGAACGCACCATTTTGCAGATGGGCGATCATGAAGCGACCCATGTCACCGCCGCTGGCGGAGAGAGCGCCGTCGGGCTGAGTGGTATCGATCTCAAATGGCTTGGGATCACCTGAGGCTAGGGAATAACCCTTCGACATCCATGATGCCAACATGTCAGGTAGTGGCTGTCGGAATGTTGCGAACTTCATACCGAGCGGGGCGAAGACGTGCCGCTCGATGTAGGCTTCGAATGGTTCGCCAGAGACACGCTGAACGATGTAGCCCGCAATGTCGGCGCCATAATTGGAGTATGCCGGAATGCTTCCAGGAGCAGTCACACGCGGAGGCATCCAGCGCTTAAGTTCTTCTCGCAACGGATGCAGCTCGCGAGGATCATAGATGAGCAGCAAACCTCCTACCTCATCGAAGCCCGCGCCGTGAGTCATGAGATTGTGCAAAGTGACAGGGGCGCCTTGGCGAGGAGGGATTTTGAAATCGAGGTAGGTGTTAATATCCGCATCGAGGTCGAGTTTGCCCTGCTCGACCAACTGCATCACAGCCGTCCAGGTAAACAGTTTGGACACCGACCCTGGTCGGAACAGGGTACGTTCGGGGTCGACCGGCTTGCGCTCGCCTACATCAGAATACCCATAACCCTTCTGTAATAGTACCGCGCCATCCTTTACCACGACAACCACCGCTCCAGCGACATCTCCCCTCTGTAATGCATATGGGAAGAAGCCATCGAGCCATGCCTCGGCATCAGCCTTCGTCAATGCGTGGGTGGCCGGTCCCGGCACGCGCTCCGGCGTCTGCGTTTTCGTTTCGGGCGCCTTTGGAGCAATGGTGGGTAGCGTCGGCGCGATTACAGGGCTCTGCTGGCCTAAGCAGAACGGCGCCATCGCCAACCCAACTGAAGTCCAGGTGAAACAAGCAATTCGGCGGTACAGCCGCAGCGCAAGGCGCGCCATGTCGCGGATGTCTTGATTGCGACCAAGCCAGCCCGATCGGAGAATTGTGAACCTCACGTCATTCAGTGCCGTGCGCACGTTGGCCGAGGGATAAGCTGCCGGATCAGTAGTTGGCGCTGTAACCTATTAGATGAAAGATGAGTGCGACGTAGAGCACGATCAGAAACGCAAGCGCCAGCAACACGCTCCAAACTTTTGCCACCCATCGCCGTTTGCTGCGTAGCACCAACCACGCGTTCCACAGCCCAACGGCCGTCGCACCGATAAACACAAGACCCGAGAGCAAACGTAGCAAAATCAGAGGTCCATCCATTCGCGGCCCGATCCAGTCAAGATTCGTCTCTATCAGCTGAGCCAGGAAGACCCAGGCCAGCATCACCGCCACCACAAGAAGCGCTGCGATCCGGACCAGCCGATGCGCTCTGGCGTCCGCGCCCGTGAGCTCGTATTTGACGCCATATCGCC
>QHRA01000071.1 GCA_003221295.1 Verrucomicrobiota bacterium | reverse complement strand
GGTCAAGGCGAGCGCTACCAGCCCGGCGATCCACAGCGGCAGCAACCATCCGGATGACCACCACCAGGGCACCGGCTCGAAGAGCATGAACGGATATTCATCGTAGCCGAAACGCATTACGCGACCGTTCTCTACCTTTGCCGCCAGGCGGTCGCCGCCCGCTGCGTTGCGCCAGACGAAGGGCGCGATCTCGCGCCATTTTTTTGGCTGCTCGTCCGTGCCCTTCAGTTCGTTGACCGTGATGGTGCCGTCATTGTTGGCCGACACCTGAACTTCGCCCAGCAAATTGAGGAGCGAGAGAAAAGTGGTATGCGTGCGGCGAGTGAAAGTGTAGCGACCAGCCATGAGCTGGGCATGCTCTTTGGCGGTCTTCGGGTCCACAGAGCCTTCCGGGAGCGGAGCGGGAAAGTAGCGGTCGCTGAATTCCTTGAAGAGCGTCGTGCGGATCGGTCCCGCGGCACCCTCTTTACCGAGGCTGTTAACGGAGATGTACAAGCCCGCGCCATCATCGGGCAAAAGATTGAGCTCAGTGTGAAAGTATGTGGTATCGCCCCCATGGGTGATGACGCGATGACCGTTGATGTTGTTTTCGTAAAATCCGAGCAACATCCGGTTGAGCAGCGGGATCATAGTTGAAGGGGTGCCGTGCATTTCTACGGCAGTGGCTTCCTGTAAAATTCGGCCGGAGCCGAACGCGCCTTTTTGCAGATGCGCAATCATGAACGGCGCCATAGCGGTGCCGCTAATAGAGAGCGCGCCTGCCGGCGGAAGCGTCACCAGTTCAAACGGCTGCGGCTCGCCCGAGGCAACCTTGTAACCCTTCGACATGTCGGCCTGGAACCGCTCCGGCAACGGCTGTCGAAATGTTGCCTGGGTCATATTCAGAGGAGCGAAAATTTTCTGCTCGATATAATCGTCGAATGACATTCCCGACACGCGCTGCACGATGTAGCCTGCGAGCCCTGCTCCGTAATTGGAATAAGCAGGCGTGCTGCCTGCGTCTGTCACGCGGGGCGGGATCCAGTGTTTCAGCCCCGCCTCCAGCGTTGGCAGGTCTTTCGGATCGGCAATAATCAACGCGCGAATCGCTTCATCGAAGCCGGACGTGTGGGTCATGAGATTGCGCAAGGTGATGGGTTTGCCGTTGCGCGGCGGAATCTTGAAATCCAGATAGCCGTTGATGTCTGCGTCGAGGTCGAGCTTGCCCTGCTCGACCAGCTGCATCACCGCCGTCCAGGTGAACAGCTTGGAAACGGATCCGGCCCGGAAAAGAGTGCGCTCGGGATCGACCGGTTTGCGGGCTACGACGTCGGCGTAACCGTAACCTTTCGCCAGCAACACCTGCCCATCCTTAACTACGACCACAACTGCGCCGGCCACATCGCCCCGCTGCAAGGCATAAGGTGTGAATCCATCGAGCCATGCTTCGACGTCGGCTTTAGTTAGCGGGTGAGCCCCGCTCGGCGGCACCTCCGGAGTTTGTGCTCCTGTCTCAGGCGCGCCGGTTGGAGGAACCGTCTTCGGGGGAGCGATGCTG
>QHRA01000070.1 GCA_003221295.1 Verrucomicrobiota bacterium | reverse complement strand
TTCTTGGTTCATGCGCAACGATCGAGACGATGGCGGCGAACTTTCCGGTTCCAACCTGCCAGACGTGCAGATCGGTTATGAGCGAATCGCCATCGCTTTCCACGGCGCGTCGGATTTCCTCCGGCAGATGTGATGAAGGCGGGGTCCGATCGAGCAGAATTCCGCTGGTATCGCGCAAAAGGGCGTAAGCCCAGGAAAAAACAACACCGCTGCCCACGATTCCCATGATTGGATCGAGCCAGGACCAACCAGCAAACTTCCCGCCGGTCAGCGCGATAATCGCGAGAACGCTGGTGAAGGCATCGGCCAGCACATGAACATAAGCGGCGCGTAAATTCAAATCATGACGGTGATCGCCCGCATGCCTGTGACCGCCGTGATGACGATGATGCGAATCGTTCTTCAGCAGAAGTGCGCAAGTCAAATTTACCAGCAATCCAAGAGAGGCAATGCCGATCGCTTCATTAAAATGAATGGTTAACGGAGCGAACAACCGGTGCGCCGATTCACCCGCCATAAGCAGCGCGATCATTGCCAGCACGACTGCACTGGAGAAACCGCCGAGAACCCCGATTTTTCCGGTGCCGAAAGTGAACTGCGCGTTGGAGGAATGCTTGCGGGAGAGATAATAGGCCATGGCGGTAATAAGAAACGCGATCACATGAGTGCTCATGTGCCAGCCATCGGCCAGCAGAGCCATGGAATGCGAGACTAGGCCGACCGCGATCTCGAGCACCATCATCACCGCGGTGATGCCGATCACGATGCGGGTGCGTCGTTCTGCGCCGGAAAAATCAGGAACGAAATTGTGCGTATGCCGAAAAGGCGCATGATCCGAACGATGCATGGTGAAGAGATAAAGCGGTTCGTTGCGTCCGTAAACTTTGCAACGGCTCATCTCCGTTGCTTATCCTGAGCTAATCTTGTTACGTCCGCAGAAATGTCGAACAAAGCAGCATCACCCCCGAAGAGAAATTTCGTCCGACGTTTCTTTTCGGTTCTGGGACCGGGATTGATCACCGGTGCGGCGGACGATGATCCGTCCGGCATTGCGACTTATTCAATCGCTGGTGCGCAGATGGGCAGCTCCCTCCTGTGGACGGCGTTCATCACCTGGCCACTCATGGGTTGCGTGCAATTTATGTGTGCGCGAATTGGGATGGTCACAGGGACGGGTTTGGCGGCCACGTTAAAACAGAAGTTTCCAAGATGGGTTCTCGTCATCTTCGCGCTTGCTCTTTTTGCGGCGAACACGATCAATATCGGATCCGATTTGGCCGGTATGTCGGATGCCGCGGAGATGCTTACCGGTTTCAATTCACATTGGTTCGTCGTGCTCTTCGGCATCGCGATCGCCTTATCGACGGTCTATTTCCACTATTTTCAGATCGCTAAGGCTTTGAAATGGCTGGCGCTCTTTCTCTTTGCTTATGTCGTGACGGCTTTTATTGTCCAACCAGATTGGCGCGCCGTTCTGCGCGACACGTTCATCCCTTCGTGGGCGAAGAGGCACGATGCGTGGCAGAGTTTCGTGGCGATCCTCGGGACCACAATCAGTCCCTACCTGTTTTTCTGGCAGGCTTCAGAGGAAGTGGAGGAAGAGAAGGCGATGGGTCGCCGCATGCTGCGGCAGCGCGAAGGGGCGACCAAACCGGAAATCAACGATCGAAAACTCGATGTCGGAGTCGGCACATTTTTCTCTAACATAGTGATGTATTTCATCATCCTCACCTGCGCGCTTACGCTACACGCGCACGGGATGCGAGATATTGAGACTTCGAAGCAAGCCGCCGAAGCGCTTAAGCCGCTTGCCGGTTCACTAGCCTACACACTTTACACGGTCGGGTTGATTGGCGTCGGGTTTCTCGCTATTCCCACGCTTACCGGCTCTTCCGCTTACGCTTTCGCGGAGACATTTCATTGGCGAGAAGGCTTGGATCTTCCCTTCAAGTCGGCGCACTATTTTTACGGCGTCGTGATCCTCTCCGCTCTGCTGGGCATCGGCATGGATTTCGCCGGAATCAATCCGATAAAAGCACTTTTCTGGACCGCGATCCTCAACGGCTTGCTCGCGCCATTCTTGCTCGTCGGCATTCTGATCGTGGTGTCCGATCGCAAGCTGATGCAGAACCAGCCGAGCCCATAGTTATCGCGCATCGTCGTCGGAATCACAGCTCTGGTGATGTTCGGAGCGGCAGCCGCCATGTTTGTATTGTAGCGTTTTTTTGCAGCAAAGAGTGCGAACGGAAGAACGCTCGTAATTCGATAAATCCGCGTCATCGTCGAAGTGTTCAAGGCCGGTTAACTACTTCGCGCTTTTCACTATCTCCTTTTCTCCAGCCTTGCCCCAAAGATGAAAGGTGTAACTGAAAACGACGTAGCCAAACAGATCGTGGCCGGGTCCATTGTTGATGTAGAGAGCGGGATTCATCTGGAAATCGCGGCTGATGTTGCAGGTAAAGCCGATGGTCGACGAGTTTTCCGCGCCACTTAGCCAATCGATCTGCACGCGCCAGGTTCGATTGAAATCGTAAGCGTAACCGAGAATCGCCTCGTTCTTATAGCCGGCGTGAATGGCGCCAACGATGAATTTCTGATGTTCGGTGTAATAACCGGCTTCGATGTACGGCTGTGGATCGACATCGAGGTGCGGCGACCAGTTCAAAAATCCGACGGACAACAGGTACGGTTCTTTCGTTAGTAATCCGAATTCGGTGCTGAAGATCCAGTCATCCGGCTTGAACCCGCGAAAGACGGCGAACTCAGCCCAGCTCGTCAGGCCCATTTCGGCCTGCACCTCGTAGGGATTCGCGATTCGCTCGCTCTGCGCTTGAAAACTCAGCGACAAATCGCCTGCTCCTTGAAGCTCGGGCGTCACGATTTGGCTGAGGCCTTTAGTAGTCGCGTGCGCGGGTGACAGGAGCGCCAGCAAAACCGCGATGGTGAGGAAGAATCTCCTCACAACAGCGTGCCGCGGAGAATAAATAGCGCCACGTTGAAATAAATCACCAACCCAGTCACATCGACCAGTGTGGCGACGAATGGCGCCGATGACGTCGCCGGATCTAGTCCGCAACGACGCAGCAAGAATGGAAGCATCGCCCCGCTGATGGTGCCCCACAACACCACTCCGATAAGCGCCGCACCGACCGTAAGTCCAACCAGCCAATGATATTTTCCGTAGTCAAAAATGTGTAAATATTGCCATAGGGCGATACGGAAAAAACCGATCCCTCCCAGTATCAGTCCGAGAGAAAGTCCGGACAACAGTTCCTTGCGGACCACGCGAAACCAATCGCGCAAACGTAGTTCGCCGAGCGCCATCGCGCGAATAACGAGCGTCGTCGCCTGCGATCCGGAATTGCCGCCGCTGGAAATAATAAGCGGCAAAAACATCGCCAGGATCGCGGCCTTCTCGATCTCCCCGTTGTAACCCTGCATCGCAGTAGCGGTCAGCATTTCACCGAGGAAGAGAATGATCAGCCAGGTGGCTCGTTTCTTTACCATGCGCAGCAGCGGGATGGTCGTGTAGGGTTCGTCCAGCGCCTCCATACCGCCGATTTTCTGGATGGCTTCCGTCGCCTGTTCCTCGGCCACATCGAGCATGTCATCGCTCGTTACTATGCCGACCAACACCCCGTTGGAATCGATCACCGGCAAGGCGATGCGATCGTATTTTCGAAATGAATTGAGCGCTGCCTCCTGCGAATCGCTTACGCTCAATGCGACAAAGGTCTCGTCTCGGATCTCGCTTACTTTTGCCGTGAGCGGTTTGAGCAAAAACTCGCGAATACGCAGGTCGTCGATCAGCTTCCCGCGGTCGTCCACCACATAAATGATGTTGAGCGTTTCGCTGTCCCGGCCGTGCTCGCGCACATAATCGAGCACTTCATTCACCGTCCAATCCTCCCGCACCGCAACAAAGTCCGGTGTCATCAAACGGCCAACGCTGCCTTCCGGGTAACCCAGGAGTGCGGTCGCTACGCGCCGCTCCTCCGGCGTGAGCAACCGAATCAGTTGTCGCGCTGCCGCGCTTGGCACTTCCTCGAGTAACGCGGTGCGATCGTCCGGCGACATCTCGTTGAGAATGGCGGCGACCTGTTCGTGCGCCATGCAATGTAACAACGACTGTTGCGCGTCCACGTCGAGATACTCGAAAACGTCCGCCGCCAAGGCCGCAGGCAAAACTCGGAAGATGATGACGCGATCGTCTTCCGGCATATCGACAATGACTTCGGCGACATCTGCCGGTGGCCACTCGCTGAATAATTCACGCAAACCAGCGAAATCGCGCGCCTCAATCAGGCTGCGAATTTCCGGAATGAGAATTTTGCCGACCATAAAACGCGTCGTTTTCTAGCACTCGCGAGGAAGCCGAGCAACGGAGTAATGGAGTTGCTGAAGTAGTGGAGCGATGGACCACGTCCGTCATCCCGAGCGAAGTCGAGGGATCCCGCAGCGAAATCTTTGAGGTAACTTCATCGGGATCCCTCGGTCCGAGCCGGACTGGCGTTTTCGCTCGGGATGACCGCTATTTCTGCTCGCTTGGAATTTCACCAAAGCTGTTCAATATAAACCGATGGCTGAAACCTCTGTTGCGCCGACCATTCGTCGCGAAATAGATGATTCGATCTGCGTGCTGACGTTCGATCGACCCGAGTCGGGAGCGAATATTTTCGATGCCGCGGCCTTAAGCGATCTCGATCAACAACTCGATTTCATTGAAGGGGAGGATTCGCTCGAAGGCGTCGTGATTTTGTCGGCCAAAAAATCGATTTTTATCGCGGGTGCGGATTTGAAAACACTGTTGCATCAGGCGCAGACCGGCGAGATGCGCGCGTTCATCGCGGAGGGACAACGCATTTTCAATCGACTGGCCGCGTTGAAAATTCCGACCTGCGCCGCGATTCACGGTGCCTGCGCGGGCGGCGGCTACGAAATTACCCTGGCATGTGACTGGCGAATCGCGAGCGATGATCCGACCACGCGGATTGGTTTGCCCGAAACAACGCTCGGTTTGATTCCGGCCTGGGGCGGTTGCACGCGCCTGCCGCGTTTGATCGGCGCAGAAAAAGCGGCGGAAGTGATTCTGAAAGGAAAATTGTATTCCGCGCAGGAAGCGAAACAGCTTCGGCTGATTGATGAGATTGTTTCGCGCGACCAACTGTTCGACGCTGCGAGGAAGAAAATCCGCGAGGGGAAACGAAAGTTGGAGGGCGGAGCTCCTGCGACGCCGGGCCCGCGGGAGCTCGCCCCTCCAAAACCGAGCGGAAATCTCGCGCCGGCCCGCGCTCTCGAAATCATCCGTAAAAATCTTCCACTCGATCAATCGCTGGCCGCGGAGCTCGACACCATCGCCGAACTTGGCGGGACCGACGCGACTCAAAATTTGATCCGCAATTTTTTCCTGGCGGAGAAGTACAAACGGGGCAGCTCGAAACAAATGCCGGAAAAAATTACGCACGCGGCGGTAATCGGCGCAGGCATAATGGGCAGCGGCATCGCGCAATGGCTCAGCTCACGCGGAGTGTCGGTGATTTTGCGCGACGTAGGGACGGAGGAGCTGACGCGCGGACTGGCCAGCATCGAGAAGACCTATGCCGACGCGGTCAAACGCGGAATCATGACGGATGAGAAAGCGAAGGAAGGACGTGCCCGCATCGTCGCGTCGAGCGCGCCGATTGAAATGCGGGATGTCCAGGTCGTGATCGAAGCGGCCTCGGAGAAATTGGAAATCAAAGAAGAGATTTTCCGCGATCTCGCCCAAAAGGCGCCGCATGCCGCGATGCTGGCCACGAATACTTCCGCCCTGCCAATTTCCGATCTCGCAGCCGAAACCAAAACGCCCGAGCGCGTCGTCGGATTGCATTTCTTTAATCCGGTCAGCCGAATGAAATTGGTTGAAGTTGTGGTTGGAACGGAAACGTCGGACGCCACGATAGCGCGTGCGCTCGGTTTTGTGCGCCAGATCGCCAAGCTGCCAGTGATCGTGCGCGACAGTCCCGGGTTCCTCGTGAACCGCGTCCTCTTTCCTTACTTGCTCGAAGCTGCGGAACTTTTTGAAAATGGAGTCAGCGGGCAGGAAATAGACGATGCGCTTTTGCAATGGGGAGTGCCGATGGGGCCGTTGCGGCTGATCGACGAGATCGGCGTCGATATTACTGTCGATATTGCGAACACTCTGGAGAAAGCCTACGGCAAACGCGATCGCGCCCCGAAAATTCTGCACGAAATGCAATCAGCGAAAATGCTCGGCCGAAAATCCGGTGGGGGATTCTATAGATATGAAGGCAAGTCTCAGACACCCAATTCGGAAATTGAGAAATGGCGCGGGCGCCTTGTAGCCGGGGTCGCTGACCCCGGCCGGTCCGTGGCGGCGCCTTCACCTGAACCGGGGTCAGCGACCCCGGCCACAACGAGGAATTACCTGGCGGATCGCCTGATGCCCCTGATGGCGAATGAATCGGCGCGTTGTCTGGAAGAGAATGTGGTCGCTTCGCCGGAGGACGCCGATTACGGAATGATTCTCGGCACCGGTTTCCCGGCCTGGCGGGGTGGGCCATTGCGCTTCGCGGAAAACTTTGGCATAAAAAAGCTGGTCGAAGAGATGGAAAAACTTGCGCGAACTAACGAGAAGTATACACCGTGCGAACTACTCCGAAAGCATGCGCAAGAGGAAACGAAGTTTTATGAGAACTGAAGCTGTCGTAGCACAGACATCTTGTCTGTGGGGCGGGCAGGCATCTTGCCTGCCGCTTACGAGAGTCAACCGGCAAGATGCCCGTTGTCCTCACAGGCTGAAAGCCTATGCCACGAAATGAAAACGCCGCTGGAAGCGCCGCCGGAACAGGTCAAAGCCGAAACCGGCGTGAAGGAAACACCGAAGGCGGGCTCCGCTCCCATCATTGACACTTCGAAGATGTCGGCTGGGAAGGCCGCCGCGCTCGAGCTGGCGGAAGCATCCCGCGATCCACTCGACGAACGCGGCAGTTTCGCCAGTAACCTCTTCATCGGAAAATTCGGTTTTGAGCGCATCTTCCCCTACCCCGCGCAGAGCGAGGAAGACCGCGCCAAAGGCGAAGCGTTCCTCACCGAGCTAAGAAATTATTTGCGCGATCACGTTGACGCCGATGAGATCGATCGTACGGGCGAGATTCCGCAGAAAAACATCGAGGAACTTTTCGCGATGGGAGCGTTCGGTGTGAAAATTCCTCAGCAATACGAGGGTCTCGGTTTATCGCAGGTAAATTATGGCCGCGCCGCGATGCTGCTCGGCAGTTGGGACGCAAACCTGACCGCGCTCGTTTCCGCGCATCAATCCATCGGCGTTCCGCAACCACTGCTCCTTTTCGGAACCGAAGAGCAAAAAAGGAAATATCTGCCGCGCGTGGCACGCCGCGAAATCTCGGCCTTCGCCCTCACGGAATGGAATGCCGGCTCCGATCCCGCGAACATGAGTTTGCGCGCGGATCCAACCGAAGACGGGTCTGCCTTTATCCTCAATGGCGAAAAACTTTGGTGCACCAATTTGATCAAGGCCGGTGTGCTGGTGGTGATGGCGAAGACGCCGCCGAAAATTGTGAACGGCAAGGAGCGCAAGCAGATCACTGCGTTCATTGTTGATGTCGATTCGCCCGGGCTCGAGATCACTTATCGCTGTCACTTCATGGGCCTGCGTGCGCTTTACAATGGCATCGTGAAATTCACCAACGTGCGGGTGCCGCGCGAAAACATGATCGCGAAAGAAGGTCAGGGATTGAAGGTCGCGCTAACGACATTAAATACGGGACGCCTGACGATTCCAGCAGCGTGCGTCGGTTTGTCGAAGCGGCTGCTCGAGATTTGCCGCAAATGGGCCAAGGAACGCGTACAATGGGGCGTACCGATCGGCCAGCATTACGCCATTGCCGGAAAAATCGCGGAGATGGCGGGCAATGTTTTCGCGATGGAGGCGATGACGTTTTTAACCAGCGCCCTGGTCGATCGCAAAGCCGGAGATCTCCGAATCGAAACCGCGATGTGCAAAATGTGGGCGACGGAAACGACCTGGCGCAATGCTGACGAAGCGATGCAGGTGCGCGGCGGGCGCGGTTACGAAACAGCGGAGTCGCTCGCCGGCCGCGGCGAAGAACCGGTCCCGGTCGAACGTTTTCTGCGCGATTGCCGAATCAATATGATTTTCGAAGGGTCGAGCGAAATCATGCGGCTGTTCATTGCGCGTGAAGCTCTCGATCCACATTTGAAAGTTGGGGGCGCGATTTTCAACACTCAGTTGCCCATGTCGCAGCGATTGAAAGCGGTTTTCACTTCCGGAAAATTTTACGCCGGCTGGTATCCGAAACAGTGGGTGCCCGCGAACGCCGGCAACCTCGACAAACTTCACGCAGATCTACGGCCGCACGTCCGCTACGCTGCGCGCACGAGCAAGAAATTGGCGCGCGGATTATTTCATGCCATGGCGCGCTTCGGTCCAAAACTCGATCGCGAGCAACTGTTGCTCTCGCGTTTCGTCGGGATCGCGACGGAACTTTTCGCGATCAGCGCCACATGCTCGTTCGCGCAGTACAAGATCGACTCCGGTGAGCCGATCGATGAAGTCCTTTCGGTCGCGAGTTATTTCTGTCGCTCCGCCAAAATGCGAATCGATCATCATTTCGCCGGCACCTCGCACAATGCTGACCGCGCCGGCTACGATCTGACGCAGGAGTTGCTGGCCGGAAAACACGAAAGTTTCCGTAAGGGAATTGTGTAGGTAGCGCGGCTGCGACGAAGGAACGGCGGTCTCCAGACCGCCGTTTGCTTAAGTCGGCGGCTTGGAAGCCACCGCTCCTTGTTTCCTCTTGGCACTATGGTTGCTCGAAAACTGGGGTGGTCTCCCTCATTTTTCTCGGCCTCGCCATCGTCTGCGCATTGATCTCGCGCATTCTGCTCCTGATCGCCGCGATCGATATCAGCGGCTGGTGGGCGCTCGGAGTCTTTCTCCCTTTCGGTCCCCTATTCTTCCGGCTGAATTATCCGGAACAAGCGCGCAATTCGTATCTTTTTCGAGTTGCCACCCTCTTATGCATTTTTGGCTTTGTAGTGATGCGACCGGGATTGAGTTTGAGCATGCACGACGGTCATCGCACGGCATCATCTCCGCAGCGGTCAAAGCAGCCGGTCGGATATGCGATGGAAAAACCTGGCTCTTTGAAGTCGGCGAAGGTTGCTGCTCGGGTGACGCCAAGCTTGGAGCAACGCCACGCCGTAAACGTAACAGAATTCGAGCGACTGCGCGGACTGGAAGAACAACTTCGGTTACGCAAGCGCGATCTTCTCCACAGCGACACCGAAGGTAATCGCGTCTACGCAATCGATCTCGCGTCATACAATGACGCGTTGGCAAAAGCCACGGCGGAAAAGAACGCGCTTGTAGGAGCGAAATAGTTCGTAGTTGCGACACTCTCGTCGTAGGTAAAAACAGCATCCAAGTCGTCGGTACTGTTCTAATTGTAGCGGCGGTCTATGACCGCCGACGATTAAACGGCAAGTCCGGCGGTCATAGACCGCCGCTACAGAAACCTCGCAATCGGTTGACCGAAACTACCTGACAGGGTATTATTGTAGTCTATGCCGCCTGTGCTCACAGAAGCGGCCCGCCCGTCAAAAAAGCGGAGTCGCATTGCCGAAACGAAAGCCCCCGTCCAGGACGGTGCGCGGGCTTTGCACGTACTTGAAAAACATGTCCTGATGGACGGATTCAAGATCGTAATCGATCTCAAAAAAAGCCGCGGCTCTTACTTGTATGACGCGGCTACTGGCCGGCGTCTTATAGATCTCTACGGATTTTTCGGGTCGCTCACCATCGGGTTTAATCATCCGTATTTCGATGAGCCGGCGGTGAAAGACGACTTACTCCGCGCGGCCAAATTCAAGGTCGCGAACTCGGACATTTATTCCGAGGGGTACGCGGAATTTGTAGAAACGTTTTCGCGCGTAGCGGGATTCCCGCCGCTCGACCGCTATCTCTTTATCGAAGGTGGTGCGCTTGCGATCGAAAACACATTAAAAGCGGCGATGGATTGGAAGGTGCGCAAAAACATGGTAGCCGGTCGCGGGGAACGCGGCACCGAAATCTTGCATTTTCGCCACGCCTTCCACGGCCGGTCTGGTTACACCATGAGCCTGACCAACACCGATCCGCGCAAGACCGATTTGTTCGCCAAGTTCAACTGGCCGCGGGTTTCCAATCCAGCAATCGATTTTTCCCTGCCGCAAAATGAGCGCGAACGCGACGTGATCGAGCGCGAAAAAAAATCGGAAACGGAAATCAGGAAATTTATCAATGAACGCGGGACCGATATCGCCGCGATTATTATCGAACCGATCCAGGGCGAAGGCGGCGACAATCATTTCCGCGGCGAATGGCTGCGAAAGTTGCGGGAAATCTGTGATGAGAGCGATATCCTGCTGATTTTCGACGAAGTGCAGACCGGGCTTTGCACTACTGGGCGCACCTGGTGTTGCCAGCATTTCAACGTGCAACCGGACCTTCTTGCGTTTGGAAAAAAGGTGCCGTTTGCCGTCACGGTTGAATTCAACCTGGGGCGGGAATTTCACGGACATGGTGCGGTCGACCCATTATTTGCGCATCATTGAAAAGGAAAATCTGGTCGAGAACGCAGGCAAAGTGGGCGCTTATTTTCTGGAGCAACTCCTCGATTGGCAGCGGGAATGCGAAATCGTATCGGCGGTGCGCGGGCGCGGTTTGTTCATCGCCTTTGATCTACCCGACGCCAAGACGCGCGATGATGTTTGGCGGAAGCTTTTTGATTCCGGTCTGCTGGTTTTGAAATCAGGCGAGCATTCCATTCGTTTTCGTCCCGCGCTCGACATCACGAAGGAAGTAGTGGACGAAGCGATGGAAATTTTGCGCAAGTATTGTCGCACGCAAAAAGGATAGTGACCGGCGCGTAGTTCTTTCTGCGGAGCGCACGAACCACCTATGACATCGGTATTAGAGAAACTCGGTTTGGCTGACGACAACGCTGGTGTCTTCGACGGCGAATGGCGCGGGGGTGGCGCGAAGATTGACAAAATCTCGCCGATCAATGGACAGAAACTGGCCAGTGTGCGCACTGCCTCGGCCGATGATTACGAAAAAGCGATCTCGCGTGCGCACGAGGCGTTCTTGAAGTGGCGCACCACGCCCGGGCCGGTTCGCGGCGATACCGTTCGCCGTCTCGGTAACGCCTTACGTGAATTGAAGCACGAGCTCGGCCAACTCGTTACGCTCGAAACCGGGAAAATTATCGCCGAAGGCGAAGGCGAAGTGCAGGAGATGATCGACATTTGCGATTTCGCAGTTGGTCAGTCGCGAATGCTTTACGGCCTGACGATTCAATCGGAACGGCCGAGTCACCGTTTGATGGAGCAGTGGCATCCGCTCGGCGTTGTTGCGGTAATCAGCGCTTTCAATTTTCCAGTCGCGGTGTGGTCGTGGAACGCAGCCCTGGCCGCTGTCTGCGGCGATGCGACAGTTTGGAAAGCTTCGGAAAAAACGCCGCTCACAGCGATTGCCGTGACGAAAATTGCGGAGCGCGTTTGTCGCGAGACCGGCGCCGATCCGGCGATTTTTACTTTGCTCATGGGCGACCGCAAAACAGTTGGTCAAAAATTGTCTGCTGACCGTCGTATTCCGTTGATCTCGGCCACCGGCTCCGTCCAAATGGGCTTGAACGTTGCGCAAACGGTTCATGGCCGCCTCGGCAAGACAATCATGGAGTTGGGCGGAAACAACGCGCTCATCGTCGCGCCGAGCGCCGACTTGGAAATGGCGACCCAATCGATCTTTTTCGGCGCTGTCGGCACCGCGGGTCAGCGTTGCACCTCGACCAGGCGCGTGATTCTGCACGAATCAATCGCCGATAAAGTGCGCAGCAAGCTTTTGGCCGCATACAAAAGTTTGCGGATTGGAAATCCACTTGATCGCGAGACATTGATGGGTCCGTTAATAGATAAGGGCGCGGTGGAAATGGTGCAGCAGTCCATCCAGCGATTGAAGGATGAGGGCGGCGAAATTCTTTACGGGGGCGAGCGGCTTGATGGCGCGCAATATTCTGGTGGCTGCTACATGACGCCATGCCTGGCGAATGCGAGACCCGATTTCAAGATTGTCTGTCATGAAACTTTTGGGCCGCTGCTTTATTTATTGACCTATCGAGACTTCGACGAAGCGATCGCGATCCAAAATGGTGTGCCGCAGG
>QHRA01000069.1 GCA_003221295.1 Verrucomicrobiota bacterium | reverse complement strand
CCCGGCTGATCTTCGGCAACGAATTCAATCGCGCGAACAAACTTGGCCCCTTTCCAACCATAAAGCTTCGGGATAATCACGCGCGCGGGTCCGCCGTGATCGCGCGTAATCGGTTTGCCATCGAACTGCGTGGCCACGAGCACATCGTCATCGAGCGCGTCTTCGATTCGGACATTGGTGGCATAGCCATCGTAGCTGCTAAAGAGAACGTGACGTACTTCCGGTTTCGGTTTCACAATTTCCGCCAACGTGAAAAAGGCGACACCGCGCCAGTGGCAATCGAATTTGCTCCAGGTAGTGACGCAATGGAAATCGGAGACGTCTTCGAACTGCGGGAGAGCATTGAATTCCTCCCAGGTGAATGTCTTCAGATTTTTCACTAACCCGCCGATTTCGAGGCGCCACTCTTTCAATGCGATTTCTGGTTTGATGCCGAGATCGAGAATCGGGAAGCCCTGGGTGAGATGTTGGCCCGGCGGAAGGCGATCGCTGGAGCGGGGTCCGAGCCGGACGGGCGGATTTCCGAGCGAAATCGCCCGACCGCCTCTGCCGGACATTTTTCGCGCCCAACGTTCCTTTCGCTCGATCAGGCTCGGGTTAGGCGTGGCCACGGTCGGAATTTTAGCCACGGATCACGCGGATTGCGCGGATATTTTACCGAAATGCGGAAACGTAGGAGATGTTGAAATGAAGCCTGTAGAGGCAGCCGTGTCGGCTGCAAAGAAACCACGCAGGGAGATGCACGCGACACGCGTGCCACCACAGTTTCAGCTTTTCGTCCAAACCGATCTTTACGGCAGGACGCGCTAAATGAAAGTCTTCTTCACGACCGAGGCAACATGCAAGCCGGGTACGTCAGTATGGCTGTCGTCGTCAGAAAAAATGACGACGTAGCTGCCCCGCGGATGTATCGCTGCATGGTCAGAGGTGGGTACAGAGTATTCGCGGCCATCACTGGTCCGAACTAAAAATGGCTGAAAGGGTGTGCTGTGAAGAAGTTCTCTGATACGCGGAATCACGCAGACATTATCGATTACCGAATGCCTGCATTCAAGAATCCTTCGTCCCTGTAGAGGCAGCCGTGTCGACTGCAAAGAAACCACGCAGGAAGTGCACGCGACACGCGTGCCACCGCAGGTTCAGCTTTTCAGTTTCTCTGCCGTTTGCCCGCTGGCTTTGAGTTGCTTGATAGCGTCGCGCAATTCCGCGGCCTTTTCGTACAGCTCCTTCGCTATTGCACTTTCCATCTCGCGCTGCATGAGCTCTAGTTTGCTGCGCGGACGTTTCGCGCTCACTTCCTCGAGCCATTCTTCCAAAAACGCGACCTCGCTGCTTTTAGTCGCAAGCTCGGGGAAATTCGATTGTTGGAAAAACTCTATGATAGTGTCGCGGCCCCGCTCAATCTCGCGCATGGCGTCAGAAAATTTTCCTTCATGGAGCAAAAGCGAAGCTTTCGCCCGTGTGTTCATCATCAACACGTAGGGGCGGAATTGCTGAAAATTCCAAACGATTTCCTCGCGCTGCGAATGTTCATCGACAAAGCTGAAGAGATCCAGATTGCGCTGGGTATCGCGGATGACACCAGCGTAGTCACTCAGCTGAAACAGACTGACATAGCGGTGATAATATTGAATGCCCTCCTGTTGCAGCTCCGAGCATTCCTCGGGGGTCAGCTCATAATTATCGCCGGAAGCTTCCGCCAGCTGGACGCGATTCTGATGATAACTAAGCAACGAGTCGCAGCCGTGCGGTCGCAGGCCGTCGGGGCGGCCCGTCATCTCCATTTGCAGGACGCCGAGATCGATGCGCAATTGCAATTTTTCGCGGCCATCGAGGCCGGTCACTTTCCGGACCTTGATCATGCCTGGTTCGTGCGGCCAGTCTTTCAGAACGGTGTTGAGATCCAAACTCATGGCAATAGAAATGATCGATCACGCCATGTCATTTTGTCAACGGTGACGAATGATTGCGTTGTAAGTCCTTTGACCTGAATTTCGAATGTGGACGAGGAGATAGATGCTTTTATTCGATACCTCGCTGTCGAGCGCGGTCTCTCGGAGAATTACCAGCTTTCCACCCGGCGCTCGCTTACGGAATTTTCCCAATGGTGCCTTCGCCGGCACTCCTTGGAAAATGCCCGCGCGGTCACCATCGACCACATCACCGAGTATCTTGGCGACCGGAAACGAGCCGGGCTGGCGGCGTCATCGATCAAGTTGATCGTGGTCGCGCTTAAGATTTTTTTCCGTTTTCTCCTGGGGAAGGCATTGGTGCGGCGCGATCCAACCGAGACACTTTCCCTTCCGCGGATCGAGCGGTATCTGCCGGAAACATTGAACGAAATTCAGGTCGAACAACTCCTTGAGACGATCGATACCACTTCCCCGCTGGGTTTGCGCGATCGCGCCATGATCGAGCTGCTCTACGCCAGCGGTCTGCGCATTTCCGAATTGGCGAATGCTCGGCTGGAAAATTTCAATGGCGAAGACCGAATCTTGCGGGTCATCGGCAAGGGCAATAAGACACGCCTGGTGCCAGTCGGGCGCAAAGCGTGCGAGGCGCTCGCGGCTTACCTTGCGGTCGAGCGGCCTAAACTGGTGGGCCGCCGTACTGGCAACGAAGTTTTTCTTTCCGCCCGCGGAACCAAAATGACAACGGTGCGCATCTGGCAGATTGTAAAGAAACACGCCAAAAAATCAGGCTTGGCAGCCAACATTTATCCGCACCTTTTGCGACACAGTTTTGCCACGCACCTGCTCGGTAACGGCGCCGATTTGCGCATCATCCAGGAGATGCTTGGCCACGCCGACATCTCGACAACCCAGGTTTATACGCACGTCGATCAGCAGCGCTTGAAAGCGGTGCATCGGAAATTTCATCCGCGCGCGTAGGCAGTCCCTTCCGGGGAGCGCAGGCTGCCAGCCTGCAAGTCTCGGCAGCTTGCCGAGACTGTATTGGAAGACTCAATCAATAAGCTAGCGCACTGGATGTTGCCGGCAGGCTGCCGACAACTGCGGGCTAGTAGCCCGCGCTCCCCAGAATGCTTTACCGCGGCCAGCGACCGCGGCTACAGTGCAACCCATGAAGCGACTTCTGTTAGTTATCCTGCTCGGCGCGATCGCCGCGCTAACGGCCTACTACATTGTCCGACAACATCCGGCGGCAGTGCCGAGCACAATTGCGAACTTACTCCCGGCCGATACCGCCCTCTTCATCCACCTGCCGGACGCGGAGAAAAATCGAGACGCCTGGCACCGCACCGATCTTTATCAATTGTACAGCGAGCCGACGGTGCAAGACTTTTTGCAGAAACCGAAATCCCGGTTCCCGGAAAAAGGCCCCGTGAAAGAGGCCTGGCACGATTCGGCTTCGCTACAAATGCGCAATGCCTTTCTCGCAACGAATAATTTCGACTCTCTCCGTTTCATCGGCGGTTTCGAATTTCGCTGCCAGGAAAAAGAGGCGGAAAACGTGATCGAACGCTGGAAATCGCGGTTGCTGACCAAGGCGCCCGGGACAGAACGCAGCGCGGCCGATTACGAGAAACATCACATCGACATCCTCAGCGGCGGGCAATTCGCCTTCGCCTCGACCATGGCCGCACATCAGTTTCTAGCGGCAGCGACGGTGGAAGATCTGAAAGCACTGCTCGATCGAGTAGACGGCCGAACGAAAACGCCGGCTCTCGATTCGGATGCGAATTTCCGCGCCGCGATGAAGCAGATGCCGGCGGATTACGCCTGGATGTTCTATCTGCAACCGAAACAGCTCGCACAAAAACTGGCGACGTTGCGAGCGCAAAGCGGTCGCGCTTTGCGCTCGGATCAGCAGACCATGCTCGAGCGCATTCAGAGTTTCTCGCACGCGATGGTCTTCGACGGCGGCAAAATTCGCGATATCGGTTTCGCAGCCATGCCGCGATTGGCCGAAACCAAGCTCCAGCGCACGACCCTCACGCTGGCACCGGCCGACACGCTTCTCTACTGCGCGTTCATGGCAAACATGCAGCAGCAATTTGAATGGGCATTAGAACCCGCCAGCGCTGGATCGATGGCAGCGCCGCTGCAATTGATCAGCAATGCGCTTTCTTCGGCCGGCGTGACGAAGGAAGATTGGAAAGCGGCATTTGGCGACGAGGTTTCGGTGATGGCGGCGTGGCCGGCGAACGCGAAATTGCCGAATGCCGTCCTTACCGTGGCGGTACGCGACAGTGCGCGCGCCCGGAAGATTGCCGGCGCCATAGCGTCGTCGAGCGGATGGCAAAAATCGTCGCGAAACAATGCCGAATATTACAACGCGCCGACCTCCGGAGTCCTGGCAGCAGTAAACCCGACCCTTGCCGTTTCAGATCGACTTCTCGTAGTCGGGCTGGATGCGGCAAGCGTCGATCGTGTCGTCACCCAAGCCCCGCCCGGAAATGGACTTAGCGGGAGCGAGAATTTTCGCGCCGCCAGCAAGCTTGTTCCCGAGCCGCAACAAATGTTCGCTTACATTGATCTGGCAGCGCTCTACTCGCGATTGGACGCGACATTGCGGCCAATTCTGCAAATGAGCGCGACATTTGTGCCGAGCCTCTCCGAGCGCTTTGACCCAAACAAGTTGCCTCCGACAGACCTTATCACGAAACATCTAAGTCCCGTGGTGGCATCACAATCCTATGTTGACGGCGGCTATCGCTCGGAATCAGCCGGCACCATCACCATGGGGCAGGCAGGGATTGCGGCGGGAGCGGCCTACGTTGGGGCGATGATTTTTCAGCAGCATCAGCAGAAGGGCGCTTCGCCGTTTGCGGCACCGGCGCCGGCGTCGCCCTCGCCCAGTATGGCCCAGCCATTGCCAACTCCCTAGCCCTCACGGCAATCCGCGACGGAAGTTGTAGAAATTATAGCTACGCGAGGCGATTTTCTGCTCGTACCGATCAGAAATGTGCTGCGTTTTGGCCAGTTTATGTTAGGTTGTCGGCTCTATGGCTATACTTAAGAAAAACGCATTTTCACGCCGGGTTCCTGATTTGGTGACCGAGGAACTCGTCGCAGTGCTTTCGCGCCGGGCGTCGTTCGAGTTTAAGCAACTCTTCGACATCGTGCACGAAAATCTCCGCGCCCGCAACGCCGCCAGCGGTGGCGAGGAAATGCTGCGTTTGCGCGCATACGAAAAGTTGCAAAATCTAGTTGCGCGTGGCGCTGTCAAAAAGAACGGCAAGAAATACAAAGGTTTGCCTTCCGCTCTAGCCAGCGCGATTGCGCCGCAAAACGGCCATATTCCCGTAACAGCGGTCAGATAACTCTCGGGCAGCAGCGAAAGGCACGATGCTGCGAGATTATCTTCCGGTCCTGTTGCAGATCATTGTCGCGGTCGGTTTTGCTGCCTCGGCCTTGATCGTGAGCGTGCTTCTGGGTAAGGCCGGCCGCCGCAGCCGGATCAAAGATTCGCCCTATGAATGCGGGATGGTACCGATCGGTGAAGCGCAACCGCGATTCAGCGTAAGGTTTTATCTGATCGCCACGCTCTTCATTCTTTTCGATCTCGAGATCGTGTTTATGTACCCGTGGGCGGTGGTTTATCGTGACATGATTCATGGGCACCCGGTCATTTTCTGGAGCATGCTCAGTTTCGTTTCCATCCTCATGATCGGATACGTTTACGCGCTGCGAAAAGGTGTTCTCGACTGGAAGACTTGACGGCGGCAGGACGCTAACCTCGAGATCCACCCTCGATTTTTCGCGGCCGAAAATCGCATCCGATTCGCTCTTGCACGTCTCGGTCAGACCGCCTAATACCTTTAACTTTCATGGTTCATCACGTTGTCCTTTATAAACTCAAAGCCGAGGTCACTCCTGCCCGGGTGGAGGAGATGATGATGAACGCGCGGATGCAATTGCTTAAAATCCCGGAGGTGCTGAGCATCAAATGCGGCAAGCGCATCGATTCGAACATGCCCTGGCCCTTTTTCATCGCTCTCGATTTCGAATCGATGGACAAATACGCGCTTTTTCGCGAGGACTCCGTTTTCGTAAAATTCGACGCCGAGATCATTAAACCGAACACATCCGACTCGCTCGTGCTCGACTTTGAGATGGATCCGGGCAAGGACGTGCGCTTCTCTTGATTTCTAGTCGCGACTATCTTTCTCCCCTGTAGCGGCAGCCGTGTCGGCTGCAAAGAACCTCCGAGAAAATTGCACGCGACACGCGTGCACCACAGGAAGCTGATTCAAGTGGCGAGTTGGGCTTGTATTTCAAGCACGTTCACATTTTTTCCTTTCCGGTTTCCCTTTTCCGGCTTCCGCTCTTGAAATGCGACTCGGTTATCTCTATTCGCGTTACCCGGTGCTCTCGCAAACGTTTTGCGACGCGGAAATGCTCGAACTGGAGCGACGCGAACATGAAATTGTGCTCGGCTCGCTTTATCCGCCCAAGACAGCGCTGCGTCACGAGTATCTGATCAGACTGCGCGCGCCAATTCGCTACGCACCATCGTCACGCGAGCTCGATGCGCTGGCGCGAAAAGCGAAACGCAAAGGACGCTGGCCAACGGCGCTCGTCGCGCAACACGAAAAAAAATACGGGACCGAATACAAAGCGGCGTTGCGTGCGCGGAACGCGCTTTTTTTTGTCGAGCTCTTCGAGCGCGAACGGGTGCCCCATTTTCATGTCCATTTTGCCAATCGCGCCGCGCATACCGCCATATTCGTGAAAGCAATCAGTGGAATTTCCTTCAGCATGACTGCGCATGGTCAGGATTTTATGAGCGATCTCGGCAATGACGAATTGTTGCGCGAACTTTGCGCCAGCGCAGAGTTTGTCGGTGCTGAAACCGATTACAGCCGCGATCTGCTGGCGGCGCGTTGCCCGGAATCACGCAAAAAGATTTTTCGCGTATACAACGGGATCGATCTCAGCCGCTTTCCGCGGGGGGACGTGCTTTCGGCCGTCCCGGGACGGTCGCAAGCACGTCCCTCCAAAATTCGATTCCTTAGCGTTGGACGTCTGGTCGCCTTCAAGGGCTTCCATTTCCTGATCGACGCCTGCGCGGAATTGCAAAAACGCGGATTAAATTTCGATTGCGAAATAATCGGCGAGGGTGCTTTGGGCGAGGAACTGGAGCAACGCGTCAGTCGGCAGAATTTGCGTGAACGAATTCATTTTGCCGGCGAGCAATCGCAAAATTACGTCCTGGCCGTGTTGCATCATTGCGACATTTTTGTCCTCGCTTCCGCGCCAGACGAACGCGGCGCGAGCGACATTTTTCCGACAGTCATCGCGGAAGCGATGGCGACTGGAAAACCAGTCGTCTCCACCACCGTCGCTGGAATTCCAGAACTGGTTGCGAATCGGGAAACTGGTTTGCTCGCTCCGCCGCGCGATGCGCGGGCATTAGCCGATGCGATGGAGCAGTTCGCGCGCGATGAAAATTTGCGCGCCGATTTCGGCCGTGCCGGCCGTCTGCGGATCGAGCAAAAATTTACGATCGAGAAAACAATCGAGCCGTTGCTTGAGCGTTTCGAACTAGTCACGTCTTCGGTTTGACCGCGCGCTGAATTCTGTCAGGAATGAGCCGATGACAAAAAAAGCGATCTTGCTCGCGGGCGGGGCCGGGACTCGCTTGTTTCCGCTGACCACCATTGTTTGCAAACAACTGCTCCCAGTTTACGACAAACCGATGATTTGTTATCCACTCGCGACGCTCATGCTTGGCGGGTTGCGGGAAATCTTGATCATTTCCACGCCGAAAGATCTGCCGATGCTGCGCGAATTCTTGGGCGACGGCTCGCGCTTTGGTATCGAACTCGAATACGCAGAACAACCAAAACCGGAAGGAATCGCGCAAGCGTTTTTAATCGGCGCAAAATTTGTGGGAGTCGCCGGGGCATCGCTAATTTTGGGCGACAACATCTTTTACGGGAAACTCGATTTCTACCGCGAGGCGCTGGCGCTCGAGCGCGGCGCCTGCATTTTCGGTTATCAAGTGCGCGATCCACAGCGTTATGGTGTCGTGGAATTCGACAATGCCGGCAAGGCGATCAGCCTCGAAGAAAAACCGAAGCATCCGCGGAGCCAATTCGCTGTGCCCGGACTTTACATTTTCGACGATCGAGTGGTGGAATTTTGTCGGGAGCTGAAACCTTCAGGGCGCGGCGAGATCGAAATCACGGATTTGAATTTGCAATACCTCAAGCGGGGCGACCTGCGCGTGAAACAACTCGGGCGTGGCATCGCCTGGCTCGATACCGGGACACCAACGAGCCTGCTGGAAGCGGGCAATTACATCGCCACGATCGAGCATCGTCAGGGAATGAAGATCGCGTGTCTCGAAGAAATTGCGCTGCGGATGGGATTCATCGACGCACGGAAGCTGACCGCATTGATCGATCGATTACCCAAAGGCGAGTATCGCGAGTATTTGCAGCGGGTTGCAGATGAGGGACCGATGCGCGCCTGAGTTAGAGCGGCTGTTCTTTTAGCAGATGATTTGTATCGGCTAGTAGCTTGGTAATCGCATCGGCGGTGGTTGCGTCATAGTAGCCACGAATCTGCCCGCGCCGATCGACCAAAATCATGCGCGTGCTGTGCAGTGGCTCGGTATTGCTACTGCGATCAGCCGCCGCGAGTTTGAATCCATGCTGCGACAAATTGTAAATTTCTGATTTCGGTCCAGTGAGAAAATCCCAACGGCCGGGCTGGGCGTGCAAACGGCTGGCGTAATCGCGCAACTGCGCGGGCGTGTCTTTATCAGGATCCACGGTGAAGGAAATGAAATGCACATCGGTTTTCTCAAGTGGTTTTTGCATCTCACTCATTCGACTGCTGATCATCGGGCACGGACCGGGGCAGGTGGAGTATATGAAATCCGCGATCCAGATTTTGCCGGCGAGATTGGAACTGCCGAAGGGTTGCCCATCCTGATTGACTAACTGAAATGGCGGAACCGCACCGTAGCCCTGGATTTGGCGACTTGCCAAACGTTGCACTTCAACGTGACGCAACCAGAGCATCGAGGCGCCGATCACGAGTGGAAAAAGAATGAGCACCAGCAGAGCTGCTCGCGATTTGCGCGGGCTCGATGGATTCGATGAAACAACAGTGGCTGTCACAATTTGGTTAACATTAATACGGCAAACAAAAGCGGCAGATAAATTATTGACGAGAAAAAGAGGAGTCGCGCGTTGCCGGTGTTGCCAGCGCGATGAAAACGCATCGCTACCGCGGTGAAAAGGCCGCCCAGAATTATTTCGGCCAACAGATAAATTGAATTTGTCATGCCGATAAACGCCGGGGTTCCCGCGATCAACAACAGGAGCATGCAAAAAAGGACGGCCTGACTGGCGCTGCGAACCCCCGTTTCATCGTCGCTCGAGAGCATGCGAAATCCGGCCCGCTCGTAATCCCGACGACAAAGCCAGGCGATGGCGAAGAAGTGCGGGATTTGCCAGACGAAAACGATCGCGAACAAAGTCCAGGCCCCGAAATTGAGCGAATCGCGAGCTGCCGCCCACCCGATCAAAGGTGGAAGCGCGCCTGGAATCGCGCCGACCAAAGTATTGGTGGTGGTAACGCGTTTCAGCGGCGTGTAAGCAAAAATGTAAATGACGACAGTGAGAGCGGTGAGAATGGTCGCGAGAAAATTTGTGGTTAGGGCGAGATAAACAACCCCAATAAGCGCCATAAAACACCCCAAAATCAAAGCGCTACCGGCTCGCATTCTGCCGGCCGGCACCGGCCGCATCCGCGTCCGCGACATTAAGGCATCGAGATCGCGCTCCCACCATTGATTTAAAGCGGACGCGCCAGCGGCGGCCAGGGCCGCGCCCAGCAGGACGTTAAATAAACGAACGAGATCGACCGGACCACGCGCCCCGACGTAAAAACCAACCCCAGTAGTAACCAGCACCAAAAATGTCAGCCGCGTTTTGATCAACTGCGAGAAATCGGACAATCTCCCGTGCTCCGGGATTTGCGCCGTTGAAGCTTCAACAGCGGGCCGCTGGTAATCCGTGCTTTTCATGCAATGACTGGATCAGATTTTTCCTGACGCGATAAAGAAAATGCGGAGGGCGTTTCGCTTTGACGAAGGCAAAATGCGCAAATGACCGCGCCGAGACCAAGCATGGTTGCGCCTACAGCGACATGCGTGGTCGCCACATCAGCGGCCTTGTTGCTCCAGATCGTCCAGGCACCGAGGATAAGTTGGACCAGAACACCGACGAGCCAGACGGTGGAGAGCCCGCGCAACGGAGAAATTTTCTCGCGATGCGCGGAAACGAAAAACCAGATTACTCCAATGGCGACAAGAACGGCGCCGAAGCGGTGCGCCATTTGCAACCAGATTTGCGCGGCGGAAACATCCGACATCCCAATGGTATCGCGCGCGGCGTTAATTTTTGCGATTGCGGGGGCGCTGGTATCGGGAATCCATTGACCATAGGCGGTCGGGAAATCGGTGATAGCAAGATCGCGATGCTGATGCCGCATCGTCGCACCGAGCGCGAGTTGAAGATAAATAAACGCGGTCGTTACCAGCGCGATGACGCGCAATGATTTGCCGCGGTCAGCGACCGTGGCTACAGCGCGCCAGGATCGCGAAGTCACCAATGCGATGATGACAATCAAACCGAAGAAGGCCTGCGCCAGGCAGGCATGAAAGATTCCGATTTCATCTTTCAGCATCGTCACGCGCAAACCACCGAGAACACCTTGCAAGATGACGCCACCAACCGCGGCAATGCCGAGCATACGAACCCAACGGCGTGGATCTGCGAACCAAAGCCACGCTGCCAGGATAATTGTAAGAAATCCGACAGTGGAAGCGATCAAACGATGAGTGTGCTCAAAAAAAATCCCGCCGATCCATTTCGAAGCGGGAAAGAGAAACATGTTGTACCCGAAAGTGGTCGGCCAATCCGGGACGGCGAGACCGACACCTTTGCTCGTGACCATGCCACCGCTGCAAATCAGGAGCAGCGTGGCGAAGGCGGTGAACCAGGCGAAGCGGTTTAGCCATGACATCGATTTTGGCTCAGATCTGATGTTCATTGAAACGGGTAAAGATTAATCGTAGATGCGGCGCGCACAAAATTCCGGTCGCTGCTTCCGCTCCGGGGAGCGCGGGCTGCTAGCCCGCAGTTGCTGGCAGCCTGGCGGCAACATTTGATTGCACGCGCTATTGGTTTGGATTTTCCAAACAGTCTCGGCAGGCTGCCGAGACTTGCAGGCTGGCAGCCTGCGCTCCCCGGAATGTGATTGCGCGACGCCGCGAGCTACTGCGATTCGCCGCTCGGGCTGGCTGACGGCGAGGGCGCGGGCTGATTGCCGGCTGGCGGTGCTGCCTGATTCGCTGGGTTGGGTGCGCCGGGCGGCGGCACGGTCCCAGGTGATGATCCCGGCGTCGGCGGCGGAGCAGCCCGCGATTGGGCAGCCATCTCAGCGCGCTCTTTCAACCACGCTTGATAATCCTCCGGTGTATCGACGACGACACTGCCTTTCATACTATAATGTCCGAGACCACAAAGTTGCCCGCAGATCACTTCGTATGTGCCGGCCTTGATCGGTTTGAACCACATTGGAATGATCGAGCCGGGAATCGCATCCTGGGCGATGCGCATGTGCGGCAGACAAAAATTGTGAATCACGTCCTTGGAGGACAATTCAATGATAACAGAGCGATTAACCGGAACATGTAATTCGCCTGGAACAACGATGTCATCCTTGGCCGCCGGATCGTTGTTATCCAAACCAAGCGGATTGGAATTGCTCACGAGGTTGAGATCGCGCCGACCAAAGATGCCGTCGGGACCGGGAAGATGGTGCGTCCAGTTGTGATTTACGCGTTTGGCCCATAACGGCACAGCGAAGCCGATGAGCAGGACGGCTTCAATCAAGACCACGGCGAATTCCAAGTGAGTGGAAATGCCGCTGGTTACACCTTCGTGATCGGCCACGGGATGGCGGCTGCGGTGATAACGAAAGAGCACGTAAATAAAGAAAGCAAACCAACCGACGAAGAGCGCGCCCATGAACCAATGGCAAAACTCCAGGATGTGATCGATCTGATAGCCGTGTTCGGAGGCGTTCGGGGGCTGGCCGAAAAATTCGTTGATCAAAGCAAGCCTACTCATATCGCGACAAGTCTTCCTCGATCAATTGCTCGTACGGTTCCAGCGGATGGCGAGCGCAACGCCAGAGATGAAAGCTGAAGGCGCCGATTCCGCCGAGGACGGACATAACAACGAACATTAAGGCCCAGATTGCGATCGCGAGGTGCTGCACATTTGCCGGAGGGGGACCGCCAACGTCGGCATAATTTCCGAAGCAGGTCGAGCACGCGAAGGTTTGCATCACCGACGCACAAAATAAAACAGCAGAAACCAAAATCGCTTTCATGTGATCAAACGCAGCCGTTTCATTTTTCGATAGAACAATACGCCGTAAACGATCAGCACAACGGCCGAGACAAACGAGGCGATAGCCCCGGTCCGATAAACCGGCTCGCCCACGGTCAAATCGACCCAGACGCAATAGCAGCCGATTCCCAACGCCAGCAGGGTCGAGAAGACGATAAAAACAATGTGAAAACCTTTGATCGACATTAGCGGTGAACGGGATCGTACCAGGCGAGGTAGGTGAGCCAGAAAAGCCCAAGGACGAAAAAGCCGGTAAAAATGAGGACGCGATAGATCAGGCGCTTTTCCGCTGACAAGTGCATGAAGATGGCGGCGACGAGCCCGGCTTTGAGCGTAGCGACGAGGAGTGCAACCGCCACGTTTGCCTTTTGCGTGCCGAAATTCACGTAGGAGAGGGCAACAGTGATGGCGGTGAAGGCGAGTAGCGTTGCGCCCACCATTAAATATCCGCGAACGTGCCGGCGGACCTCGTGCGCGTATTCCTCGGTCTCGTGTTCAACTGGTGAAATATCGGGCGGATTATTCATCGTTAGAGAAGATAGAAGAGCGGAAAAACGAAAATCCAAACCAGATCGACGAAGTGCCAGAAAAGGCCGGCCACTTCCACGCGATTGGCCAGGTGTTCTGGGTTGTGCCGATAGATGCGGGTGCTGGCCGGCAGCATCATATAACAAAAAACGAGGACGCCGCCGAGGACGTGTGCGCCGTGCAAGCCGGTGATGGTAAAATAACTCGCGAAATATGCGCTGTGCTTCGGCAAAAACATGTTGGCGTATTTCACATCGCTTTTTTCAATGGTGGCGATTTTTTCCGTGGCGGGCAGCGGCCAAAAATGCGGTCGATCCATCGTGGGATTAGTGGGATCGGCATTGACCGGATCGAGCGCGATCTCGTACTCTTTGATGTTCGGATCGGTCAGAGCATCTTTATTGTGAAGGTGACCGCTGATTTCTTTGCGCGGGGGCAGCCCTTTCTCGAGCAGATGTTTGTTCCCCAGATACGGTTCATATTTTTCCAGCTCATCTTCTTTAATGAAGGCGCCAAAGTGCTCGAATTTCTGCGGCCACTCGTAAGCCAGCTTCACCACGAGAAAGATCACTCCGCAAAGAATGGTGATCGCCATGTAGATTCTGTACTTGGTCAAGTCACGCATCTTCAGCGCCGCCCAGGCCAGCACCACTGTGACCGATGACGCGATCAGAATGGCGGTGTTCATGGTGCCGACTGGGACGTTCAGCAAACCGTGCGGCCAATCGCCCGGCGCGGCATCAAGTCGCAAAAAAATGTAAGCGGAAAACAAGCCGCCGAAGAGCATGACTTCCGATGCAAGAAACAACCAAATCCCAACCTTGGCGTTCCATAGGCCGGTGTCGCGGCGTGCGCTGACGGTGTAGGGAATTTCCATCTCTTTATGCGCGCAGAACCGGTTCGCGCGTGGGATGCGCTGTGGTCAGCTCGCTCGCTTCGATCGGCTCGTTCTGCATGGTGTAGTCTTTTCCACGGCGCGGCAGGCTGTATTCGTAAGGACCGCGATAAGCCACTGGTGCCTTAATGAAATTGCCGTGCCCGGGTGGTGACGGGGCCGTCCATTCCAGCGTGGTCGCATCCCAGGGATTGTCGTTCTCCACCTTGCGTCCCTTCCAGATGCTGTGGAAAAAATTAATGATGAAGGGGATTTGCGCCAGGCCCATGACCCAGGCCGCAATCGAGATGGGCGTATTCCATTGGAACCCGGTTAATCCCCAGATGTGCTCGCCGGAAACGTTCCAGCCCTGGCCGCCGTCGTACCAGCGCCGATGCATCCCAAGCATTCCCTGCAAGAACATCGGCAGGAAAATCACATTCATGCAAACAAGCGACGGCCAGAAATGCACCTTGCCCCAGAAATCGTTCATCATTCGGCCAGTCGCTTTCGGGAACCAATAATAGATGCCGGCAAAGAGGGCGAAAATAGTGCCTGGTGCCACGATGTAGTGGAAATGCGCGATGACGTAGTAAGTGTCGTGGAGATAGAGATCGGCGGAATTAAATGCCAGTGGAATCCCGGTCAGTCCACCGATGCCGAACATCGGGAGAAAGGCAGTGGCGAAAAGCATCGGCACGGTAAATCGAATCGAGCCGCCCCAGAGGGAGATGAAAAATGCGCTCAAAATGATGACAGAAGGAATCGAGATGATCAGCGTCGTGGTTTGGAAAAATGCGCTCACCGCCGATCCCATTCCGGTGAGCCACATGTGATGAGCCCAGACGACGAAGGAGAGAAAACCGAGAACGAGGGCGGCGAAGACGAGCGACTTGTAACCCCAGAGTGGTTTGCGCGAATTATTGGCAATGATTTCGGCCACGATGCCCATGCCGGGCAAAATCAGCACATACACTTCCGGGTGACCAAGGAACCAAAACAAATGTTGCCACAACAGCGGGCTGCCGCCGCCGCTGACCTGCAATGCCGCTCCGTTCACCACGAGTCCCGTCGGCATGAAGAAGCTGGTCGAGGCAAGGCGATCCATTATTTGCATGACCACGGCCGCTTCCAACGGCGGGAACGCGAGCAACAACAGGAAAGCAGTGACAAATTGGGCCCAGACGAAAAATGGCAGACGCATCCAGGTCAGCCCGGGCGCGCGCAACTGGATGATGGTGGTGATGAAGTTAATTGCGCCCAGCAGTGACGACGTAATCAGAAAAATAAAGCCGAGCAGCCAGAGCGTTTGCCCGTTAAAAAATGGATTAAAATTCGGGCCCTTGTCGGCGATGACTCCGAGGGGCGTATACGAGGTCCAACCACCTTTGGCGGCACCGCCGGGAACAAAAAAACTCACCAGCATGATGACGCCACCGACGACAAACGCCCAATAACTGGCGGCGTTCACTTTCGGGAACGTCATGTCGGGTGCGCCGATTTGGAGCGGGACGACAAAATTTCCGAAGGCGGCGAAGGCGAGCGGAACGACGCCGGCAAAGATCATGATCGTGCCGTGCATGGCGCCGAGTGAGTTGTAAAACTCCGGCGTCATTTTACCATCCGGCATGGAGCCCGGGCCAAAGATATAGCCGAGGGCTTTTCCTATCACCGGCAAGGCCTGTCCCGGATAAGCTAGTTGCCAGCGCATCATCATCATCAGGCAAAAGCCGAAGAACAAAAAGAGCAGACCACTAATGCCGTACTGAATGCCGATGACTTTATGATCGGTGGAGAAAATGTATTTTCGCCAAAATCCTAATTCGTGGTGTTCGTGTCCGTGTTCGTCGTGATGATCAGTCTCGGGCGTTCCGTGCGGATGGGTAGTTGCGTCCATGCGAAGAAAAATATCGCTTAAATATCGAGAAGGAGAATGACTTTGCAAAGTCCGAAATCACGATTGAAAACACTGTCCCGAAGCGGAGCTGACGGCGGAGGGACATGCAGAAGCATGTCCCTCCGTTAACAGACCGGCACTTCGCGGTTACGCGCCGGAATCCCTCCCGCCTTCGCATAAAGCTACGGCGCGGCAGGCGGCTTTCGCATGGGATGACGGGTGCAATCGAACGCAAGTCAACAATTCAGTATTGCAGGTGCAACATTCAATTATTAACTCGCCCACAGAGTACCGCTTTTCAATAAAACTAAGTTGCCGTCAAGATTTCGGCTCTGCGCAAACTGCAACAAACCGGTTGTGACGTGCGCGCGGATCGCTTGACCCGCATTCTATTCGCGACCGACGCGTCCATTTATCAGATTGAGCCACAAGCGGCCGCTTTTCCGCGTTCGGCCCGGGAAGCGAGCGCTGTCATTTGCGCGGGAATTGATGCCGGGCTTTCCATCACGCCGCGCGGCGCCGGCACTAGCCTGGTTGGCAATGCAATCGGCGACGGATTGATCGTCGATTTCTCGCGGCATAATCGCGGAATTTCTGAGCTCGATCTGGAAAAACGCAGCGTGCGCGTAGGCGCCGGTGTAGTGCTGGATCAACTAAACGCTTTTCTGAAACCGCACGGCTTTTGTTTCGGGCCGGACGTAGCAACGAGTTCGCGCGCAACAATCGGTGGAATGATCGCGAATAACTCTTCCGGCGCGCGCGCACCATTTTACGGAACAACGGCCGACCATGTGGTGGCAACCGAGATTGTCCTGGCGGATGGACGAATCGAAAAAATCGGCGCGCGATACGGCTCGCTGGAAGCGGAACGCGCCCAAATTGAGCAACTGCTCCGCCAGCAAACGTCGGAAATGGCGGAGCGATGGCCGCCGGGATTGATCAAGCGCTGGCCGGGATATGGACTCACACGTTTTCTGGTCGCGCCACAAAATCTCAATGAAATTCTCGCCGGTAGCGAAGGAACATTGGCGGCAATTTTTTCGGCTGAGCTGAAAATTTCTCCGCTGCCACGGGAGAAAGGCCTGGGCCTGATTTTTTTCGCGAGCGTCAACGAGGCAATGCAGGCCACAGTCGCGTTGCTCGATCTGAAACCGGCCGCCATCGAGCATATTGATCGGCCATTACTCGATCAGACAAGGGGCCAACTTCATTTTCAAGCAGCGCGCGATTTGATGGAGCTGGATGCGAACCCGTGTGCCGCCGTTCTAATCGTTGAATTCTATGACGCGAACGTGGCGGAGCGTCTGGCGATTTTGCAGGCCCGCCGGCTCGGGTTGCGTTCGAAGATTTTAACGAACACGCGAGAAATGGATCTGGTTTGGTCGGTTCGCAAAGCTGGCCTGTCGTTGCTGACCGGATGCGTCGGCGCGAGAAAACCGGTCGCGTTCATCGAAGACGCGGCGGTACGGCCGGCGCAATTACCTGAATACGTGCGCGGGTTGGAAGGGATCATGCAGCCTCTCGGGCTTGAAGCTTCCTATTATGGTCATGCCGCGAGCGGGCTTCTGCATGTTCGGCCGGTGCTCGATCTTCATAGCGCGGAAGATTTGGAAAAATTTCGCCAGGTCGCGGACCAAACCTCCGCGCTGGTGAAGCAGTTCAAAGGTTCGCTCTCAGCCGAGCATGGTGTCGGCATCGCGCGCACCGAATACATGCGCGAACAATTGGGCGACGAGTTGCTCGGAGCAATGCGCGAAATCAAACGCATTTTCGATCCGCGCGGGCGGATGAATCCGGGAAAAATTTTCGGCACTGGCAATTTTCAAATCGACTCGAGTTTGCGTGAAAATTTTACGCGACCGATCGAACTGCAATTCACGCCTCGGCTCGCTTTCGCATTCAAAGATCGGTCGTTCATCGGCAATCTGGAGCAGTGCAATGGCTGCGGCGGTTGTCGCAAGGACGCGCCCACGATGTGTCCCACTTTCCTCGCGACCGGCGAAGAAGTCATGTCCACCCGCGGTCGCGCCAACGTCATCCGGAAAATTTTGCAATGGCGCGAGAATGGCAACGATCCGCTGGAGTCGGAAGAATTGGATGCGGCGCTGAGCAATTGTCTTTCATGCAAAGGCTGCACACCAGAATGCCCGTCGAACGTGAATCTGGCGTTGTTAAAGGCGGAATTGCTTTACGCCGCGATTCGGAAACATGGACTTGGTTTGCGTGAACGAATTCTGAGCCGGCCCGATCTATTGGGCGAAATCGGCTGCCCGTTTCCGCGAATGGCAAACGCGGCGCTCAGGTTCAAGCCATTGCGTGCCTTGATGGAAAAAACGATCGGCCTATCGGCCAAACGATCGTTACCGACATACGCGAGCGAGAGATTTGATCGGTGGTTCCAGAAGCACGCTCTAGCGGCGGTCTATGACCGCCGAAACGCCACTGTAGCCGGGGTCGATGACCCCGGCGCCGCGATCATCGATCGCGGCTACAAAGAGGTCATTCTCTGGGACGATACTTTTGTGCGCTACAACGAGCCACACATTGGGATCGCGGCGGTAAAGGTTCTCGAAGCGCTTGGTGTCCACGTCTTGTTAGCTCACAGACGCAAATGCTGCGGCCGCCCGGCATTCAGTCAGGGGGACCTCGACACCGCCGCGAAGCTCGCCAAGCACAACATCAACCTTCTCTCATCACTCCAAAATGCCAGTCCGACTCGGACCTCCAATCCTCCAATCCTCTTCCTCGAGCCATCATGTTACTCGATGTTCGCGGAGGATTATCGCGAACTGAAAATCCCAGGCGCGGAGTCGGTCGCTCAACGCAGTTTTCTTTTCGAGAAATTTGTGAATGACGTTCTGGAGCGCGACGCAACGAAGCGGCGATTTCAGGAGCGCCATGAGTCCGTTGCCATCCACGCGCACTGTCACGCGAAATCAATTTTGGATCCGGCGTTCATGGCCCGTTTGGTCGAGAAACTTCCCGGACGTAAGGCGAAGGTTCTCGAGACCGGATGCTGCGGAATGGCCGGAGCATTTGGGATGATGGAAGCGAAGCGCCAACTGTCGCTGCAAGTGGCGGCGCCGATGTTGCAAAAAATTCGCGCGGAAGGGCCGAATGTTACGGTGATTGCTTCAGGAACGAGTTGCCGGCATCAGATTTCTGAATTGTCGGAGACGCGGCCGATGCACATGGCAGAATTGTTGGCTGAGGCGCTGTTGTAAGACCAGCGGAGGACTCGCCGCGGGAGTCCCTCCGAAAGGTCGCACCACGCCTGCTGGGATTCCGCAATCCGTGTTCGGCGTGCGCGAGTATTATCTCGCGCGTTGCAAAAGCGGCAGCAGGGCTGCCGCAGTCCAAAAGGCTTTCATGAGGGCGAGAGCGGCTGCGAACCTGCGCCAGGCTTGCGGAGTGCGCCGGCCCTCTGGCGCTATCTCCATTCGCAGCCGGACAGTTGGCCAACCCGTTATGTCAACTTGTGTGATTTGCTGCGCAGACGTGAGGTCCCTCGGTCCAAGCCGGACTGGCGTTGTCTTCGCAGCTCGGGATGACGGCCCTTTTGACCACTAGGCGAGCCGCACAATTTCGCGGAACTCGGCGGCAGTAAGAGCGTGGACGGAAAGGCGCGATTGGCGGACCAGGGAAATGTTTTTCAACGGTCTTCTCGCTTTGATCTGGTCCAAGGTGACGGGGTTGTGCGGCTGTTTGATCGGCGCCAGATCGACCGTACTCCAATCGCCTTCTTTCGCGGTGGGATCGGGATAGGCGGCGCGAACGACTTTGGCAATGCCGACGACCGCTTTGTCTGTGACGCTGTGATAAAAGAGAACCTCGTCGCCCAGGTGCATGCTGCGAAGATTATTTCGCGCGGTGAAATTGCGCACGCCGGTCCAACTAGTCTTGCCCTCGGCAACGAGATCATCCCAGGAATAGGAGGCCGGTTCAGATTTCACGAGCCAGTAGTTTTTCATTTTTTAATCCTGTCATCCCGAGCGAATACGCCAGTCCGGCTCGGACCGAGGGATCCCGCCATGAGAGCTTTAAGGTAGCGCACCGGGATCCCTCGACTTTGCTCGGGAGGACAATCAGGGCTTGGGCGGTTGAGCGCCGGGCGTAGCTGGCGGCGCTGATCCTTGCGGCGGTGCGCCAGGTTTGGCTTGCTCGCCTGGCTTAGGTGGAGCAGCGCCTTCCTCGCCACCCGGCAGATTTGCGTCGGTGGGAACAGCTTCCAGATCGGGTCCCGTAAATGAGGCGGGATGATTGGCCAGTTCTTTGCGTAAGGCCGCGATCTGTTCCTTGGTAACCGGGCCGCCGTGGTTTCCCCACTCCTGTCGCTCATAAGTGAGGACGTCGGCGACCTTTTGGTCACCCAAGCTCTCCCACGGTTGCATGACAGCGCTGCCGTATTGTTGTCCCTTCACCGTGATCGGGCCTTGCAAACCCTTCATCACGACCATAGCGGCGCGACGAGAGCCGCCGTTGGTAATTTCAGAACCGGCAAGCGGCGGATATCCCTGGCTTTGCGATCCGAGTCCGCTCGCTTGATGGCAGACCGCGCAGTTCGCCGCAAAAACCTTTTTGCCGCGCTCGGCGGGCGTAAGCTCTTGCTGCGGTTGCTGTCCACCGCCACCGGGGCCGGGGCCGTGTGATTTCGTCGGGACGGTGCCTGGATCCAAACTATTGCCGCTAAAGCTTCCGGAGAAGCGACCGAGATAGGCGCCGCCAAAGAAAACGGCGAGGGCGTAGATTCCGATCAGCCAGAGGGAAAGCGGCTCCAATCCCACGCGCGGTTCCTGTTTCTCCCGCTGAATCGCAGCGTGCACTTTTTGCACGTCCTCGCTCTCGCCATAATCCATTCCCTGGCGATGCAGCGGTGCGGAATCTGAGCCGTTCATTATTTTGCAACAGGTTTAGCCGCAGCGGGCGATGCGGCCGGTGGTGCGGCGGATTTCACTTCGTTCAACGGATGCGATTGATTGAGCGACATCAAATAAGCTACGAGACATTTTGCGTCGTAGGTCGGCACAATTTCCCAGCCTTCCCCAGGCGCGCCCTCGCCGCGCAAATTGATGGCATCGGCTGATTGTTCGCCACCGACGCGCCGTTTTTCGTAGAAGAATTTGTAGGCTGGCATGTCTGAATCGAGATTCAGACTGCGCGGCGCATAAAGATGTTGATGGTGCCAGGCAGCGGAGTAGGGCGCCGGGAATTCCGAAGGGGAGGCAGCAGGCGAAGGAGCTGTGGCGGCTTGCGCGGGCGATGCAGCAGGTGCAGGCGAAGTAGACGGTTGCGCGGGAGGCTTGGCGTTTTGTTGGGCCGTGGCGTTTGTCGGCGTGGGCGAGGCATTGGTGGCGGGCGGCGACGCCGCAGGTTCCGTCGGAGTGGATGGTTGCGCGGCAGGCTTGGCGTTTTGTTGAGCGTTTGCCGGCGGAGGTGGAGCATTGGCCGCGGACGGCGATGCGGCAGGTGCAGGCGGAGTCGATGGTTGCGCGGCAGGCTTGGCGTTTTGTTGCGCGGCGGCGTTCGCGGGCGGAGGCGAGGCATTGGCCACGGGCGGCGACGCACCAGGCGGAACGGGATTCGCCGGGTTCGCTGGACTTGGTTGCGCTGGCGCGGCTTCTTCCTCGGCCGGAGCGGCTTTTCCGATGTTGGCCAAATCAGGACCCATTCGCATTTTACCCAGCAACGCCGGCCGATCGAAAATGTAATCGCGCGGGGCGCTGCGGCGGTCACCCCATTTTGAGGGCGGACTTGGAGCGGCGTCGCGAGGCCGATCGATATCGGAAGCGGCGTAATCGGCGCGGACCTGTTCGCTGTGACAATAGAAGCAACCGTTCGCGACGTAAATGCGCCGGCCACGCTCAGCCATTCCGGATTTCGGCATCGGATAAATGTCGGTGCCTTCTTCGTCGCTTTGCGGATCGAGATGACCAATCTGCAAATCGGGAATGTAAGCGAGCCCAAGCCAGGAAAAGGCAAGGGTCGCGAGGATTCCAAGAACGAGCGGAGTAAAACCTTTCATCAGTGCGCGACCATCTCCCCAGGTTCAGGGTTCACCGGATTCAAAAATGTCGGCACGCTAGCGGTGCGGCCAAGGCCGAGAAGCATGAGCAAGAAATGATAGGCGAAAACAAAATGCGCCACCGTCATTAGAATTCCGGAAAGGCTGCGCCCGCGCAGATACGGCAGAACGGACTGTGTGCTTTCGGTAAACGGCAGGGTTGGGTTGTCCATGTTCATACCTTGAACCATGCCGCCGGCGAGAAGCATCAAGGTCATGAGTCCAATGCCATAAACAGATGCCCAGAAATGGATCTTGATGAGCGAAGCGAAACGCCATTCGCGACCGACCAATCGCGGCACGATGTAATACATCGCTCCGAACATGATCATGCTGAAAAAGGCGTAGAGACCGAGGTGACTATAGGCCACGCTGACCTCGCTGAACTGGAGATAACGCGCGAAAGAACGCAATGAAATAACGACGCCGAGCACGCTAAATGCGGTGTAGGACATGGCGCCAAAAACCGTGAAACGCAGCGTCGGGCTGTAACGCATGAGCGGAAAATATCCGCGCATAGTCATGTGATGATTCAGGCCAACTGTCGCGACTGGGATGATGCACAAGATCATGGCCGCGATACTGGCGGTGATCATCCAAGCCGGGAACGGGCCATCGACGAGCCGTTGCATTCCAGTCCAACTGGCAAAAAACGCATAAGTCCAGAACCCGATCGCCGCCAGGTGATAACTGTAAACGGGCCGGCCGATCACTTTCGGGATCATGTAATAAGCAGTGCCGAGGCCGAGCGATCCGAACCAAAGGAAAAGGAGATTGTTGGCGTACCACCAGTTGACCGCGGCCTGCAAGACGCCTTGCACCGGCACGATAAAAAGCATGGTTTGTGCAGCCAGGTACATCCACGGGAACCAGAGAAACGCAGCAAGCAGATACCATTGGGTGATGTAAATCGGATCGCCGCGACGAAACCGGAACATTAATACCGCCCAGGAGCCGATGATCGAGTAGGCAATAAAAAGAGTGACCGCGGCATAGCTGGGAAATTCGAGCCAATGATAACCGGTGCTGTCGCCCATCAGGATTCCGCAAATCCCAAGGAGCACACCGAGATTCCAAAATGCGCCGCCGGTAACGAGCAATAGTGGATGACGCAAGGTCGTGCGACACAACCGCGCCATGAGCCAGATGGCAGTGCCCATCCCCACCATCGAACCCCAGCCGTAAAGCATGACGTTGAGGTGCGCCGGTCGAATCCTACCCCAGGTCAGAAACGAAACGTTCGAAAGCAGATCGGGCGAATGAAGTTTGAACGACGTGAAACCCGCCAGCAAGGTCCCTAGCAGCAACCAAACGACGGCCGAAGCGTAAAACATCAGCACAGGAACGCGGGTTGAGGCGTCGATCAAGGCGCGTTCGACTTGCTCGACGTCGCCGATGCTCAAATTGGTGACGCTGCTTGGGCTTTTGAGTGGAATTTCAGTGGGATTCATTCACAAAAAATCAATCCGGCGTTTTTTCGGGAGGAGGAGTTCCGGGCGGCTTTTGCTCCGGTGTGGCCGAAGGTGAAACTGCGGGTTGCCCGCTGGGCGGTGGGGGCGAGGCGGCAGGTGTCGCACCAGGACCCGGCTGGGTCCCTGGTATTGCGCCGGGTGGATTGGAGGCAGCAGCGGGCTGGCCACGATTTTCCGAATTGATACCTTGGACGGATGTCGGTTTGGGCGTCCCGCTGGCACCGGGCAAAGCAGGGGCAGGCGAAACTGCCGGTGCGGGTGATGCTGCGGGAGCTGGTGTGGGCGCGGGAGCTTCAATTGGATTTGCCGGCGCCGGTTTTTTCGACGCCAAATCGCGAAGGGTAAGTTCCATCGCACGATCGATCGGGATACGCGCGATACCCTTGCCCTTATCGACCCAGGAATAAGAGTTCAATTCGCCCGTCGCGGCGTTGCGCGTATCGTTTAGCTTTTTCTCACGCGCTTCGGCTCGTTTGGCCTCGTAGGTATTGCCGTGAGGCGTAGCTGCTACCAGCACCAACACGAAAATTCCAAAAAAGAGAAAGAGCAACACGATGCCCAGCCAGGCGCCGAAAGAAATGGGTGAGCGTTCTGGCGTTTGCGGTGTAGCGGAAACGGCCATGTCAGTTCCTCAAACGCAATGACTCGATCAGCCGCGGATCGCGCACTGGAAAAGTGGATGTCTTTCCAATTAACCGCAGATAAAGGAAGGCAAGGCTACAACCGATCGCGATTGGGCAAAGGAAATCCCAAATGCTTAGGTGAACGCCGGTGCCATGAAGCGATGGCAGCACGATCAGATACATATCGAGCGCCTGCATAAACATGATCCAGCCGGCAACGATGCAAAGTTGATGCGGACGTTTCTTGATTCCCTGGAGCAACAGAATCGAGAACGGACCGAAGAAACGTCCGATCACCAGGAGCATGCTCAGCGGCCACCAAGACGCGGTATTCCGAACCAGATAGTACTGCGTTTCTTCTGGAATATTGGCGTACCAATACAGCATGTATTGGCTGAAACCGATGTAGGCCCAGAAAACGGAGAAGGCCAGCATCCATTTCCCCATGATGTGATAATGCTCCAGCGTTACTACTTTGAGGTAGCCGGCCTGTCGCAACGCCGTAGTCACGAGCACGAGTAACGACATTGAGCTGCCGGCTGCGCCGGCAAAAATGTACGGGCCCCACATAGTAGAGAACCAGCGATAGTTCAGGCCCATCACCCAGTCGAAGGCGGCAAAGCTCAGCGCCAGACCAAAAATAGGCAGCCCGGCAAAGGCTACCTTACGCATCCAAACGGTGCAGCGCGGATTGCCATCGCGATCCTGAGCCACAGAAAAGCGGCGCAGAAAAAATGCGACGCCTCCGAGGAGAACGAAATAAAGAAAGGCACGGAAAAGGAAAAACGGCCAGTTCAGATACTCACGTTTGCTATCGAGCACTGGATTCTCGCCTGGCGCGATATTCATCCACTCAAAAAGATGATGGCGGAGCAACAAAATCGGGATCGCAAAAATAAAGAGTGCGAAGAGGAGGAGCGCGATGTTTTCGAGCTGCCGGCGCACTACGACCGACCATTCCGCATCGGTGGCATGATGCACAATCGTCCAAAACAAACAGCCGCAGCAAAGGGTGAAAAAATAAAAGAAGCCGAACAACCAGGAGAAACTGAATTGCGGTTGATCCTTTAGGGCGCCGATCAGACAGAGCAAGAGCCCGACAACGGCTCCGCCTGCGAGCAGCAAGGATAAACCGCTGAAGCGACTTGTTTCGAAATACTCGCCCTCTGGCGCCGGGATGATTTGGGAACGCTCGCTCATTTTTTCTGCGCCTCCGGGGTTGCGGCCGGTTTACTCTGTGGCGGTTTGGCCTCCGCCTTTTCCAGTTTTGCCAATTCTTCCGCTGGAACATCAGCAGCCGCGGCGTTCTGGCTGCGCTGCAAGGCGCGCACGTAAGCAATAATCGCCCACCGGTCCGCCACCGGCACGTTACCCCCGTACGACATCATGGTGTTTTTGCCATTAGTGATGGTGTTGAAAATCTCGCCATCTGCCATTTTCCGAATCCGCTCGTCTTGCAGAGTGGCCACCGTGTTCAAGCCGTACTGCTTTGCGATTCCGTTGCCGGCCGCAGTCAATCCATGGCAAACGGAACAGGTGATGTTGAAACGCTGCTGTCCGCGCTGCATCAATTCGGCGTTAACGGGGACGGGAATGCCAGTGCCCCAGTTCGCGCCCATCTTGCCGGTGTTGTAATAATCCGTGCCGACGCTGAAACCAATCCGGGTGCGCGACAACTCTTCACCGGGGGCAGCACCGCTCGGCGTAATCTCAGGCGGCGCCTTCATCTGCGGTTTTGGCATTTCGTAACCAATCGGGACTGTACTCGCAATCGGAATCCGCGGGCCTCGGCCGTCACCGAAAAAATCGATCGGCGATTGCGCCCGGACTTTTTGTTGCCGCACCATATCGGGAAAAATTTCCCATGGGGTGCGGGTGCTGTGTTCGCCGCGAAAACCGCACATCGCGACGATGACGATGCCGGCGAGAAGGAAGATGAGAAAAAAGCCGCGCAGCATTTCAATCCTCCTCGTGCACAATGGTGATGTGCAGCCCGCCGGTTTCGACAAGCAAATCGTGCGTTTCTATTTCACTGAAACGCGGGTCCCGCGCTTCGATGGCGAGGAAAAATCCATCGTTGGTGGCGCGAGCGAAACGGTCCCAGTTAAAAATGGGATGATGCCAGCGCGGCAGCCCGTTCATGATCAGGTTCGCAAAAAAGGCGGAGAAAGCCGCGAAAAGCACGGTCAGCTCGAACATGATCGGGAAAAACGCCGGCACCGTTGCCCAGTTGAACGGTTTTCCGTG
>QHRA01000068.1 GCA_003221295.1 Verrucomicrobiota bacterium | reverse complement strand
CGAACAAGGCGCGGTCGCCGTAGGCCCGGATCATTCCCGGGAGGTGATGTCCCATCGCGCCGAAAGCGGCGACGAAGAGGTAAATGTCCTGTGCGCTCCAACGCGATTGCGCAAGCGCGAACACTGGCAGAATGAGCAGCGGCGTGCCGACGTAAAGAATCAGGTCGCGCCAGCTGTTCAGAATCCAAAAATTCGGGCGAGACCGCGCGGCGGGGACTGCCGGGACGGTTTGTGGCCGCGAAAAAGCGGTGACGTGTTGCATGTGGAGGAGCGCGCTAATTATTCCCTAGAAGCGGTGAAAATCAACGCTGATGCGCCCTCCGCCAGCTGGAAGATGCGCGCAAACGTGGTTGGCGCTGCGATGAAAAGAAGAACGATGCCATCGAACAACAGCGCAAAACCCGAGGAACGCGATTTTTTTTGTCGGGTCCGCGATGGCTTTCGTCACTTTGCGCACAGGTCTGCCGAGGTGCTGGGATCGGCCTGGGCCTTTATCGGCGCCATTTTTATCATTGCGGTATGGGGTTTAACCGGACCGACCTTCCACTTTTCCGATACCTGGCAATTAATTATTAATACTGGCACCACCATCGTCACTTTCCTCATGGTCTTCCTAATTCAAAACACGCAGAACCGCGACGCCAAGGCGATGCACCTAAAGCTCGATGAATTAATCCGCGCCATCCAAGGGGCGCGCAATCGGCTGGTTGACCTGGAAAAATTATCGGATGACGAGCTAAAAAGACTCGAGGAACAGTTCACCCGCCTGCGCAACAAGGCGGCGCAACGCGAGCCCGAGATGGATGCGGTCGAAGACGAAGATTAGGCTCCGCTCCGCGCTGGAAGCCAGCCTGACTCCACCAACGTCGCCAGCTTGCCGTTTTCCTAATCATTAGCGGGCAACATGCCCGCCGGCCCCGCAGCCAAGACGGCCGTGCTACGCTTTCTTTGCTTCACCGGTGCGCAGGAAAATTCTGCCACTCGGGCAGAGTGCAAACACTTCGCAGTTTACGCAATCCGGCTTGCGCGCGAAACAGCGGCGACGTCCGTGCCAGATGAGCCAGTGACTCCAAAGCGTCCAATCGCGCCGCGCCACAATTTTCATCAAGTCGCGCTCGATTTTCTCGGCATCGCTGTTTTTCGCTAGTCTAAAGCGCTGCGACAAACGAATAACGTGCGTATCGACCACGATCCCTTCGTTTTTCTCAAAAGCATTCCCGAGCACGACGTTCGCCGTTTTCCGCCCGACGCCGGGCAGCGCACACAATTCTTCCATCGAATTAGGAACTTTCCCCGCGTGCTTCGAGACGATGGCCTGGCATGCGCCGAGAATGCTCCTGGTTTTGCTTCGAAAGAAACCGGTCGAGCGAATTTCGTTTTCGAATGTTGCCGGCCTTGCCTTGGCGAATGCCCGCGCGTCGGGATATTTCTTGAACAGCGCAGGCGTAACCATGTTCACCCGCTTATCCGTACATTGCGCGCTTAAAATGGTTGCGATCAAAAGCTGCAACGGATTTGTGAAATCGAGCTCGCAATGCGCGTCGGGATAAACTTTGCGGAAGCGCTGCGCCAAAGCGAGCGCACGTTCGCGCGTAGTCATCGGTTTAATTTTCGGAGACCTCATCTGGAAATCTTTGCTGCCGGTCGCGGCCAATCGGAACATAGGCATTCCTGCCTATGCGCCCAGCGGGTTTCCAACCCGGCTGCTTCAGCGCCCGCAACCGTTACATCAGCGGAGTAAAACTCCGCTGGGCACACAGACTGAAAAGTCTGTGTTCCGCGGCAGGGGCCAAACAATCCGCCGCTGTGTCATGGCGTTTCGACCGGTTCCCGCGGCACCGATTTGCCGCGGACGCGCGAAACCAGAATTTGGCCTCGGCGCCAAACCCGGCGTGCCCAGGCGAATTCGCTGGCCAGAATGGCGAAACCAAGGGGGACGATGAGAATTGCGGGGCCGGGCAGAACGATCATCACAACGCCGATCAAGACCACGCTGAAGCCAATGGTGCCGATGAGAAATCTGCGCAAGCGCGGCCGCGATTCGAGTCCGAAACGCGCGATCCACTTCTGAAGCCAACGATTCACAACGGAGCCTCCACCAGTTACACTTTCGCGCAACGCCAACTAGCTGCTATCGGGCGATGAATGGCGTCAACTTCTGTTCGAGATGCGGCGGCACGTGTGCCGTAATCACGGCCTGATCACCGTCGTACTGCAAGTCGAGGACGTGACCAACGCGATGAATTTCAGCGATCAAATTCGATTCGCTTAACGGCACGCGGAAGTGCGAGCGGAGTCGCCAGGCACTGAGAGCCGCTTGCAAGGCATCGACAAACTGATCGATCCCGTGCCCGGCCTTGGCGGAAATAGCGACACTTCCGGGAAATCGCCGGCAGTAGATCGAGGCCAGGTCCGGATTTTCCAGGAGGTCGATTTTGTTGAAAGCAATCAGCGTCTGTTTGCCGAAAGCATCGAGTTCTTTGATGACACTGTCGACCGCTGCCATTTGCTCATCCACTCGCGGGTGACTCAGGTCGACCACGTGAATGAGCAGATCGGCTTCGCTCACTTCTTCGAGCGTGGCTTTGAAGGATTCGATCAGGGTGTGCGGCAGTTTGCGCAAAAATCCCACCGTGTCGGTGAGCAGAACACGCTGTTTGTTCGGCAGAGTGAAACGGCGCGTGGTCGGATCAAGAGTGGCGAAAAGTTTATCGACTGCGAGGACGTCCGCTCCGGTCATCAGGTTCAACAACGTGGATTTTCCAGCATTGGTATAACCGACAACAGCCGCAACGGGCCATTGATGCCGCTTGCGGCCCTGTCGCTGCGTGCTGCGGACTTTACGGACGCCTTCCAACTCGCGTTCGAGTCGCGCGATCCGTTCCTGCACGCGGCGGCGATCGACCTCCAACTGCGTTTCGCCCGGTCCTCGCGTCCCAATCCCGCCGGTCTGTCGCGAAAGGTGGTGCCACATTCTCGTTAGTCGCGGCAAAAGATACTGCAATTGCGCTAGTTCGATTTGCAACCGGCCCTCGCGACTCCGCGCGCGTTGCGCGAAAATATCGAGAATGAGCTGGGTACGATCGAGGACCTTGCGCGACAACAGATTTTCCAGATTACGCCCCTGCGCCGGGGAAAGTTCGTCGTTAAAAATTACCGACGTCACTCCCTGGCTTTGCACTGACTCTTTGATCGCCTCCGCTTTTCCTTTGCCGATGTAGAATGGCGCGGTCGGCTTGGGCAGTTTCTGGGTCACGGTATCGACCACTTCCATCGAGTCGCGCAGATCCCATTTGGAAACACCATCCTGCTCGAGCCCAATCAACAGCGCGCGCTCTGCTCGCTTCTTCGGTTTGGTCTCGATCATTCCAGGGCGCGACGAAACATTTGCGTGATCGCGTGGACTGCTTCCCGATGTGAAAACGGTGTCAAATTCAGCTGTGAAAAAGTAGTTTGATGACGAAACCAGGTCAACTGCCGCTTGGCATAGCGGCGGGTCGCTTGTTGGATCTTCGCGATACATTCTTCACGTGAAATCTGACCCGCAATCAAAGCACGAATTTCTTTTAATCCCAGAGCGCTGGCTGCAGTCTGCCCGATATCTTGTAGCGCGCGAACTTCTTCTTCGACGCCATCGCGAAACATCGCGTTCACCCTCTCATTAATTCGTTGGTAAAGATCGTCGCGGTCGCGCAGAAGGAGCACGCCGTTAGTAGCTGTAGCCGCGGGCGCTGACCGCGGCTCGCAGACAGCGTCCCTGGCTACAATACGGCTCGGGATGACGGAGGCAGCGATCTCGATCGCACGAATAACGCGTCGCGGATTCTTCAGATCCGTGCGGGCCGCAAGTTCTGGACTGAGTTTCTGAAGCCGCTCGGCTAATTCTTTTTGTGGTAAACGGTTCAATTCCTCGCGCAGCTTCGGATCGGGCGGTGGAACTTGATCGAACCCGTGCGTGATCGCCTTCAGATAAAGTCCGCTCCCTCCAACAACGATCGCGTTTTTCTTGCGTGAATGAACATCGGACAGGGCAGCGCGCGCCAGCTCGCGAAAGCTTGCCGCCGACATTGTCTCGAATAACGAGATTTGGCTGAGCACATGATGGCGCACCCGTCGTTGTGCTTCCGCGTCGGGTTTGGCGGTCAAAACATCCAAGCCGCGATAAACTTGAAATGCGTCGGCATTGACAATCTCGGCGTCGAATTGTTCCGCCAGTTCAATTGCCAGCGCCGTTTTTCCGACGGCGGTCGGACCCACCAGGAAGAAGGGCATTCAGAATTGTAGGGCAACCGCATCGGTTGCCAATCTACCATGCAGAGGCGAAGCGTCTGCCCTACAGAATAAACCGGACGGGGAAAGCATGGTAAGGGGGCGGGGCATCTTGATTGAATCCCGGCATCACCGATGCCACCTACGACGTGGGTCGCGCGGATTTTGGTGCTGGGATCGGTAATCCCGGCCCCACGCGGCGCCCGGACAATGCGCCAAGGAAAAGCGGGAGTCACGTTCCCGCGACTCCCGCTTTCAAGTCCGAATCCGTCGATTAGTTGCGTGCGTGTTCGTTCGATTTCGCGCCGCTCACTACCAGCTTGCGGCCAAGGAATTCCTTGTCATGCAACTCGGTCACCGCTCGCTTCGCTTCGTCCACGGTCTGCATTTGAACGAAAGCGAAACCCTTCGAGCGCTGATTATGCTTGTAGCTCACCACTTCGGCGTTTTGCACGTGGCCAACACCGTTGAAGAGATCAAACAAGTCGCTCTCCGTCGCATTGAATGACAAATTTCCGACGTAAAGCCGCGGCGTAGTGACTTCGACCGGTTCCGGTTTACGCGGGGTGCGCGCCTGTGGGCGCGACTGCGATCCGTTGCGTTGTGCTGTTTTGGCTGCGCCTTTGTCGGGCGCTGCGAAAAAATCCGCGATTCGTGACCAGAACCCTTTCTTCTGCGGCGCCGCTTTGGCATCTGAATATCGACGCCCCTGGCCATCGTCGCCTCGGCGGCGGGAACGCCCGCGCCCGCGGCGCGAACTTCTCCCGGATGTATAAGATTTCATGTTTATCCTTAGTGAATTTCTGATGATTGATCAGGCGGAGCGCATCGGTAGATGCACGGCCGGCAGCGCGCGAACTTCGCGAGGTCCATTCATGTGGACGAGCAATCGCCGCCGGAAACTCCGCCTCATATTGCCGGCGCGACCCTAATTGACATCGCGCTACAGTCAGCCAACGAAACAGGGGACATGCGAGCGTTCGCATCATAAATTCCAAAATCTGAGTCGTCGGATGCGGAAGATCAAAGCCTGCCGGCACCATTAACGATCCCATTATCGACGGGCTGACGGCGATTGCAAGCGCCGCTTACTTATTACGCGGTCCGAGCAATTTGTCGCGCACCGAGTAATAACGGGACTTGAAATACTGCTTCGGTCGTTCCTCCCGGATCGGGCGTGCCCAATGGTGCAAGAAACTTCGGTGCGACATCCGCGGCGCGTAGCCAAAGTGCGGCATCAACTCGCGACAATGCCATTCCACCCAGCCAATTTCGTCCACCGACAACTCGCTTTGCCAACTGGCCGCCCGTTCCCCGCTCACCTCGATGAACTCGCGCTCGGTTGCAGAATTTCCCGGCCAAAATTTTCCCGCTTTTGTCGGAGTCAACACTACACTGCGATCAAAGCTAATTTCGAGAAAGTTGCAGACGCGTTGCATCGGCGAGGTTGGATCCGCGACCAAATCCTCGTAACGGGTGACGATGCCGGAAATTTCTTTTCGTTCCGCGCGTAAAGCCAACTGCGCCGCCTGCAACCAGTGCGAAACGCAGTAGTACACCGAAAACTCGCGGGTTTTTCGCGTTTTTTCCAAGGCAATTTGCGCCGCCAGAATCGCGCGCGGATCGCGCATCGTGATCAGAAGTTTCGCGTGCGGAAACCGCTCGAGAATCTGTGGAATGAAACGCCGATTCGCCGGCGTTTTTTCTACCCATCGCACAATCGAATCGAGCGGGATGCCGAGCATCTCCGCGTACGTTTCCATCATCAGCACGAGTAAATCTTTGTCGGTGTTCTTTGGATCGAACGCCACCGTTTCAAATCGTTCGCGGAAGTCCGCGACCGGAAAATGGCCGTAATCCATTTTTTCCCACTCCGGTGGTCCACCGAAAAGGACGCGGGAAAGCGCCTCCTTGGTCAGATAATCAAACTGTGCTCGGCGTCCATATTTGCCGTACTTATTAAGGGCGGTCGGAAAATAGGCGGTCTCTTCCGGCAAAACGAGCAGCTGTGGATGGCCCTCGAGCAACGCGATGAGCAGGGTCGTTCCGGTTTTGGCCTGGCCAGCGGCAAAACAGGCGCGCTGCTCAAATGGCAGAATCATTGTTGCTGGGTGCGAAACCATTCAACGAACTTTGGCAAACCATCACGCAGCTTTGTTGTCGGATTATAACTGAGAAGCCGACGCGCTTTGGAAATATCGGCGCAGGTTAGCGGCACGTCACCCGCTTGTTCGGGCAATCGATTGATCTTTGCCTTTCTGCCGACGGCCGCTTCGATCGCTTTGATCAAATCTTTCAATTGTACGGTCTCATTTTCGCCGAGATTGAAAATGTCCCACATGGCGCCGTCGTATTTTAGCGCTGCGATTACGCCCTGAATAATATCGTCGATATAGGTGTAATCGCGCCGTGTCGTGCCATCGCCGAACTGATCGATCGGCTGGCCCGCCAGAATTTTGCGGGTGAATTGATGAATCGCCAGATCGGGTCGTTGCCGCGGCCCGTAAACGGTGAAAAAACGCAACGCGATCATGGGCATTTGATAGAGGTGCGAAAAAGTGGAGCAAAGGAACTCGCCGGCGATTTTTGTCGCCGCATAGGGACTGATGGTTTGGGTAAGATGAAAATCTTCTGAAAACGGGACCGTTTTGCAGATTCCATAGACGGACGAGCTCGACGCAAAAATGAAGCGCTCGATTCCAGCGGTCCGTGCCGCGTCGAGCAAATGCAGGGTGCCGGTTACATTGGCGTCGTAATAGAGTTGCGGCTGAGCGATGGATGGGCGAACACCAGCCCGCGCCGCCAGATGCGCGATCGCATCGAACTTTTCGCGATGAAAGAGATCGCGCACGGCGTTGTTGTCCCGCAAGTCGATCTGAAAAACGGGTGCGTCATTTTTGACCGCAGCTATGTTGGCGCGCTTGATTTGCGGATCGTAAAAATCGTTGAAGTCATCAAGAATCGCCACGCCGTTACCGAGGGTAAGTAACTTTTCGACAAGATGCGACCCGATGAATCCGGCGCCACCAGTAACGAGAATCCGCATGGCGCGAAAATAGATTTGCGAATGCCGATTGCCAATTTCCGATTACTCTCGTGCTTTTGCTCGTAATCGTGCTCGTGCTCGAAAGATGAAGCGCGCTGCGTTCTACTTCGCCCTATTCGCCGCCGGATTGCTCGGAATGCTAGCCTGGCGGCTCGCACCCGAATTAACGCGACCAACTCATCTCGATCCGGCGTTTCAAATTCCTTCGGCGTTCGAACTGGCGTCACTTCCACTCGCGACCCGCTTCGATTTTCCGCTCGGCAGCGAGCACGGCGCGCTCGCGTATAACGCACAACGTTTCACTGAAAATCATCATCTCGGTGACGATCTCAACGGAATCGGCGGGGAAAATTCCGACCTCGGCGATCGGATTTACGCCGTGGCTGATGGCCGCGTTTTGCTCGCGCGCGATGCTGGATCGGGCTGGGGCAACGTCATCATTGTTTTGCATGCGATCGAGGAAAACGGCGCTCGCCGCTACGTTCAATCGTATTATGGCCATTGCGACGAGATACTGGTCGATCCGGGGAATGACGTGCGTCGCGGCCAGCAAATCGCAACCGTTGGCACGGCTAACGGTCAATATTTCGCGCATCTCCATTTTGAAATGCGCGAATTCGTTACGCCATTTATTGGCCCCGGTTACCGCGAAAAGACAGCCGGCTGGCTGAATCCGAGCGATTTCATCGCGAAACATCGCGGCGCGCCGGAAGACGATGTGGGACGAACCGGGCAAATGCCCTCACCTCAATCCTCTCCCTGATGGAGAGGAAGACATAGATCGCGGGTCTCTCGGGAGATCGCACGCGAAGCGCCAGGTGAGGGGCCTCCGTTCATGTGGCGAACAGAATCAACGTCGAACATTCAACGTCCAACGCCCAACGCCCAAACTCAGAGGCTCGGATTAGCGGTCAGAAGATAAACCCAATTCAAGGCGAAGAGCGCGATGATGGAGCCGCGAATAAATTTCTTCTCGCTCGCGGTCAGTCGCAGAATGCGCAGGCGCGGCCAGTGCATGACGATAACGGCGAGCGCATAGACGTTGAAGAGCGACAACGCGCAATAAAAAAGGAAGGCGAGCGGGTTCCATTGAGATGCGGTCACGAAATGGGCGTGAAAAAATGCGACGGCCGATCGCGTCGCACCGCAGGTCAGACAGGGGCGGTGAGTCAGCGCATGAAACAAACAGATCGGCCACGGCAATCTCAGAGCGAGCCACGTTGCCGCCAGGGCCAGCCCGCCCGAGGAAACACTTAGCCAAAGCAATTCGTGATTGGTCTCACCCGGAGCGAGTGGCCGGCGAACGATCTGCATCGGTCTCGTTAGTTAATGGTGCGGAAATCCAAACGCACCGAGTCCCACCATCATTCCGAGAACAAGTGCGCCGCCGCAACAAACAATCAGCGGAAGAGCCACCGCCAGGACCGCGCGACCCGTGTCGGTCTCGTGGGCTCGGGCCAGGCCAATGCAGCAGAGAACGATCTTCCAAATTCCGCCGATAAGCCCGCCACAAATAGGAATGACAAGAAGTGGATTAGCCGAGCCGCCGGCGAAGCAGACTACGCGGAAAGTTGTCTCAAAGGGTTGCTTTGCTCCCCCAACAATCATGAGGCAAAGATGCAAAATTGCGGAACTGATAAACGCGCTGATGGCCACGACCAAGGGCACTAAAATAATAAAGAACAGTGGCCGGATCCCGCCACCCATCATGTGCATTATCGGGTTTTCGTGACTGCCAAGCAATTGGGCCGAGCTCAGCAAAAAGTTGTAAAGAAAATAGATCACCCCGCCGACGCTGCCGCCGATGATGGCATAAATGAGCGGCTCGCTCACGCCGCCTTCGCGCTTCATCACCGTGAACGCTTCCGCCGGTCTGGTCAAAACCATTATCAAGGTATCGAAAAAGGCGCGCAAAATTCCGCGTTGCTGCCGATCATCCCACGGCAGGCCGGAGCGCGGCGCGATTGTCGCCGTGGGAGTAATAGCGCCGCCACCGGTGAATTGCGGTTGTGGGCTGGGAGCGGCACCAGGCCCGGTTTCTTGCGCGAATTCGGAAATTTGCGCAAGCGGCTGCCAGGTTGGCATCCCTTCGCGCCAGCCCAGATCCGTGCCGCCGAATTTTCCGCTGCGCAATCCGTCGCGCACTTCATCTTCCGAAAATGTTCCCAGACTGGTGCCGCTGCGGTTGATATGAAAAGTAGCCATACCGTCGGGTTTTACGTTGTCGCGGCGATTGTATCAAGAGCGGAAGTCAGCGTGGCTTTGCCGCGCGTTAAAATGTTAAAAGAGTTACAAAGGTTCACCGTTTTAACCTTGTCACATTTTTAACCTTTTAACTTTTTCTCTCCACATCCAGCGCCCGCCAACAGTACCAAGCCAACGCGGAACGATACGGCTGAAATTTGCGCCCGTGCTTGTCCATTTGTTTCGGCGTCGGCAGTTTTCGTTTGCCGAAAATTTTCGCGAACCCTTTGCGCACTCCGTAGTCGTGCACTGGCCAGACATCGGGACGTCCGAGATCGAAGAGCAAAAGCATTTCCGCCGTCCAACGACCGATCCCGCGCACCTGAATCAAACGTTCGATGATTTCATCATCGGTCATTTTGGCCATCGCACGGCCCGTTGGCACGCAGCCTTCGATCGTTTTGGCGGCGAGGTCTTTTAAAGCCGCAACTTTGCTGCGCGACAAACCGGCGGCGCGTAATCTTTCATCCGGCGTTTCCAGCACAAGTTTTGGTGCGAGAAATTTTCGTCTCGGGAAAATGGCGCGCACCCGTTTCCAAATTGTCGCAGCCGCTTTCCCACTCAGTTGCTGGTAGGCAATCGATTCGGCTAATGCGTCGAACGGACGCACGTTCAGGTTCGGCTCGATGTTGTAGCGGTGCGAGCGCGAGATCAGCTGCGCCAATCGCTTGTCGCTTACCGAAAGATGGCGATGCGCTTCGTCATGATTCATGCGCTTAATCTTAAATGACGAAGCACGAATGACGAATGTCGAATTAATGACGAGTGAAAAAATCTGACGACAAGGCAGGTAGGTAGTCATTTGTCATTCCTTCGTGCTTCGTCATTCGTCATTTTCTCCCTCCGGTCATTCTTCTTGCGGCCAACGTGTTTTCACTTTCATCTTCAGTATGGCAAATACTCAACTCACCTGGTACGGACATTCCGCATTCAAACTGGTTACGCCTGCCGGCAACGTTCTCCTGATCGATCCGTGGATCACCAATCCGAGCTTCGACAAGGGCAATGAAGAACTGGCCACATTGAAGCGCGTGGATTTGATTTTGTTGACGCACGGCCACGGCGATCATGTTGGCAACGCGGTCGAAATCGGAAAGCGCACGGGCGCGAAGCTCGTTTCCACTTACGATCTGGCAGAAGCGATGAAACTTGCTCTCGGCTACCCGGCGAAACAGGCCGACAACGACACGACTGGCGCTTTCGGTGGGCAACTCAATCTACTCCATGGTGATGCGACGGTTTGTTTTGTGCCGGCATGGCATGGATCTGGCGTGGTAAAGGACGAGATGTCGCCACCAATTTACGCAGGGAACCCCAGCGGACTCGTCCTCACCATTCGCAACGGTCCAACCATTTATCACACCGGCGACACAGCATTCTTTTCCGACATCGCGCGCGTCTCCGATTATAACCAGATCGATATCATGCTGGTATGCATCGGCGATCATTTCACCATGGGACCAATTCGTGCGGCCGACGCGGTGAAAGCGGTGAATCCGCGCAGCGTCGTGCCAATCCACTACGGCACCTTTCCAGTGCTGACCGGCACCCCCGAAGAATTCGAGCGCGAACTGAAAAAGCGCGAAGTCAAAGCCCAACTGCGCGTGATGAAACCCGGCGAAACGATTTCGTTGTGGGACTGAGGCGATTGAACGCCGGTCCACATTCGAATTTCAAAAGGACAGCAAGGGAAGCCAGGACCATGTTCGATTTCAGAAATGGAAAACCGCTGACGGATCTCCTCATTCCGGAGGGTCTGTCGCACGCCGCGACTTCGTTTGTCGAATCGCTCAAAATTAATTCGATTACGGAAAAGGCGCGCGATCGGCGGGTCGTGATTAAACGGCGGAATGTTTACGGCGAGCGTGCTGCCGGTTTGATCAACTTTTACTTTCGCGCAGCCGGCATTCCAATTCGCTATTTGAGCGACGTGCGAGATTGGCGGCGGTGGGAAGCGCGATGTTTTCAGATGCTTAACCGCGACCGTTTTCGCGCGAAGGTCAGGGACAGTCGGACGGTGAGGCTGGACAAATTACCGGGCGACAACCTGTGGAATCACATGAATCGGGGAACGCTCACGCCACGAATGTTGAAGGCAGCCGGCAGTGAATATCGGCGGGCCCATGATTTCAAAAGCGAGGCGTTCGGCAGCGGCTGGTCGCATGGCGATGCTTCGATGACCAATGTGATCTACGACGAGAAGACGGGACGCGCCCGGCTGATCGATTTTGAGATTAGACACGAAAAATCGCTGCCGACGACCGCGCGTCAGGCCGATGACCTACTGGTTTTCCTGCTCGATATGGTGGGAAGAATTCCGAACCGACAATGGCTGCCGTTCGCGATTTGTTTTCTGCGCGCCTACAACGATGCCGCCGTCATGCGTGAATTAAAAAAACGTCTCGTCATTCCGACCGGCCTGGCTTTGATCTGGTGGAATGTGCGGACCAATTTTACCGGAACCGCAAAAGTAAACCGGCGTTTTCAGGCGTTGCGTCGTGCCATCGGTAAACTGGAACTTCATCGCTCGCTTGCGATCGATTCCGCGCGCAAAAAACGGCGACCTTCGATTAATTGCCAGAGAACGAGACCGGGAATGCCGACGATTAAATCGCGGAAACGTGCCAGCAAAGATATGGCAAAAGCCGTTTCTCCCGGAATGCCGAGAAGATTGCCGACGACGAGGTAACCGCTTTCCTGGACCCCGAGCTGGCCCGGAACGGGAAAAGCCGCTGATTTAACCGTCATGGCCATGCTTTGCAGAATGAGTGCGTTCAGGAAGGTTGGGTGCGCGCTGAGCGCATATAATGCGATAAAAATTTCGCCGGAGCTGCCGATGAGCGAAACTATTGTCCAACTGCAACATGCCAGAACACCACGCCGACGTGCATAAAAGTCGCGCACGGTTTGGTCGAGCGTTTCTCCGCTTTGCACGAGGGAGCTCCATTCCGGCGACTTAACGAGACGTGTAATGATGACACTGACGAAGCGAAACATTCCCAGGCGCTGCGCAATGTAGAACCCAGCTATCGCAACGATCGCGACAATGGCTCCGACCAAAGTTGGACCGACAAGACTGGTTCGACCGGTAGCCTCGACAAGCAGCACCAGTCCCAGCAGCGTGAACACGATTTGGGTAACGACGCCGAGGGTGACATCGACAATCACACTCGCGGCTGCTGCGGCCATGGGAGTTCCGGCAATGGTGGTGAGGCGCGCACGCACGATATCGCCGCCAACGGCGGCGGAAGGAATGAGATTGCTGATTGATTCGCCGATCCAGCGCATCCAAAACAAACTTTGCCAGCGCGGGCGAACCGCCTTCGGGAAAAGCACGTGCCAGGCGATGGCATCGAGAAGGATCGGCACAAAATGAAATGCCGCGATAGCGGCAATGGCCCAACCGGCGGTCGCGACGGCGGCGCCCACCGCCATCACCCCTTGCCGAACGAGGAGAATGGTAAATAGCGCCGCGCCGGCGAAGCCGAGCAGGTAAATCGTGAGTTTGAGCTTACCGCGCGTTTTCATGTTGGATCGAAGAATGATCGTGACCACGACACGACTTGGCCGCAACTGACAATGCAAACGGGCTAGGGAACAAGCGACAATAGAAGTGCAGAAGCACGTCCCTCCACGAAGCGACTTGCGACATTGTAGGGCAACACCTTCCGGTTGCCGAATTGAGAACGGCAGGCGGAAGCGCCTGCCCTACAAAATTCTCCGCGTTACGATATCGGAGACAATGGACGTGCAGAAGCACGTCCCTCCACTGTAGCCGCCGTCGCTGGCCGCGGCTGTTCCACCGCGATAGCCACCGGCGCTACCAGGGCGCGTCGCATTGGCTTTAACAAGAGCGCACAGATCATCAGCCAAAGAACGCCAAGAAATATCGCCGCAATGACGTCGCTGAGATAATGCGCTCCAAGAGCAATGCGGCTGAATCCAACCAGCATTACCAGCATTGCCGCAGAAAGAATGCTCAATCTTTGCCAGCGCTTCGATTTCATCAATGGCAGCAGAAACAAAAGCAATTGACCGTAAAGCAAAGTTGCTCCGATGGTATGGCCGCTGGCAAAGCTATAGCCTGACCAATCGACAAACCAGCCATCGAGAAAAGGACGATGCCGATGCACCGCGAGCTTGAGTAATTCGTTTAGGAGCATGCCGCCGGGAACGGCCACAATCATTGTGACAAGAGCAGTCCAGGCACGTTTCCACACGAAGAATATTACGGCCAGAAACAGGACGACGCCGATCAATTGGGCTGAGCCAGGCTCACTAAAAACGCGCAGCAGATTCACAAAGGCCTGGCTAAGATGGGCATGGAACCAGCCGGCGATTTGATGGTCCGCACCGGCTAACGGATTGACCATTGCCAGGGTCGCGCCGCTCTGAGGGGGAAGGGAGGCGTTAAACACAAAAAACGGTGTCCGCACAATATGCGGGACTCCGCCTTCGTCCAATATTTGTTAAGCGAAATTTCAATTTTTTTTGTCAGGTGGTGCAGGAACACCGGCCTGTGGCCTGTGCACCCAGCGGGTTGAAACCCGCTGTGCCGTTTTATATTCACGCCACTCTTCCCGCAACAGCGGAGTAAAACTCCGCTGGGCGCACAGGCTTTCAAGCCTGTGTTCCTTCGCGGTTAATGCCGCCTGCTCGACACGGCGGCCACTAACGGCACTTTCCATGCTCCTTACTCCATGGCTAGAGCGTCCGGCATTACCTGACAAGCCTGTGAAACCCATCTTTCCGACAATCCCCCCTTGCTAACTCGCACTGAATCTTATACATCAACCGCGACTCGCACATCCGATTCACTCATGTCTGCTTACTCCAATTGGCTATGAATAAAATCCACCTCCGAAGAAATTTGCTCGTCTCATTGGTTTGGGGGCTATCGATCTTTGCGATTTTTGCCGGTGCCGGGGTATTCGCGGGAACCGAACCGGAAATACAGCAACCCGCGCAGCCGCAGGACGAAAATTCCCATGATATCTTTTCCTACGATTCGGTCTATACCTTCCGCAGCGATTTCAAAGACGAACCGCGACTGGGCGAAGGCGATTCATATTACAACGATTTCAGCTATGACCATCGTTTTCTCATCACCGGCAAATGGTATTTCCGCACCGGTTTCGAGTACGAGCGTTACGATTTTGGCGGGACCGATAACGGCCTTCCCAATCATCTCCAGGCCTTGTATGGGCATCTCGCGTTTGAATACGTGGTCAAGGACCATGCTGGCGCGGGCCTCGAGCTCGATCCAGGCGTTTATTTCGAAAACCGTATCACCGGCGATGCCTTCGATATTCCATGGAAAATTTTCGTCTCCTTCCCGCTCAAGAAAGACAGGATTTTCGGCGTCATCGGCCTGGGCGGCGCGCTTTATCAGGATCCGGTGGTTGGAAGGGGTGTTTCCAAAACCGGCGCTCGTTTACAATTTGACTGACGACTGGCAAATCCGACTCGCCGGCAATCTGGTTTACGAAAGCTACCGCACCGACGATGTGTTTACGCCGCTGCACAAACTGCGGCTCCACAATGCCGTCGTACAGTACAACGAAGATCGCGCCGGGCTGCAGGTGAGTTATTCCGGAATCAAGCACGTGAAAATTACCGCTGCGGCGGGTTGCACATTTAGGCGCGATTTCGATTTCTTCCGCGCCCATGTTAGTGAGAAAACCGATCCGGCGCCCTATGTGCAGCTAAGCGCCGAAGCGAAATTCTAGGAAACACCGAGATCGCGACCTTTCGGACCTGCAAACTTCTAGCGCGGTTGTTTCCTCCGCAGCCAAAACCGCTACCACGCCAGGCGCGCCTGATTCTGGTTTTCAGCACTACTGGCCTTGGCGATGGATTGTTTGATTCGGCTGCGATTCGCAACCTGAAGTTGGGTCATCCCGCCGCGAAGTTGATCGTGTGTGCGCACCGAACGCGGCAAGCGGTCGCTTTGCATAACCGGTGCGTGGACGAGGTCGTGCCATTGGAAAATCCCCCCTTCGTCAATTAAAATTGCTCTGGCGCTTCCGAGGTGATCGTCCAGATCTCGTAGTAGTGCTGCATGTCAATGAGGAGGTTTATCCCCTCGCTTACTGGATTAACCGTGATGCAGTAGTCCCCTTCACGAATTTGAGTGAGAGATACGTCTTTCTCGCTGCTCATCCCGTTAAAGTTCGAAATACGCAACACGCGGTCGTTTTGCCTCTGAAAGTAGCGCAATACGCCGGCGGCGCGACCGTCCCTCCGCGAATAATCTACGAGGTGAAGGCCGATGAACTCGCGGCCATTCGCGTTAGATTCGCCGACTGGATCGATCATCCCTACGTGGTTTTTCAAACAGGTGGAGGAAGGGCTTTATTCTGGCGAGATTGGCCCGTAGAAAACTACGTGACAGTGACCCACTGGTTTTCAGATCGCTTTGCCCACAAGGTCATTCTCACGGGCGGATTGGAGAACCTGGAAAGAGCCAACGCAATGGAACGAGCGTGCCCGGGGGTGATCAATCTTACCGGTAAAACCACGCTCGCTGAAACCGCTTCGCTACTTTGTCTCACGAAGTTGTTACTCACTACGGACACAGGAATCATGCATCTCGGCTTCGCCGTCGATTGTCCTCTTGTTTGTCTATTCCACGATTTGTGCCCGGCCAAGGATTACTGCCCACTGGATGAATCGGCGCGCTACGTCGCGCCGCAACTCAGGCGTTCGCACCCGCAACAGCCACCGAGCGCATGCGACATGGGGGGGCATCTCGTGTGACGAAGTTAAAGTGGCAATAGCCGCATGCTCGCGATGATCGCCCGCAGACCACAAGATCTTGCGCATTGAGACTTCGTCATTCCTTCGTCATTCGTCTTCCCCTAGCGCCGAATGCGAAAGCAATCGGTGCTAGGGAAATATCTCGTCCAGCTTCCGCGCTGCGGCCTGACTGCCGTGAATTTTCAGTCGCCCGGTAAAAAACGCCCACTTGCCGCCTAACGTGCCATTGGAAAGGGCCACCCAATTTTTATCACTGGTGATAAAGGTGACGTCGGGCTTGTCTAGTTTCCCCCGCCCCATTTCGAATTTGCCGTCATTCACTTCGATCCACCATTCACCACCATTGGGACCGCTCAGTTGCCATTGGTAGCGCAGATGAACCCCTTTCGCTTTATCCGCCTGAAAACTCTGCCGCATTCCATTGAACACCTCCTGTGGCGTCGAATTTGGCGGCTCGTTCGACGCGGCCATGATCGAGCCCAAGCCAATTGCGACAGCTATCATCGCGATTCTCAGCAAGGGCACCCCATTCATCTCTTCAATTACTTAAATCAGAATCGTTCCCGTTGCTTCGATCGGTTGTTCTGGCTCGCGCTACTCTTCGATCCGTCGCAGTAAAAATGCGGCGCCAATGAAGGTCACGAGCGCGCCGGCGAATAGCACGATGAGATCTACCAGGTAAAATCCTGCTCCGGCGTGATACATATTTACCAGCCGGAAAGCGCGGCAGAAATGTGTCAGCGGGAAAACTTCCGAAAGGTATTGGATTGCCTTTGGCAACTGTTCGAGCGGGGCGAATGCGCCGGACAAGACAAAAACTGGCAGCAAAAAGAAGACGGAAAATTGAATCGCTTGCGTCTGGGTCTTGGAAAAGGCGGAGATAAGCAGTCCGAGGCCGAGGGAACAAAGTAAAAACAGCAGACAGATCAGCATGAGGGCGGGTGGTTGATAGAATTGCACGTGAAAATGAAAGCCGGCCACCAGCGTGATCACCGCGATGAGGACAATCGAGACCCCGAGATACGGTAAAATTTTCCCGATCACAATTTCGCCGCGCTTCAAGGAAGTAACCATCAATTGGTAAAGTGTCCCCGACTCGCGTTCGCGTGCGATGGTACAGGCCATGAGGGTGACGGTGAGCAATTGTAAAATCAGACCAATGATTCCCGGAATAACGTAATCGATGAAACGCGCTTTTGGGTTGTAGAGAATCTTGGTCTCGGCCGTCCATGCTTCCATCAACGAGACAAATTGTTTGCGAATCTGCACCGGCAATTTTTTCCCGAGCTCGATCACTTCGTCCGGAAGATTTTCCACGATGATATCGCGCTCTTTCACTTGAAAATCGGCCAGGCTTTTCTGCACCCCGCCTTCTGCCGCCGATGCCGTATTGATGTCGCTACCGTCGAGATAAAGTGGGAGCGGTTTTGGGTTCCCCGCGCTTAGCGAATCGCTCCAACCCTGCGGAATGACGAGCGTAGCCTGGACCCGGTTGGCGAGGAGATCGGACTCGTTCGCGATCTCGGGCGGGGCCTGCCGCCAGCGAAAGGTTTTGTTTTGCAAAACGATATCAATGAAACGCTGCGTCCGTGGGTT
>QHRA01000067.1 GCA_003221295.1 Verrucomicrobiota bacterium | reverse complement strand
GCGTGGAGGGAGGCCGAATTCATGAGGTCGTTGTCGGGAATTGCGCGCCAGGACCAAAGCCGGCAAATACCTGGGCGGCGAACGCGTGCGACATTGAAGGCAACAAGGGAAAACGCCCAACGCCCAACGCCCAACGCCCAACGCCCAACGCCCAACGCCCAATGCCCAATGAGGAGAACCGCGAAGTCATTTGGAGTTTTTCTCTGTCGTCCGAACGCTG
>QHRA01000031.1 GCA_003221295.1 Verrucomicrobiota bacterium | reverse complement strand
AACCGGCAACGACTCGCCGGTGATCGAGGATTGATCCACGAAACTGTGGCCCTTGATCACCACGCCATCGGCCGGAATGCGTTCGCCAGGCCGAATGATGATGGTCTCGGCGACAACTTCATTCGTACTCAACTCACGTTCCTCGCCACCACGTCGCACTCTCACCTGACGCGGCAGAGCGTCGATCAAGGTTTGGATCGCACGCCGCCCACTGCCGACCGTGTAACCTTCGACCATCTCGGCGAAGAGCACGAAAAACGCGATGACGAGCGCGGTGAGAAACTGCCCGATGCAAAGCGCGGCGACGAGAGCCAGCGTCCTCGACAGCTCCATCGTCATGCGCCGCTTGCGCAGATTCTCCCACGCCTCTTTGAAAATGGGGAATCCACCGACAAGCGTGGCCGCAAAAGCGAGCCAATCGCGCGACAGCCAGTGCCGCCACCATCCGGTCAGGCTGGCCACGATGACGAGACCCATCAGTCCGAGCCGGACGTATTCGGATACGTCGGCTGCGTGCTCGTGATCGTGGTCGTGATGATCTCCGTGGACATGGTTGTGATGCTGGTGGCCATCATGCGCTTCCCGTTTGGGTGCTGCTTCGATTTTCATGGTTGCAAGCATTCCTCTATTTCAAACAAGTCTTCACCACACCGATCAATTGGCTTCCGGGCGATGAATGCAAAGATCGACATCTTCACAATGAAGCCGTATTTCTCGGTCATGAAACGTGCCGGCTGCAACATAATCGAAAAGCGGCGACACGCCCGCCACTACAGTTTGGCGCGGGGACGCCACAAACTGTAGATCGAAATGATGATCAGTATCGCACCGAAAGTGCAGACGATCGCCGCGCCGGACGGCAGGTCCCACCAGAACGACAGAAACAGACCAGCGACTCCACCGATGAGTGCAATGATCCAACCGATGAGCAAACGGTTACCAATACGGTCGGCCAGATTGATTCTGCAAACCGCTGGCGCAATGAGATAGCTAAAGACGAGCAGAACACCCGCGATGCGCACGAAGCTGGTCACGACCAAACCAAACGCCGCGTAGAAAAGAAAGTCCCATCAGCGCACGCGTAATCCTTTGGCATACGCCGCGTCGCGATCGAAGGAAACGAGCAGAAAATTTCTGCGCAGCGCGAAATGCAAAAGACCGACCGCGACGAAAAGCGCGAAGCATTTCCAAACTTCCAGCGGAGTCACAAGCAGAATGTTCCCCACCAACATTTGCTTGATTTGTTCGTCTCCTTCTGCTGCGCGGCTGAGGAGTAACACCGCCGCCGCTGCGGCAACCACATAGGAAATGCCGATGACTGCTTCCTGCGGAATCTGGCTGGCGCGTTTTCCCGTCACGGAAAAAATTGCGCCGCCCACGAGGGTGAACCCGAGCGCGATGCCGAAGGTTGTCCAGCTTTGAAGATCGAGATGAAATAAGACTGCGAGACAAATTCCGAGCGACGCCATTTGCGCCATGGCGATGTCGATGAAGATGATCCCGCGCCGCACGACATGCAGACCGAGATAAACGAGCAACCACGGCAAAAGCACGCAGGCCACGATTGGCCAAAACATTACCTCCCACATAACTATTTTAGCGCTGCAGCCAGTCGCGAGACGAGGGTGTCGATCAGCTTTACGTAATTGTCCGTTCCCGGCAGGCCGCCCGGGAATTGCGAAAAGTCCACGACTTTCGCGCCAGTCGCGCTCGCAACTTTCTCCGCGATTTTCCGATCGTGAAACGGCTCGACGATGATTGTTTTGATCTTTTGCGCTTTCATCTGTGCAATCACCTCGACAAGGTGCGATGGGGAAGGCGGGATGCCCGGCTTCGGCTCGAGGAAAATGTCGATGTTTAAGCCGAAGCGGTGCGCGAAATATGGCCACGAGTCGTGATAGGCGACGACGTTCTGTCCTTTAAAGGGCAGCAAAGCCGCGCCCCATTCTTGCAGCTTCGCGTTTATCGTGGCTTCAAACCTTTTGTAGTTCGCCTCATAAAACGCGGCGTTCGCAGGATCGACCGCGGAGAGCGCTTGTGCGATGTGCTGCGCGACCGCCTTGGCGATGATGGGATCGGACATAAAGTGCGGGTTACCGAGCGCGTGCACGTCCCCTGCAGCGCGCGTCACATTCGTGGGTACGTTCATGAGACGAATTCCTTGCGAAGCCTGAACCCGCCCCGGCTTGCCGATCTCGATTTTCGGATTGCGCGCGTTTTGCAAAAGCGGCGGTAGCCAACCGAGCTCGAGCTCAGCGCCGCCATCGATTAAGACGTCGGCGCTGCGCATTGAGACGACGAAACTCGGCCGGGCATCGACAAAGTGCGGATCTTCGGTCGGCTTGGCCATCACCGTGACGTCGACTTTGTCGCCGCCAATCTCGCGGGCGAGCGAGCCAAAATCGGGAAGTGTGGCGACGACGTTGATCTTCGCCTGCGCCGAAAACGCGCAGAGAACAATAGATAGGATTAACAGGATTTTTTTCATGAAAAGTTAGATCGCGAGCGTTGCATGTATCAAAACTTGTGCGCTCCATGTGCGCCGAGAATGAATTCGAACTGCAGGAAAACGGAATCGACCTGCCGATCAGAGAGGAAGAAATTCGATTCCAAGAAATCGTGATTGTACTGCAAGCGCAGTTTTGAAAACTCCGTCGGGTACCAGGTTAAGTTCGCGCTCACGCGCGAGCGCGATTGCCGATCAAGATCATCGGTGAAATGCGAGTCCTGCATGTGCACATAATCTCCGCGCACGCCCGCGACCCACCCTTTTTTGAACCCCCACAGCACTTGTGAATACATTCCCCAATCGTGAAACGTTTCCGCGACTGGAAACGTTTGATCGACACCGCGACCGGCTTCGAACCGACGATACATTGCTTCCGTTTGCCATTTCACAAACGGAAAACCGCCCTCCGCGTGCGCGCTTTTCCATTTATAGAAAAAATCGCCGCCGCAGATCTGCGTCCGTGAATTTGCGCCAGTCTCGTTCGAACCGAACGCGCCGGAAACTCCCGCCAGCACCACCTGCGTCGGGCTAAGATCCACCGAATTTTCCCAGCGCGGAATCCAGACGAAATCCTGGAGACCACGTACTTCGCGATCGGTGGTTTCGCGATCGAAGAAAATTCCGTTGTCGCCGGGATTGCGGAATGAAAATCCAGTGCCACCTCGACCATTCTGCCCGGCGAAGATCAGCTGCGAGTACCAAGGCAGCGGCAGCGTCCAGGAAATTTGCGCACCAACGCCGCGCAATCCATCCGGGCCTAGAAAGAGGCCGCTGACAAGCGGCGCATCCGCAAAATCCCAAGCATGCGGATGAACCGGATTGAGCCGGCCGAACGCCGCAAAGAATTGTCCGCCTTTCAATTGCAGATTGAATGGCAAGCTCGTCGTTTGCATGAATGCTTCTTCAACTTCGACCTCGGTTTCATTGTCGTTATCCAGTTTGAAAACAATATTGGCGAATCCTTCGAAGTACGGGTCGACCGCTCCGTCGAGCGCGAGCTCGATGTTGCGCGCGTTGAAACCACGCTGCTGCGGATCGTGATCGCCTACTTCGATGTTGTAAAGATCGGGCGCGCTGGAATAAGCGAGCGCGAACAAGCCGTCGAAGGAAATATTCATATAATTTTTGCCGCCGCCCGCGATTGTGATTGGCTGCGTGAGCGAGCTGCCTGTTGATGTCTCAGTCGGCGGCGTACCGGTCGTAGGGGAGAT
>QHRA01000066.1 GCA_003221295.1 Verrucomicrobiota bacterium | reverse complement strand
TGGTGTTGTCGGCATAACCGAAGCCTGCAGTGGGATGCGTTCCTTGCAGGCTGGAATCATGTTCGGTCTCGCGATGGGCGAATGGTTTTTGCTGCGTCCACTCCGGCGAATCGTGCTCCTGTTTCTTGCAATCGCCCTTGCCTTCGCGACTAATCTCATCCGCACCGTTGCGCTCTCGCTGCAGGCGGAATGGCACGGGCTCGACGTAGTCGAAAAGATTCACGATCTCACCGGCACGCTCGCCGTCATTGTTCTGGTGATCGGGATTTGGATTTCCGCGCTGGCGCTGCGCTCGCGCATCCGTGCCAGCGCGCATTTCGGTTTCGAAAACGTGGGTGCTCGCCTACGCGCATTTGGTGCCGCGATTCCATCCATCTTGCAGCGGGCCGCCGCCGCCATTTTCATCGCCGGAATTTTCGGAATTGCGATCGCCCAGATCGTATCGGTGAAAATTGAGGCGCGCGATCAGACTCAGACGGCGCCATTTTTTTCTGTGCGCGAAAGTCCATCGCAAACGCGGGTGCAACTGCCGCGCGATGTCTGGAACGAGCTGCACCCGACCAGTGGCGAATATATTCGGATACACGATCCGCGGCTGGGTGCTGGCGAGAGTTTTCATTTCTTTTGGAAACCGTCGCCGTGGAACCGTTTTGTGCTAGTTCATCGGCCCGACATCTGCATGCCTGGTATTGGCTGGGAGAGCGTCGGTCCGCCTCAATCGATTACGATCGATTTTTCCGGACGCCAGACGCAGTTTTATCTTTTTCGATTTCGGCGCGGTGACATCCAGGCGCTCGAGCTGTGGGGCGTTTGGCGAAATGGAGAGGCCGTCCCGCTCGACTATCAGCCCGATCAAGTTCTGCGCACTGCCGCTGCGCTGCCGGCGTTGCATCTCGAAGGCAAACGCCGCTCTGCCACTGAAATTGTCGCCTGCGTCATCGGCGGCGACGCCAATCACCCGCCGAACGCGGAACAAGCAATCGCGATTCTAAAAACCGTCTTCCAATATCAACCAGCCGGCTGACTTAGGGTGCGCGGCTGAAGGCTCAGGATGCTCGCCGCTGGCGAAGATAGGACAGGGCCAGTCCGATCGCGGCAAAACCAACGACGCCAATCATCGGCAGCAGCGCGGACATTTCCGGGATCGGCACCGCGACATTGCCAATGTTGTCAATCTTCGTGCCGGCCTGGTCGCCCGAATTCTTGGTTGCTTCGGACGCAAATTCACCGCTCGTCGGCAAATTCGTGTGCGAGATAGCAGAGAATATCCCCAGCGACTGCGGTCCGATCAGGGTGCTGCCGGTATAGGTCCAGGTGAGATTGAACAAGTTTGGATTATCGATTGGCGTCACTTTGCCGGGAGTGGTTCCGATCAGCGCCGCGCTAAGCGTCCAGCCTGCCGGCTGGGTATTTCCCCCTGGCACGTATCCGGCGAAATCGTAAATCGTGAAAAAGTCGTGCCTCAGTACATTCTCGTCCTGGGTCAGGGTCGCACTGTAATTCCAATTAAAGTTTACCGCGCCCGCCGGTGTAATGTCAGTTGCGGTGGTGATGGAAGGAATAATGTCGGCCCGAGCTGCCAGCGCGAGAATCGCAGCCGCAAAGAACCCTAATAAATACAATTTCCTCATCACCCCGGAACGCGTCGCATCATGCTCTATCTTTTGTCGTGGAGTCAACCGGAAATTTTTTCTTTGCGGTTTTCCCTGGCGCACGAAGGACTGTACTGGGTGGCAATTTTGAAACTCGTGTTTGAATATCATGGCGCGAATGAATGAAGAGAGCGGCAGACGACGCCACCTCGGCCGCGTCACCAAAAGGCGTCGGCCGATCTTTTGGATCGCGTTCATTGCGCTGTTGCTGGCAGCCCTGCTCGCATTGCGGCCGGCCTATCGTTGGTTGAAAACAAAGCGCGCCGATTCTCTTGCTGCAAAAGCCGGGCGATTTGTGCAGCAGAAAAATTTTCTGGAAGCGGCCCATACGTATCGCGCCGCATTGCAACTCGATCCTCTTGGCTATCACCCGTTGCAAGGCGCTGCCCGGCTGGCGACGCGATTGAATCACGACGAAGCACTTGGGCTTTGGGATCAAGTGGTCAGGCTTCCCCAGGCGACAAATGACGACCGCGAAGAGCGTGCCGCTACGCTGCTCCAAGCCGGTGAACTTCCCGCCGCGGCGGTGGCGATTGATGAATTGCTCAAACAAAATCCTGACACCAATGCGCTGGTACTTGCTTCACGTTACTCGGAGCGTACTGGCAACAGTGCGAGAGCGCTCGAATACGCCCGCATTGCGATGAAAAGAGCGCCGCAGGATGAAATCGCGCAAGCGCGGCTGGCCGAAGTTTTGGCCGCGTCACTCAAGGCGGATGAACGGGCCGAAGCGCGCGAGATTCTGTGGGCGGTGGCGGCAAAAAATGGCGCGGCTAGGAAATCGGCGATCGAATCGCTCGCCCGCGCACCGGATCTAACCAGAGATGAGCAAACGAAAATTCTCGATCAACTCCACACCCTCGACCCCTTCACCGTAACCGACGCGCTCCTGGCCGCGGATTTACGTCTAAGAATGCAGCCGGAAAATACTGCGCTGATCTACGACGAGATCATCGCCAGCTGGGGCGCGAAAGCGAAACTTGAAATTGTGCAATGGCTGAACGCGCACCAGCAGTTCAATCGCGTTCTGACTTTGGTGAGCCCAGGGGAACGGCGCCCCAAACTTTTGCTGGCACGACTTGACGCGCTGGCGGCGGAGCAACGCTGGGATGAGATCGAGACCACGCTTTCGCGCAAAGATCTGACTTTCGATTCGGTCGTCGTCGAAGCTTTCCGCGCCCGCCTAGCCGCGGCCCGGCCCCTCTCTCTCGATGCCGAAGAGCATTGGAACAAAGCCATCACGCTGGCTGGCAATGATTCATCCAAGTTGCGTTGGCTCGGCGCCTTTGCCGAGCAGTGCGGCGCCGATGAGATCGCTTTGCGCACATTCCAGCGACTCGGGCGCTCACCCGCAGACACCAGTTTGGCGCTTGCCGGCCAACAACGTCTTGCCGCCAAAATCCATGACATTTCCGCAGCTCGCACCATCGCGGAGAAAACGCTCGCCTTGCACGCCGCGGATCCGAACGCTCAGAATCGTGTCGCCTATTACAATTTATTGCTTGAGAAAGATGTGAGCGCGAACGCGACCAAAGCGAAGGAACTGGTGGCAAAATATCCCGATCGGCTCGAGTTCCGGGTAACAGCTGCGCTGGCTTTGTTGCGGCAACACGATCCCGGGTCCGCGCTCGCACAGTTCCAGGGACCACCGATCGAGTGGGCGAAAACGCCGCCCTCGTGGCGCGCAATTTATGCCGCGGCGTTGATGGCAAACGACGAAGCCACGCGTGCCAACGAATTGCTCAAATCCATTCCGCTCGATCGTTTGTCGCGTGAAGAGGCCGCGCTCATCCAACGGAGATAATCCGTTGGAGTCGCTTCGCTGTGCGAAGCGCCGGGAATCGCGGCGACTAGAAGGCGCCGTTCCTTGACTACAACAAACTCGACCCAAATGCGCCCGGCTTTCCCTTCTTCCAGCGCAATTCCGGATCGAGATTGATTTCATCCGGGCGGACATCGAATCCAACCGAGCGCAGCAAATAGGACACGCCTTCCCGGCTTTCCATCGTTTCTTTCAGGCTGCGCGCAAATAGCTCGATGTATTCCTTGTAAGAATCGAGCGCCAGTTTGCCTTCGGCGAAATGATCCGCCAGCGCTTCGTCGTGATAATCGATCAGATCGATCAACGCGCGCCGCAGATCCATTCGCACTTTCGGATCGATCACGATCTTGAATGGGTTCGCCCCGGCGTCGGGTTTGGCCAGCATTTTCTGCAAGGCTGGCGCGTGCGTCGTCGAAACGATTTCGAAATCGCGAGGTTCCTTTGCCATCGACCGTCAACCTAGCTGCTCTGCGCCGGGATCAAACGAAAATCGATCATCTGTAGGGGCAGGCATTCCTGCCTGCCGGATCGACTAAACATTTGGATGTGGCATATGCGACATCCAAATTCTAACTCGGAGGAGGTCCCACGCATAAAGTATGTTGCGCGTGCTCTTGCGCTGTCGAGGCGTCCACTTTGTCATGTCGAGCGAAAGTCGAGACATCTCTTGCTATTCCTCTGCTAAAAAAATTAGAGATTCCTCGACTGCGCTCGAAATGACAAAAAAAGAGGCCAACCCAAGATAGACCTTCATTGTAGTGGGGCTTCGCCGCGCCTGTGTCAGACGCCGGTTCCACTAAAAGAAAATCGGAATGATCAGGATAGCGACAATGTTCACCACTTTGATCATCGGATTGATCGCCGGCCCGGCAGTGTCCTTGTAGGGATCGCCCACGGTGTCGCCCGTGACCGCTGCCGCGTGTGCGGGCGAGCCTTTGCCGCCGTAATGTCCTTCCTCGATATATTTTTTGGCGTTGTCCCAGGCGCCACCGCCGCTGGTCATGGCGATGGCCACGAACAAACCGGTCACAATTGTTCCGACGAGAACGCCGCCCAGCACGACCGGGCCGAGTTGTGGAATTACCGCCACCAGGATGACGAAGGCCAGCGGCAACAGCGCTGGCACGATCATCTCGCGCAACGCCGCTTTCGTCACAATGTCGACGCAGGTGCCGTAATCCGGCATGTCTGCCCCGGTCAGAATGCCGGGCTTGGCTTGAATTTGCCGCCGCACTTCGCGCACCACCGCGCCCGCCGCCTTGCCCACCGCGTCCATGCTGAAGGCGGTGAAGATAAACGGCAGCAATCCGCCAATGAACAGCCCGATGATTACTTTCGGTTCGGTGAGCGAGAACTGGAAATCAAACGGCTGACCGTTGCTTGTGATGTGGGCCTTCAGTTCTTCAACATAGGAGCCGAACAGAACCAGCGCCGCCAATCCGGCCGACGCAATTGCATATCCCTTCGTCACCGCTTTCATCGTGTTGCCCACGGCATCGAGCTCATCCGTGGCTGCGCGAACTTCTTTCGGCAGATTGCTCATGACCGCAATTCCGCCGGCGTTGTCAGTGATCGGGCCAAAGGCATCGAGTGAAATAATGATTCCCGCCATCGACAACATCGCCATAACCGCCACCGCAATGCCGTAAAGACCGGCGAAGTTGTAGCTCAGCAAAATCGCGATCCCGATGAAACCAACCGGCAGCGCCGTCGCGTGCTGGCCGAGGGCGAGACCGGCGATGATGTTGGTGGCGTGTCCTGTTTCGGACGCGCGCGCAATTTTTTGCACGGGCTTATAATGCATCGAGGTGTAGTAATTCGTGATCACGACCACGATGCCCGTCATCAACAGTCCGATGAGCGAGGCGAAATAGAGATCGGTTGGCGAACGCATCTTGCCAGCGATTTCCACTCCGTTCGGAAACAGCTGATGCGTGGCCGGCCAGAACAACACGGCCGAGACCAGCGCGCTCATTCCGACCGCCCCCATCAGCACACCGGCCGGCTTACCGCCGCCAAAATTTACAAAGAGAATGCCACAGATCGCGCCCAGTACCGAAATTCCGCCGAGAACGAATGGATAAACAACTGCTGCGGGAGCGTTCGCCACTGTCAGCACGCCTACTAAAATCGCGCCGATCAAGCTAACGGCGTAGGTTTCAAAAACGTCAGCCGCCATTCCCGCGCAATCGCCCACGTTATCGCCCACGTTATCCGCGATCGTGGCCGGATTCCTTGGATCATCTTCCTCCAGTCCGCTTTCGATTTTGCCGACAAGATCGGCGCCGACGTCGGCTGCTTTGGTGTAAATGCCGCCGCCCAGACGCGCGAACACGCTGATCAAGCTTGCGCCCAGCGCCAGCCCAACCAGGCTGCGCACCGCCAGATCATTCCCGATCATGTTACGCGCGAAATGATAGAACGCTCCAACCGCCAGCAGGGCCAGACCGACTACGAGCAAGCCCGTAACCGCGCCGCCATTAAATGCCACCCGCAGGGCTGCGGTCCGAGTCTGGGTGGCCGCCGCCTGCGTCACGCGCGCGTTGGCCAGAACCGCGATGCGCATCCCGATATAACCCGCCGCCAGCGAGCAAAACGCCCCGAGTAAAAAACCAAATGCGGTCGGATGGTCCTTAAAGAAAAAGAGCAAAAGGAAAATGATCACGGCGATTACGCTGATCGTCATCACCTGCCGGTTCAAATAAGCCTTGGCCCCTTCCTGTACCGCCCCGGAAATCTGCCGCATCCGTTCGTTGCCCGGGGAGCACCGCAAAATGACGGTGATGAGCAGGAAAGCGCAGCCCAGCCCGATCACTGCGCAGATGAGCGATAAACGCACGCCGGACTGAAGGATATCGAAGGCAAGAGGAAGAGTCATAGCCGGTGAAAGCGGGGGACATTAGGCAGGATTAGCCGGGTCGCAACCGGCGAATTCCTATTCGCTTCCTGCTCGTGTTCGTAATCGAAAAGCAGGGAGCATGGAGAACCGTGAACCGTGAATCGTGATTCGGGCCCGGCTGTTCGCGAAGCGTCTTGGACTGCGGCAGTCTTCTGCCGCTTATGCTTCAGCCGCTCCGCGACGTTAATCTGCCGCCTGAACCCTGACCTTAAAACTTAAACTTTCCGACCCGCGATTCACGATTTACCTCCTTTTACCTCCCGATAACCGATAACTGATAACGCGGCGCTCGGCGCCCAACCCAAGGATAAACACCATGATGCGTGCAGCTTTAATCCGCCCCAGCTATTGCATTCTCATTTTGATAACCGGCTGTCACATGAGGGTACTGGCACAACAACGCACGGTCGAGAGCGATCGCGAGGCTCTGATAGCTCTGGAGAATAAGTGGCTCCGGAGCGAGTATAGAGCGACAGAGTTCGATTCTATTCTTGCCTCTGATTTCGTGCATCCGGTCGTCACCGGTGATCTGCTGGACAAAGCACAACACATCTACTTTTCGTCTACACACCTTCCACCCGCGAATCTGCAAAACCACTTCGATGGTTTGAAGGTTCGGCTATACGGCGACATCGGAATTGTGAACGGCCTGGTAGTCACGACTAATGACAAAGGCGAAGAAGTCAGGAGAACGGTCTTCACGGATGTCTTTGTTTACCGCGACCAGCGCTGGCAAGCGATCAATGCGCAAGAAAACGAAGTCAGGAAGCTGGAGACGCCACCGTAGGCGTGTTATCGATTATCAGTCATAGGTTATTGAGCATCGAGGACCGGTCGCTTCGGAGACAGCTCCAGCGTCTGGTTAGGTCTCTTCCTTGTAAAATGAAAGAGCGAATCACATTGTTAATCGCAGGGCTGGGCTTGCTGGCGGTCATCTTCACACCTTGCAGCGCGGTGGCCGAGGGCCACCATCAGTCCGGTATCAACGGCCAGACAGTTCTTTACACCTGCCCGGTGGTATTCCCTGGCAGCGACTGCTACCGACCTTACCCGACCGGCTTGACTATTGTGACCGACAACGGACGTTTTGTGGCCAAAGTTGTAACGGATGATCAAGGACGTTTTGAAGTCTTCCTAAAACCGGGCAGCTATGAGCTGATTCCTAACGGAGTGGAGGACGGGTTTCCGCTGGTGAAGACACTGCTCGTCCGTGTCGAAAAAAAACAGTTTACTCCTGTGACAATCGTTTACGACAGCGGAATTCGATGAACCGGGGCGGATGTTTGATGTATCAAGACGGGCCGATAGCTGATCGCTCACTTCTGCCTTCTCCGTCCTCTGATCTCTGATCCCTGACCTCTGACAGCGGCAGCCAAAAAATGGTTGCGCTAGGGTTTGTTAGGCGGAATGACAGTGCAGTGCTGCCTCCCCGGATTCCCAGGAAAGCAGCACCGCCTGTGGGGAGCGGAATTATTTCAGCGTAATTTCGCGCATGGTCTTGTCGCCCATGATTTCGCGGATTTCCAAACGCTTAACAGCCAGCTGGCGTTGCTGGTCTTCAGTGCCGACCATTTTAGCGCCGATCGGGTCCGTCTTTTCGCGGAGACCATCCAATGCGGCCATGTTGGGGTATTCTATCATGAGCAGAATATCGTAGTCCTGCTGTGTCGCGGCATCACCTGCCAGGATTTTGTAATCGGTAATAATGCCCTGGCGTTTTGCTTCGTCGTTGGTCGCTTTGAATATCTTGGCGAGGGCCTTGAGATAGTCATCCCCCATCCCCGGCTTCGTTTTGACCATTGTGATCTGCCAGACTCCACCTTCGGTGTACGGCGCAGTGCTTTGAGTTGTGGAGGTAGTAGTCACCGCAGCTGACGCTGAGTTCTGGGCAGAGCAGATGCCGACTGTACCCGCGGCCGCGGTGATTATGATCGCGGTCCTGAATATTTTCGTGAACTTCATTTTAATTGTCTTTCTTGTTTGTTGGTTATATCCAGGCCGTATCGAAAATGAGATCATCCAGTGGCGAGACTTCTAGGAAGTCGCTCAGGCTGATTTCGAGGCTCCGGTTCTGACCTGGAGATCGCGTTAGGCGCTGTCTCAGCGAAGGTCGAGCCCCACAAGCTTTTCAGCTTGGCTAAAGATGCGTTGAAACGTCGAGTGACGTAATCAATTATCCACATACATCATGCCCGCAACCAAGCAAGCTATTTCGCTATAAGCTACCACCTGCTGGCGAAGGCATTCGGAGTCGCCCAGTTCGCCGAAATGTCGGAAGAGCACCCGCTGAAAACTAAACGAGCGGGACAGGCACTTTCCTATCCCGCTCGCGCCCCGGACAACAAACAAACAAACGCAAATTTTCTACCGCCTCGTCCGCACTCTGGCGAGCGCTGGAAGGGCTGGTCGGAACCTGTTAATCGCCAGGAGAGCCAGAATGGCAGAAGCGAAAAGAGAGAAAGTGGAACCGCTGTCTGGAACCTTGTTTGGGGGAGGGGTCGGGCCTGGGGGAGGGGTCGGACCTGGAGGGCGGGTCGGGGCCGGAGTGGAAGTGGGGGTAGGAGTGGAGTGGGGAGTCGGGGTAGGAGTGGAGTGGGGAGTCGGGGTTGGGGTAGACTGGTGAGGAGGAGGGGTACTTTCGTCACCCTGACCGGGAGGAGTCAGAACAACATAATCCTGGCCGGGACCAGTGAGAGCAATCAGGTTGGCACCTAGTCCAGAATAGGTCTGCAATGCAGCTAACATGCGGCCCGAGCCATAGTCCTTTCCGATAACAGTAAAGGCGTCACCGCCCACGATTTCCCAAATGGCGAGCTGGAGTCCGGCAGCCTTATTTGCCGTCATGTTCGGCGAGTAGAACATCGCCCACAGATCGCTGATTTCGGTTGCTCGGCTAGCACTCAAGGTCCATGGGGCCTCGGGCGCCTTAGTCAGCGGGACAAATTTATAGCCGGGGGAGGAGCGAAGGGCCATGGTGAACGGATCGATGCAGAAGGCGTCCATTTGCAGACCATCGACCCGAACCTTTTTGATTCCGGCGCCTACGAATCCGTTAAAGCCGGTGGAAAGAGAAATGTGGGCGGGCGCGCCATTGCGGATACCGAAATCTTCGACGAGATGTGCCTGGGCGGGATTAGTGATGACGAGGCTGAGGGCGACGGCGACAGACAGGGCCAGGGTCGGTCGAGCGATGCTTGCCATCTCTCGTTGATATGATATTTATGGTTTTTCCACAATAAAATAATTGCCGGGCGTGCCTTTTCCTATTTTGCGCGAATGAGTCGCATACAGCATAACTAACAGTAAATTAAATATTTATGAATTGAACGTAGGCCTCGTTTTTTCATTCAATTCTCGTGCCGCCGGGGCCATCGCGCGTGGGTGGCTTTTTCCGGTCTTGGCCCGGATCAATCGATTTTAGCCTCTCGGCAGATGCCCTCTGGCGCTTTGGAATCAGAAAAGCGGTGGCACCCCAAACTCTAAGGGCGGCGCAGCCGGCAAACACTGAGGGCGAAGTCGGACAATAACAGCTCCCTCAAGCAAGGAAGCTAAGTATTTTAATGCCGAGCTCCAGTCGGCCGTGGCTTCTTGATTGCGCGTTCGATTGCGGCAGTGAGTTGTTCAGCGACCAGTGGTTTGGCAATGTGGTCGAGAAATCCCACCTTTCGACTCTTTTCGACATCAACGTCGGTGTTGTGTCCGCTGATGGCGATGGCCCGAACCGGCTTCATTGCGCTCAGTTCCTCCATCAGGTCCCATCCGGTGCCATCGGGCAGGCGAAGGTCACTGAGCAGCACGTCGAATTCGATCGCTTTTGCCAGGCCTCGTGCGGAAGCGATATCAGGCGCAATGTAAACTTTGTACCCGATGGTGGTGAGGAATTTTCGCAACGCCTCCGCTGTGCTGGCGTGGTCTTCGACGACGATGATGCGGTATGGTTCTCGATCCATGGACGATTGATCCAAGCTTAGTTTGTGCCAGCGAAGATGTGCATCTCGCGTGCGGCTCGATAGATGTAAGTTAGGCCGACTCCGAAACCATTTGGGGTCCAGGATGATTTCGATATCTATACGTCCGCCATCCCGAGACGAGTGCTTTTCGGTCAGAGAGAGATCTCGCAGTTATAGCTCGAAAAAGGTGCGCAAACGACGGAGGAAAGTGGCGCTATATTCGCTTTGTTTGGCCGCCTCATTTTGGGCGAGATGAGCCTCTTCGATAATGCCCTCCGTCTCCATTTTTCGTTTTGCCAGCAGCTCACTCAGTTGATTGAGACATTCGGGCGATTGGCGAATGACTTCGCCCATGACTGGTTTGCTGATTTCCAGAACGTAGCAGTCGGCGGCAGCGCGGACGGTGGCGGTGCGGCGTTCGCCAGTCAGGAGCGACATTTCGCCGAAGCAATCGCCGGAATGCAGTGTGCCAACGCGAATGGGGGCTCCATTTTTTGCGACCGAAACATTGGCGCTGCCGCGCAAAAGCAGAAACATCGAATCGCCTTCGGCGCCTTCCACGATGACGCGTTCGCCTCGGCCGAAATGATTGAGTCGCGAATGTTCTAGCAGAGCATCGAGTTGTTCGTCAGCGAGACATTGAAAAAGAGGCTCGGCCCGTAAGATCTCCCGCGCCTGCTCCTGATCTTCGGTGCCCAGGTCCCGGGGCCGGCGTTCCAGGTGAAGCGTCCGAATCGGGAAAGGAATGGTGATTTGCTGACGTTTCAATTCGTACCAAACATTGGTGCGAATGGCGTCGTTCACCTCGTTGATCGCGGCGTGATTGCCCATGTAAAACTTGATCTCGTAGATGACGGCGTGATCGGCGAAATCGACGAGAAAGATTTTCGGTGGCGGATCTCGAAGAACGAGCTCGGCGTTCCTGGTTGCTCGCATGAGCGCATCCTTAACGCGATTGGGCGGGGTCTTGTAGTCGATGCCAACGCGAATTCGCATCGCATGTACCTGGGTGGGGTAATGCAGATTGACGATGGTTTGCCGGACGATTTCGTTGTTTGGAATGTCGAGGTAAATGCCGTCGTTGGTGCGCAAACGGGTGGAGCGCCAGTTGATCTCCATGACTTCGGCAAAGCGTTCGCCAACCTGTAACCAGTCGCCCACCCGAAAGGGCCGGCTAATTTGCAACTGAATGCCGGCAATAATTCCGCCGAAAAGGTTTTGTCCGGCAAAGCCGAGAATGATCGCGGCGATGCCCGAACCCGCGAGAAGGCCTTTGAGCTGAGCTTCAGCGTGATAGCCGAAGCTGAGGACGAGAAGAAGAGTGATGAGAAAAACGATGAGGGCGAAGATCTCGCGCAAAATGTGCGGGATCGGTGTTTGCCGCTTCTTTTCGAAGTAGAAGTCCCAGAGATAATGGTTCGCGAAAGCGATGATGAAAGGCGGACTAAGCAAGACCAGCGCGGCGCCAACGTGCTTGCGCCAATCGGCCTGGACGCCATAAACGGTGATGGCGGCATAGAACGCGAGGGTGAGACAGAAGG
>QHRA01000065.1 GCA_003221295.1 Verrucomicrobiota bacterium | reverse complement strand
AACCGCGAGCTGGCGCAGATTGCCGCCGGCACGGTGGAAGTGGCGGAAGAAGCCGGACTTCGCTACGTCAGCGATGAGCAACCCGGTTACACTCGAAAACGTAAGGGCAAATCATTTCAGTACTTCGATACGGAGGGGAAGTTGATCCGCGATGAAGCGCGCTTGCTTCGAATCCGACGCCTCGCTATTCCACCAGCTTATCGCCAGGTTTGGATTTGCCCTCTGCTCAATGGTCATATTCAGGCAACCGGACGCGATGACCGCGGACGAAAACAATATCGGTATCATGAACGTTGGCGGGCTATTCGCGATGAGAACAAATACGATCGCATCCTGGTCTTTGCTGCGGCCCTGCCCAAGATTCGGCGGCGGCTCCAGGCTGATTTAAAGTTGCCGGCGCTCAAACGGGAGAAGGTATTGGCGACGGTGGTGCAGTTGCTGCAACGCACCTTCATTCGTGTCGGCAACCAAGAGTATGCCAGGCATAACAAGTCTTTCGGTCTGACGACGATGAAGGATCACCATGTGAAAGTGCGAGGAATGAAGTTGCGCTTCCGCTTCCGTGGAAAAGGCGGAGTTCAACATGAAGTAGATGTAAGCGATCGCAGGATCGCAAAAATTGTGCGGAAGTTACAGGATCTGCCGGGACAGCATCTCTTTCAGTATTTCGACGATAACGGTAACCTTTGCGAAGTCTCCTCCCAGGATGTGAATGATTATCTTCGGGAAATTACCGGCGAAGATTTTACGGCCAAAGATTTCCGGACTTGGGCCGGGACGGTTCTGACGGCGATGGCACTGAACGCGCAGGGGGAGTTCGCATTGAAAAAGGAGGCAACGATGAGCATCAAAAATGCAATCACGGCGGCCGCAAAACTACTTGGCAACACACCGACGATTTGCCGGAAATGTTACGTTCATCCGGTGGTCTTGGAATCGTACCTCAGCGATAACCTAATTGAAGGACTGCGAACTAAAATGGACGAGGCTGAAGAAGTTCACGACTTCGACGAGGATGAAAGAGCTGTCCTCAATTTCCTCCGCCGCCAGGCTGGAGAAACCAGTCTAAATAAAAAGACCGCGTAGCAAGGCTACGCGGTCCTTTCGAATTATTATTGCTGGTTACTTGCCCGATCTTCGGCGCGCTGCCCAACGTGCCTTCATCATATCGCTAAGTTTCTTGCGTGCCGCGGCAGACATGCGGCCGCGACGGCGCGATTTTTTGCCGCCGCCTCCAGCTTTACGTCCACCTCTGACTCGAGCCCAGCGTGCGCGCGCAGCCGCCGCAATCTTAGCTCGCGTTGCCGCGGACATAGTGCGCCGGCGTCGTCGCCTTCCGCCTCCGGTTTTCGCGCCCGCGCCGCTAGTAACGCGTCCGCCGCCAACTAAACCCGCGAACCGACGCTCGAGAGAATCGATCTGGCGGCGTAAGGAAACCGCTTCTTCCAACTGCCTAAGTGATAAGTCCATAACAACTTTCCTAGCAGTCTACCAGTTATGTGCAAACTAATTTCGCAACTATTTTTAGCCTATTTTAGGTTATCGGGAAGCTCGGCGAGCAGGTGTTGGACTAGGATGCGGAGATCGGGCTGCTTTAGCAGGTCTAATATTTTGTCCTGGCGGAGTTCCCGGTTGCGTATTCTCTGGATACTTCTTTGTGCTTGGCCAGACCAGGCGCCATGGTTCCGATTTCAAAGTAGCAGTGGCCTCTTTTACATTCAGCGCGCTTTCCTGGAGGGACGGTCCAAGCGAAGTCAGGGTTGACTTCAACTTTTCCGACGAAACACGAAAGTTCTGCAAAGTTACCGCGATATTATCGTTCTTGGTCAGATCCGCGGTTAGTTGCTTCAAATTCGTAAGTGAACTGGAAAGCGGACTCTCCGGACCGGTCAGTTGATTTAAGTGTTCGCCCAGAGTTTTGAATTGAGTAAGGGCAAGATTGAGTTCGGAGTTGTCATCGGTGATGTGACTAAGATTTTGCGCAGTCAATTCAAGTTGCTTGAAGGTAGCGGTGGCCTCGGTCGCGACTGGAGCGATAATATCGAGCATGCTGGCGATGGCTTCGCCAAAATCGGGGACTCGTTCGCCGGCGAAAAGCTCGCCGGAATTGGCCCGGCCCGATGCTTCGGTTCCTTCGGTGAAGTCTATCGCAACTTCACCCAGAAGCCCGAGCGTGATCATGCGGGCTTTGGAATCGCGATAAAGCAGGGCACTTCGATCGACCTGGACATCGATCCGAACCTCATAGCGCGGTGCTTTCTCGGGAGCGGGAGTCGAATTTGCGTCCGCCCCCCGCAAGGATCTTCCGACCTCCAGGGCGCGCTGCCTCTCTTCCTTCGAAACCGGAGAATAAAGTTTAGCGACCTGCCCGATCTTGCGACCGGCCAGCAACACCGGTGCACCCAATTTAATGCCGGCCGCATTATCAAAATATATCTTGTAGGTAGTTAGCGGGCGGAAAAGTCCCGGCGCGCCCAGCAGCACCAGTATCCCGGTCAGGACCGCGAGGGTAGCGACGACGAGTAAACCAGTGAGAACTTCGTTACGCTGTAATTGCATCGTTTGTTCCTTCGAGAATGGGGCCTTCGGTGCTGCCGGTTAAGAATTGAGCAACCACCGGATTTTTCGATTCCTTTAACTTTTTGGGTTCACCTTCCTCAATAATCTTGCCGTGATACAACATAGCCATCCGAGTGGCGATGCGAAAGGCGCTATCCATTTCGTGGGTCACAATAACGGAAGTGACCTTCGACTTTTCGCTCAGGCTGATAATCAATTCGTCGATTACTGAAGCCATCACCGGGTCGAGCCCTGCAACCGGTTCGTCGAAGAGAACCAGTTCCGGGTCGAGAATGAGCGCGCGGGCAAGGCTAACGCGTTTTCGCATCCCGCCACTTAACTCCGAAGGCATCAGGTGCTTGGAATCTTTCATTCCAACAAGCTCGAGTTTTTCATCGACAATCTTGTCAATCTCTTCTCGCGACTTGTCGGTCAGTTCTTCCAAGGGAAGAGCGATATTATCGCGGACAGTGCGTGAACTGAGCAAAGCGGAGTACTGATAAACCATGCCGATGTGGCGGCGAATCCGCTGTAACTTGCGCCGCGGCAGACGTGTGATTTCAAATTGCTTGAAGTAAACCGACCCTTCATTCGGATACAGAATACCAAGGATGAGGCGAAGGATCGTGCTCTTGCCGCTACCGCTCTGACCCAGGATAACGAGACGCTCCTGGGGCCGTATCCTCAGGGAAAGATCGTCGAGTACCGTTTTGTCTTCGAACTGCATCGTCACCTCACGGAGTTCGGCAATGTAAGAGTTGGTCGCGCTCATGTGGGAAAGAAGACGGTGTAAACAATGTTATAGATCGTATCGAACCCAATTACCGTCGCGATAGCGGTGACGACACTGGAAGTGGTGGCCGTTCCAACTCCGGCCGCGCCGCCTTTGACGGAGAGGCCCCGGTAACAGGCGATCCCGCCGATGAGCAGACCAAACAGGAAACTTTTCAGGACGCCGGTGATGATGTCACGAATGAGAAGAGCGTCGCGAACGAGGTCGAAAAAATAGACGAAGGCAATGCTGAAATAAGCGCGGGAGATGAGACAACTGGCGCCGATCGCAGCCAGATTCGAAACGGTGGAGAGACATGGCATAAGGAAAAAAAGTGCGAGCATTCGCGGTGCGACCAGAAACCGCAATGGGCCAATCCCCATCGCTTCGATTGCTTCGACTTCTTCAGAGACCTGCATCGTTCCCAGCTCGGCCGTAAAAGCGGCGCCAATGCGGGCCGCCAGCATGATGCCGGTAATCAGCGGACCAAGCTCACGGGTGAAGGCAATTGCAACCAGCCCCGGGACCAGGCGCTCGGTGCCGAAGCGCTGCAATTGATAACCGGTTAGCAAAGCCATGGTCAGGCCGAGAAAAAACGATACCAGACCGACCAGCGGAACCGAGCCAACACCAGCTCGCTCGCAGTGGCGGAAGAAACTTGAGGCACGAAATGGAACACGCCCCTCGCGAATCCGCTCTACCGTTTCCTCCAGTGTCTGAACTATGAACCAGAACAGACTTCCCACTTCGCGCATGAATTCGGCGCTGAGATGCCCTACCCCTTGAACGACTACGACCGGATTTGCCGGAATAATCGGCGAAGCGTTTTCAGATTCTTCGGTCGACATGTTTACGGAGCGTCCCTTACTTCCTCAGGCGGAAAAAAGCGATGCAAATGCTAACGCGAGCAGGCATTTCTGTCATCCCGAGCCTCGAATATTTTCGGGACGAGGGACCTCGCACCTGCTTGCCACGCGCAAATCTTGTGTGATCACTCTATAATCGAGAGGTTCCTCACCTTCGTTCGGGATGAGGGCTGGCTATGCGCCATCGCACACAAATCTTGAGTGTCACTCAACGCGCTCACACGCTTTCCAGCAGACGAGCCAGACCTTGGCGGCTCACGATCATATCGGCGTTCTCACTCGGTCCCGAAGAGGACCTGGTCGGCTGCGCCTCTAGAACTTCGTAGGACAGCCCGGCAACAGTGGCGAGCTGCCAATACCAATCGCGATAACCCGCACGGGTAGTGATCTCCACAACGCGCGTTCCCGGCTGGCAAAATACTATGTTGGCTAGGGCCGCGCCGTGCGGGGCGACAATCGCACTGGCGTTGGCAAACAAATCCGCCTGTTCGCGAAAGGACTGAGTTTCGGCTTCGAGAATTTCGAAATCGTGTTGACGCAGGGCCTCTGAAATTTCCTTTTCATTCGCGATCCGCCGGACTGCTGCGCGTGCCCGCGAAAGATAAAGACGACGGCGATGTTGGTTCGATTGGACGGGAGAAGCGAGCTGGTGCAGGCCGTGAACTTTCCAGGGAGCAACGACGTTGTTGTCCAGGGAAGGAAAAACAGCCGAAGCGATTTGGAAACGATCGTGCGAATCAACGAAGCGGATCTTTTCCGGCGGAACTTCAAGCGCGGTCAGCGTTTCTCGTTCGTAATTCGCCCGCGAACCGTTGAGCAAGAGCGTGTCGTAGTTGGAAAAGTTTTGGGTCGCGTGTTTGAGCAAAAGAACTTTCGGCATTAAATCGAGCAGCCAGTGATAGTAATTTGCGCCAGCTTCGGGCGTGACCGCGATCGCGATTCGACCGTTGAGCAGCTCCGATTCTGGCAGGTGCCAGCGCGAAAAAATTGGATGGTTCGCTGGCCCCCAAACTTCCGGAGAAAGATCGGCCAGCAGCGCATTGTCTGCGGTGACAACGGCACCGCCATAATGGGCCCAAAAATTCACGTTCGGAATTTCGAAAACAAAAGCTGGAGCCGCTTTTAGCTCGCCAAACGATGTGTGCGTTCGGAAGGGATGGGGCGGCAAACGCACGACTTCGGCACAACGAATTTCGAGCACACTAATTTCCGTGTGTTCGCTGGCATAATCCAGTGTCGATAGTTCGAGGCGTGGCGGGATTCGCCCCCAAAATGCGCCGATGGATTCGAGCGCCGCGCGTTTCATTGATCGCGCCGGTAAAACCAGGCGCCTAAGTGGACGTAATCGCCATTTGTGACGGCGAACAAAATTTCGCACCTGCATCGTGATTGCGCGCGGATTAAAAACAATCACGTTGTTCCTTTGGGATGGTGAAGTTGACTTCGCTGGCAATCCATTGTCTTGCTTTCGCTCTTTGCGGAATGGTCGCGCATGGGCAGGAAATCTCATCCACAATGACCGGGCAAAAAATCCAACTCGCGGTCCATGGTGGCGCCGGCACAATCGAGCGAAGCAAAATGACGCCGGAGAAAGAGCAGGAATATCGCACTGGACTCGAAAACGCGCTCCGGGCGGGCCGCGAAATTTTGCAGCGCGGTGGGTCGAGTCTTGATGCGGTCGAAGCTGCGGTCCGTGTACTGGAGGACGATCCGCATTTCAACGCGGGGAAGGGCTCAGTTTTTACCAGCGCTGGAAAAATCGAAATGGATGCCGCGATCATGGACGGAAAAACGCTGGCCGCGGGTGCAGTTGCTGGGATCGAGCATGTCCGCAATCCAATTGTCCTTGCTCGCGCCGTCATGGAAAAATCGAAGCATGTAATGATGGTTGGGGCCGGCGCTGAGAAATTCGCGAAAGGCCATGGGATCGAAACGGTCGACCCGAAATATTTTTTTACCCAGGATCGCTGGGACGCGTTCCAGAAAATAAAAGCGGCAGAGGAAGCTGGCGCGGATGGGAGCAAAAAATTTATTATCTCGGACGCGGAACGCCACGGAACCGTCGGCGCGGTGGCACGAGACTCGCAGGGAAATCTTGCCGCTGCGACCTCGACTGGGGGAACGACCAACAAACTACCGGGTCGAGTAGGTGATTCGCCCGTGATCGGCGCGGGTACTTACGCCGACAACGCGACCTGCGCGGTTTCATGCACCGGCGACGGCGAATTTTTCATTCGCGCAAGTGTGGCGCACCAAGTCTCTGTGTTGATGGAATTGCGCGGAATGTCTCTGTCGGAAGCGGCCGAGCGCGCGCTGGCTCAAGCCGAAAAGCTTGGCGGCACCGGCGGTCTCATTGCAGTGGACAAGAATGGAAATATTGCGCTGCCATTTAATACTAGCGGAATGTATCGAGGCCATATCCGCGAGGACGGCAAGTTCGTAATCGAAATTTACAAATGAAGTAAGGGCGAGTTTACAGCCAGCGAACTTCGTAGTCGCAAGCGAGACGCTGCTTCCATTCATGCTTCCTGCAATTTCCGTTGCCATCCCTGCCTTCAATGAGGCCGTGCGCATTGGCGATACGCTGGCTACGACGATTGCGTATCTGGAAAAAGAAAGCCCCGGTAGCGAAGTGATCGTCATCAACGACGGCTCAACTGATGCCACTGGCGAAGTGACTCGCAAAGTTGCCGCTGTGCCGTCGGCGGTGGCGATTCGATTGCTCGAGAATTTTCCCAATCGCGGCAAAGGCGCGGCAGTGAGAAGCGGGTTGTTGAGCGCAACGAAACCAATCGCGGTTTTTTTTGACGCCGATCTTTCGACGCCGATTGATGAGCTCCCAAAAATTGTCGAACCGATCGCGCGCGGCGAAGTGGATATTGCCTTTGGTTCACGCGCTCTCAATCGCAAACTAATCGGAAACCGACAGCCATGGCGACGCGAACAAGGTGGGCGCGTTTTTAATTTGCTGGTGCGCGTCGCCACTGGTCTGCCTTTTTGGGATACACAATGCGGCTTCAAGGCGTTTCGCATGGAAGCGTGTCGGCAAATTATCGAAGCCGCGAAAATCATCGGCTTTGGCTTTGACGTGGAGCTGCTCCTGCTTGCACAGCGAGCAGGATTGCGGCTCAAGGAAATTCCAGTCCGCTGGAATCATCATGAAGGCAGCAAGGTGCGATTAATTCAGGATAGCGTACGCATGCTGCGAGAAGTGCTGTCTTTGCGCTCGAACAACTCTGTCATTCCGAAGGGCGTCTAAACAGCGATGGGTTGGTGCGAAGCTATGTCTTGACTGGAAGCGGCGGCTTTCAGGCCGCCGACGTTTGCGTGTTGCTTAACCGGGCAACCTGGCAGTCGCCTTTCCCGGTTACGCAGCGCGGATCTCACAGTCGTTGAGCGATCACACAAAGTTCGTGTGAGGTGGTGCGCAATAACGACGTCATCCCGAACCAACGCGAAGGACCTCTCGATGGTTGAGGGATCATACAAAATTTGTGTGACGTCGCGAGCAATTGTGAGGTCCCTCGCCCCGAAAGAGCTCGGGATGACACAGTGTGCCTGGCCGCAGTACGCTACAACAAAACGGCGCGCACTGATTCAAATGCGCGCCGAGTGAATTTCGAAACCCCAGCTATTTCTTGACGATCTCCGCGTTCTCCAGCATGGCGACGCCACCGCGCTCAGCCATTTTGCCTTTGACCGTAATTGTTTTGCCCGCGTATTCCGCAAGCTGATCGTTCATCGGTTTGTGATCACCGACGAGCAAGTAGGCTTTGCCGTCAGATACGATGCCGACCGGCCCTCCGCCCTTGATGCACTTGGCCGCACAACCGGCGTGTTTATCACCCATCGCGTTGTGATCGACGTAGCACATCATATCGACAACTTCGCCCGTAATTTCTTTGGACGCCGAGGCGTCGAGATTCTCCTTGCCCTGCTCCGCAGCCAGGGCGAGCGGCGAAAACGCGAGAGCAGAAATGAATCCAGCTGCGACCGCCGCTTTCAAGCTTCTAGGAATTGTGGAATTGAACATGCCCGAAACGTCCACTCGAAAGTTGCGCCGGTCAATTATGTTACATCCTCCACCATCGTTCTCTTGCCATGTCGAGCGAACTCGCCTGCCACGCTCGAGTTTTATGCAGAGGCGCGAGACAGCTCTGATTTCGCTGCCAATAAACTTTAGATCTCATGAATTGGTTTGCCGTCTCCGAGGAGGGCTCGGCAGAGCGTCGCCCTACCAACAACGGCCGCGATCCCGAATTGGTAGGGCGAGACTCTGTCGAACCGGAGGAAGCGCCGATTTGATCATTCAAACCAGCGTTCGCTGCCAAAGATCATCACGCTCTGTCATCCCGACCCCGAATTCCTTCGAGGGGTGAGGGACCCCCATCGCGCATTGACGCTCAAAGAAGCTTGTGTGTCCGCTCGCAGGTTGGCGAGGTCCCTCGGTCCGAGCCGGACTGGCATGTGCGCTCGGGATGACTGCAAAAAAAGACTACACCAACAGCGACGCTACCGCGTTTGTCCGTCGATCAATTCCGCGAATTGGCCGAAAAAGTAACTTGCGTCGTGCGGTCCGGGCGCGGCCTCGGGATGATATTGCACACTAAAAATCGGGATTTCCTTGTGACGCATTCCCTCGACCGTACCGTCGTTCAGGTTGACGTGCGTCACTTCGATCTCTTTCGGCAATGAATCCGGATCGACCGCGAACCCATGATTTTGCGCTGTGATGGCCACTTTTCCCGATCGCAAATCTTTGACTGGTTGATTACCGCCGCGATGCCCAAATTTCAGTTTGAAGGTCCGCCCGCCAAAGGCAAAACCGAGCACTTGATGACCAAGGCAAATTCCGAAGATCGGTTTGCGACCCATCAAATCGCGGACCGTCTCGTGGGCATAAGGCAGCGCTTCCGGATCACCAGGGCCGTTAGACAGAAAAACGCCATCCGGATTGAGCGCGAGCACTTGTTCGGCTGTGGTTGTGGCCGGGAGAACGGTGACACCGAATCCGCGCTGCCGGAGCGATCGCAAAATGTTGCGTTTCATTCCATAATCGAAGGCAACAATACGACGACGGATTGGCGGAAGGACTTGATTACCGCTTTGCAGCGACCATTTCTGGCTCAGTTGATCATCCGGATCCCATTGAAAAATATTCGGCGTGGTTACTTCGCGCACGTAATCCATCCCGATGACGCCTTCGCCATTGACGGCGCGCTGGACGGCTTCTTCACCCGAAGTAATCTCAGTGGTGAGGCAGGCTTTCATCGCGCCACGCGTTCGGAGATGCCGGGTGAGCGCGCGTGTATCGATGCCTTGCGCGCCAGGAATTTCCCAGCGCCGCAGATAATCATCTAACGATTCTTCGGCTCGCCAGTTGCTCGGGATTTCGCTTAGCTCTTCGATAACGAACCCGCGCACATGCGGTTGGGTACTTTCCTGATCAGTCGAATTGGTGCCGTAATTTCCAATGAGCGGGTAAGTCATCGCCACGATTTGTCCACGATAGGAAGGGTCGGTCAGCACTTCCTGATAACCGGTCATGGAAGTGTTGAAACATACTTCGCCGACACGCGTGCCGGTAGCGCCGAATGATTCGCCCTCGAAAATTCGGCCATCTTCGAGGGCAAGAAGTGCGCGCATTGGTCGGCAGCGATTGTCCACCTAATCGGCGGATTTTCAAGGTGCGATGAACGGTTGAAGCGGTGAAGCGATCAAGCGACGAAGAAGAGACATTCGCCGCTTCACGGTTCAACTCTTCAACGCTACAACGAAAAAACCCGAATCGAAACATCGATTCGGGTTCTTTAAAAATTACCCCGCAGATGCCGTTTAGGCGGATCTCCCGTCCCTTTCGGTAACGGGCGGATGACCGTCGCGCGAGCGTCTGACTTCCAATTAAGGCGTGCCATGTTCCCTAAAACGCGACCAAGCCTCCTTGGTTCTGAAGTATCGGTTCGGGAATCTCACCTGTATCTCGAACAACGCAGGGTAAAGCACTGAGAATTGTCAGTTCAGAGTTGAGAGAAAAAGCACTGGTTTTCCTACTCAACTCTCAACCAACAACTCGCAGTTATTTCAAAAGAACTACTCGCGCAATTCCGCACCGACATCGTTGCGCAACCGCTCACGAATCCGCGCGTGCACGGCGCTCACTTCCTCACTTGTCAGTGTGCGATTTTTATCCCGGTATGTCAACGAGTAGGCGAGGGACTTTTTCATTTCCGGCATCCCTTTGCCGTCATTTTCCATAAATAAATCGAATAACTCCACCTTCTCCAGCAATGGCTCGTTAGCCGACGCGATCGCCGCCAGAATTTCCGCGTGCGTTACTTTAGGGCCGACAAACATCGCAATGTCGCGGGTCACTTCCGGATAGCGATCGATTTCTTTGAATGGTTTCGCGTCTTCTTTTGTCTGCGCAATGCGTGCCAGATCAATCTCTGCTACTAGCACTGGCGCGGTTGCCGATGTCGTGGCCGAAAGCTGCGCGCCATAGCCGATCCGATCTGTTTGGTAAAAAATTTCGGCCATTAAGACAAAGCTCGGTTGGCTGCTACGCCGAAACTCAAACGCGCCCACTGCATTGAGTGCACCTTTTAAATCAAAAAAATCGAGCTGCCGTTTTTTTGCACCACGCCAGTCTGTGCCGGACGTGACCTGCCCGCAGAGCGCGATTGCCAGTTTGCGTTGTTGTTGGCCGGTCGGTGGCGCAAAAGTGTTACCGATTTCAAATAGCGCGATTCGTTCTGCTCCGGCCCGAATATTTCGCGCGACCGCTCCGAGCAGGCCTGCAATTAAACTTGTGCGCAGTGCGACATGATCTTCGCTCAAGGGATTGCGTAGTTCGATCGCGCCGTTGGTCTTCGCCACTTCAGACCGCGCAATCAATGAGGAGGTGCGCGCTTCCGTTAACCCGAGAGCAATCAGATCGCGGCGCAGTTTCGTTTCAAAATCAAAGTTGCGGTCCGCCTCGCTCAGCGGGGTAAACCGGCTGCGGTCAGCACTTGGAATCTTCTCGATCCCATGCGCGCGAATAATTTCCTCGATCAAATCGACCTCGCGCTGGAGATCGCGTCGGTAGCTTGGAATTTTCCAGCGCGGGTGACTCGCAGAATCGCTCTTAGTTAAACCAAAACGAGTCAAGATTCCGTCGGCCGTTGCCGGTTCGATGTGAATGCCGAGGAGTTGATCGAGCCCCTCGTAGCGTAGCGAAACATCTGGGGGGTCCGGCGGCAGCTCGCCAGCAACTGCAACGGTGGGGGCCGACGTTGCGCCGGCTACTTCACAAATTAGTTCCGTCACTCGTGTCGATGCCGGCAAAATCATTTCCGGATCAACGCCGCGCTCGAATCGGTAACTAGCGTCGCTGGGCAAATTCAATTCGCGCGCCGTTCGTCGAATACTGGCCGGCAAAAAATACGCGCTTTCTAGCAACACGTTCCTGGTTGATTCAGTGACGCCGGATTCTTCGCCACCCATCACCCCAGCGATTCCAACCGCGCGCTCGTCATCGGCAATAACCAGATTTTCGGGAGTGAGTGCATAAGTTTTTCCATCAAGCGCGAGAAACTTTTCACCTTCCCGCGCCAGTCGCACGTTTATCGCACCACTGAGTTTGTCGGCATCAAACGCATGCGTAGGCTGACCCAGCTCGAGCATCACGAAATTGGAAACATCGACAACGTTGTTGATTGAGCGAATGCCGACGCTTTCGATTTTTGCGCGCAACCAATCTGGGCTCGGCCCGACCTTTACGTTTTCAATTCGACGGACGGAATAAAATGGACATTCGCGCAGGGCTGAAATCGTGATGCCTTTCTTTTGTAGGGCGGGCGCGTCGCCTGCCGATTTCGATGGCAACTGGAGCGATTGCCCGACTAATCCCTTGTTCGTTAATGCCGCGATCTCTCGTGCCAGTCCAAAATGACTGAGCAGATCGCCGCGATTGGGTGTGATCTCGACATCAAGCATCGTGTCAGCCGGAAATAAGTCGCGAACGGGCGCGCCGATTTTTGCGTTCGGCGACAGGATGAGCAGACCGGCCGCGTCTTCCGCGACGCCGAGTTCTTTCGGGCTGCAAAGCATTCCTTCGCTTTCGACGCCGCGCAATTTGCTCGCTCGAATCTTCAGACCGCCGGTCAGTTCCGCTCCCGGCAACGCTAGCGGAACCTTGTCGTCCACTTTGTAGTTTTTCGCGCCGCAAACGATCTGGCGTTTGGTTCCGCTGCCATCGTCAACCACGCAAACGGTGAGACGATCGGCGTTCGGATGCGGTTTGGATTCGATGATCTGCGCTACCACCACACGGTCGAAATCGGCACTGCGTTTTTCGATCGCTTCGATTTCGACACCCGACATCGTAAGCAACTCCGCCAAGGCGTCGATACTCGGCGGTGACTCCACGAATTCGCGCAGCCAGTTAACGGAAAATTTCATTCTTCCTTCCTGCCGTCATCCCGAACGAAGTGAGGGACCTCGCGAGCGTGGGCTGACTCTCGAACGACACTGCGGCGTGGCTTGAGTGACGATCTCCGCGTAGGAGAGGTCTCTCGGTCGCCGCGGCGACCTCGGGATGACTCGCGCTGTTAGTTGGGCGTTCACGCGAATTGGTGGAAATCGGAACATAGGCATCCTGCCTGTGCGCCCAGCGGCCAGTCTGCCCGCTGTCTTTTTGGATTGTCGCTGTCCGCTGGCGCTCGGTAGCGGAGTGCAACTCCGCTGGGCGCACAGACCACAGGTCTATGTTCCAGAGGTTTTTCATGCGAATTGCCTCAGAAAGCGCAGATCATTTTGCGCGAACAAGCGGATGTCGGGAATGTCGAACAAGATCATTGCCAGGCGGTCCATCCCGAGACCGAAGGCAAAACCGGTCCATTTTTCCGGATCGTAAGCGTTATCATGACGCGATTGATTGACGGCTTCGAAAACGGCGGGATGCACCATGCCGCAGCCGCAAACCTCGACCCATTGTTCGCCGCCTTTCAGCGCACTCGATTTCACATCAATCTCAAAACTCGGTTCGGTGAAAGGAAAATAATGCGGGCGAAAACGCACCGCCGTGTCGGCACCGAAAAGTTCGCGCAGAAAAAATTCGAGCGTGCCCTTCAAATCGGCGACGCTGACATTTTCATCTACGTAAAGACCTTCGATCTGATGAAACTGGCTGGTATGAGTGGCGTCGATCTCATCGCGTCGGTAAGCCGCGCCGGGAGCGATGACGCGAATGGGTGGCGGCGCTGATTCCATCGTGCGGATTTGCACCGTGGATGTGTGGGTGCGCAGCAGGCGACCATCCGGTAGGTAAAATGTATCCTGCTCGTTGCGCGCGGGATGGTCAGCGGGGGTGTTTAGGGCGTCGAAACAATGCCATTCGGTCTCGATGTCCGGGCCTTCGGCTAGCGCGAAACCCATTCGCCGAAAAATCGCGATACTGCGGTCGAGCATCTGGGTGAGCGGATGAAGGGCGCCGCGCTCATGGGGTGTGCCCGGAAGCGAAAGATCAATATTGGCCACCGCGGCAGATTCCTTTTCGGCGCGAAAATTTTCGGTGCGTGCGTCAATTGCGGCCGTGATCGCGATCCGAACCTCATTCAACAATTTGCCAACGGCCGGTTTTTCCTCTTTCGGCAGCGATTTCATTTTGTCGCTCCACTCGGAAACGCTGCCGCCGCGTCCGAGAAATTTCACCCGCACGGTTTCGAGGAGCCGCTGGTCTGGGGCGGAGCCGATTTGTGCCAAGGCGTCGTCGCGTAATTGTTCGAGCGGATGCATGAACGTTGAAGCGTTAAATGAGTTTAAGCGTTGAAGCGAATCCGCTGCAACGGTTCAACGGTTCAACGCTTTATCGCTTCAACCGGAACTCACGCCGCTTTCTTCGACTTCGATTTATTTTCCAGCGCGCCCTTCGCCTCCTCTATAATCGACGCGAATGTTTTTTCTTCGGTCACGGCTAGGTCGGCGAGGATTTTGCGATCCAGGGTGATGCCAGCTGCTTTTAAGCCTTCAGCGAACCGACTGTAGGTCATGCCATTAGCGCGGACGGCGGCGTTCAAGCGCTGGATCCAAAGCATGCGGAAATTGCGTTTGCGTGTCTTTCTATCCCGATAGGCCCAATATTGGCCTTTCATGGTCGCGTCTTTGGCGTAACGGAAAAGTTTCGAGCGCCGACCGCGATAACCTTTCGCTTTTTTCAAAACCCGCCGTCGCCGTTCGCGACTGGCCGGGGCGTTTGTTGCTCTCGGCATTTGTTATTCCCCGAATTTTAGTTCGGGTCCTCCTCTCAGCGCGCTGTTCGTATATAATATGATCTGCGCGACCTCGGGCGCTGATATGATCGCAATCACGATCAGGTGTGCAGATTACCAGTTCAACCACGAACCGGGTCGGAAGAATAAAGCGCGTCGGCAAAATTACAACTCGGGGGGAGGAACACAGGGCTGGAGCCCTGTGTGGCGCACAGGCCTGAGGCCTGTGTTCCTACGCCTGAGCGAGAGGTATGGTTTTTCGCGTAAGAAACCACGTAACCAGGCCGACTCCGGCTCCGCCCAGATGCGCAAAGGACGAAACCGAGCTGATTCCGATCTTCTGCTCGTAAGCACCGATGATTTGGCAAAAAAAAACCAGAGCACGAAAACGAACCACGCTGGCAGGCGAATCCAGCGAAAATAATAAAAGTAGCGCCACAAAAAGCCGATTTTCGCCTGCGGGAATGCCATTGCGTAAAATGTGATCACACCGGCGATTCCACCGCTGGCACCGATGCAGGGAATGGTGGAATTCGGGGCCGATGCAATGTGCACGAGATCCCCAACGAATGCCGCAATCGCGATCAATGCGATGTAGCGCAGCGCACCGAGAAAATTTTCCACGTCATCGCCGAAAACGAGAAGGAAATACATGTTGCCGACGAGATGAACGACTCCGGCATGGAGGAAAAATGAGGTAACGAAGGTCAAACCGTGCAGCCGGAGCGGTTGCGCCGGAATTAGTCCGAAAAGTTGGACAGCCTCCTGCAAATGGAAGAACGCGTGAACACTTGCGGTGATGATAACGGCGGCCAAAAACCAGGTTACTACGGGACGGCGTTCCTTCGCGGGCGCGTCAAATTCGACCGGCATCCCGAGAAAAGCCGCCATCGATTTCCACCATTCATCCGGTGGCGTGCTGTCGAAATCGGGGCCGCACGCTTGCTCGGCGAGTTGCTGAACTTTCGCCAGCGCGATCGCCTCGCGCGCTTTTTGCGGCAAAACGACCTGCGCTTTTGGTTTCGGTAATGTGCGCGCTTGCAGCGTTTGTGTTTCGCCGGAATCGAACCAGACGAATTCGCAAATTCGACAGACTTCGACTCTGATTCCGCTGCTGCTAGCAAGTGCGACCTCGATCATTGCGTTCCCGCAGGACGGACAAGGCCTGGCGCTGCTGCCCTCGTTATGGATCGCGTGCAGCCAGAGCGGGTTGATCGATTCCGGAGTGAAAGTGCGACGCAGCAATTGCAGACCGACCGCGCGACCATTGCATTTTTCGCAACGCCAAATGATGCCGTTGCCGGTGCGGATTTCGGTTAACGGAATGCGACAAGCCGGACAAAGAAGTTCAGCATCCACGCCGGAATGATGTTGCAGACCAGGCGTCTAGTCG
>QHRA01000064.1 GCA_003221295.1 Verrucomicrobiota bacterium | reverse complement strand
AGGATGAGAGGAAAGCGGGGATTGGGGATCACCGCAAAACGAATTCGTCAACGAACGTCTTCGACGTAACTCGCGATTTGGTAATCCGTCATCACACCTATATCGACCTGATTCAGGGCTTTGTCGTAATGAAATCCGGTATTCCCGTTGCCGGAGAAGCTACGGCCCACGATCGCGCTGAAGATATCGGTGTTGCCTGCTAGCGTAATGTCGGCGCTGGGCGCGTAAAAGGTTGCGAAAATGTTCCCGGGCGGATCGAGTTCGATTGTTTGCGTAGTACCAGAGATGGTGGGGCTGATCCCAAAAAACTTCATGTGACCGACCCGACTCGGGTTCGGATCGTCAGCCGGGGTTGGCGGGATCAAGGGTGGGACACCGGCGCTGCCAGGGTTGGCGATTTGGGTGCCACGGTCAACATTCTGATTATCGAGGTCCTCTCCTTTCACCTTCATGTTCCCGGTGAACCAGATCTCCGCGGTTACGCCCTTTTCGATGGTGATCTTCCCGGTAATGTCGCCGTTGACAACAATCTTTGCATAAGCGTACGGGAATGTGGGACTGCTGGCGTTACCATTCTTTATCGTCACGTTACTGGGGAAAGATGAATAAACGTACGTGCTTGGACTGGAGGGGCTGGTGCCAGTCGGACTGATGTTCCCCCCGCCGATGGAGATTGTAAAGCCCGTTGTATCAGGGGCCGCCAGCGGCGGCACCGTAAATGGCACATTGTTGTCAATTGTTCCACTAATGGTATAGCCGGAGTGAGTGACGTTGCCGCCGTTTGTCGTTACGTCACCCCAAATCGGCCCGCCTTGGGCAAAGTTCTTTGCTCCAACAGACACATCGCCGTCGTGCGCGTCTGCGCGGTAAGTCGAGTTCGACGGATTAGACCCGTAATAAGAGGTGGTATTTGGTCCCGGGATGTCGTTGTTTACTACTTTGGGACTACTAGGATTCGGATTAGTTGGGTTTTTGGAATTGTAACTGTCGATGAAACCGGCACTGCCCGGGCCGTCAAACATATTAACGACCCTCATCGCGCCGCTAAAAACAAAATACTTCGGAATGGCAACCAGTTCGATGCGTCGTGTAATTTGAGGATATATGACCGGCGACAAACCAATGTTATTCCCGTCACCGTCGCCATAAGTTCCTTTAAAGTGATCGTATTTGAAATCGATCTTGCGCAGGAGGGTGTCGCCAACACCGCGGCTGGCGGAGTTCGCCACGAAATTGAGGCCGCCCGCAAAAAACTGATCGGACAAACCGACGCGAGGTAAGCCAAAGAGCCGGGCAGTTCCGACTGAACGAATCCGATAATAAGGGGTAGTAGCTGGAATGGTCCCCGTGTTATCAGTGAGTTTGTCGATGGTTACGGTCGTCGAAAGGCTGCCTGCCTGCCCGAAGCCACTGATGGTTTTGGTCCAGGCTGGCCCCGGAGTCGGAGCTGGAGACGGCGCAGCGGCCCAGCCGTCTGTGGTGAAGGGCAAGCTACTTGGATTGAGCGCTTTTCGCACCTCATCAAAACCCGCGTCGCCGCCCGCTTCTGCCGCGTAGAGGGCCTCTTTCCATGCCTTGAGTTGCTTGGCCGTAACATTGTAACGCCTGGTACAATTAACCAAAACGTTGGCCCCGATTAAGGAGATAATCACGATGGTACAAAGTGCACAAATGAGAGTGTTGCCTTTATCTCCATTCTGAACTTGTGTCTTCATTTCGTTAGCTGGAGTAAATCAGCCGTCTCCCCTTCTCCGGTTGCGAAGATACGTGAGAGAAAAGATGGTTGTGCCGGCTCGCTCGTTATCTAAAAAAATTTGACCGCCCCTGGCGAATCTCGGCAGAAAGGTTACCGTCGATTGCGTAAACTCGGTGTTGAGAAGCTCGATATCGCTAGTGGCGGGAATCAAATTGTCAGCGCTTGCGGCAATGTTAGTGAGACCGCCGTTTTCTCTTCGCTGGATCGCCTGATTAACGACGGAGTAAACCACGTTGGTAAGCGCGCCCATCGTAAGGGTAGCGTTGCCATTAGTGGAAGTTGCCGCGTTCGACATCGTCGCCTGACTACAACTCCCCAAAAGGCAATTCGAGACGCTTTGAATCGTGGTTCCCGCCGGGATACCGGTGCCAACGACAGATCGGCCAATGTTCGCATTCGAAAAATGAGAAGAAACCAGTCCAAGCCCAGGGCAGGAAACGGTGGTAGAACCTTGCGTTGTTGTGACGTTATTCACCGTACTAGCCTGATAATTCGCGACGACTTTGTTCCCAACCAGCGAAAGCGTCGGCGTGGCGCGCGTAGGCTGGTTGCTGCCATTGTCGACCAGGTAGTTCGGAATGATGCAGGTAACAGTTTGCAGATCCGCGCTGGTGGTGACAATGTAGGATCGCCGCACGTCCCGGCTGAGATAGTCAATGATCCGCACCTGTTGCACGTGCGAAGAAAAGTAATTATCCACTGCATTGAAGCTCCGTTGCAGGCAGATCGAGGCAGCCATGGTTGCGGCCAGCATGAGCGAGCCGATGGCCACGGCGAGCATCATTTCAATCATGGTGAAGCCCTGGTTTTGCAGGTGAGCCGGCTTCATTTCTTGGTTCCCGCCGCGATTAGCGTTTCGGTTTCTTCGCTCCGTTGCCGCCCGCCGAAGGCCGCGCTCCAGGTATATTTCACGTTCACCTTCACCATCGTCATGCTGCTGAAGTCCGGTGCCGTCGCCGGCGAAGCGCTTGGATAAACCGCGGCGCCGGGAGAGCGCCTGTAAGTGATAGTGGGTGTGCCGCCTGGGAGAGGAGTGCCACTTGGGTAGCCGCTAACTATAACCTCTTCTGTGACCCGGGCAGCGAGATCAGACGAATTAGAAGGATAAACCAACGACATCGGCCTCGACCCCGAGGGTGACCCCGAAGGGGTGGGTTGCGGATTCATCATATAGGCCGGTGAGATCAGATCGGTAAAGGCGAGGTTGCGTAAGCCTTCGATGCGGTCCTGGACTCCTTGCACGGCTGCTACACATTCCTTGCTAGCGTCGATGTAACGCAAGCAAACGGCGTTGACTTCGAAAATGGTCACGAAAAAGGCGCCGACAAGGGTGACCGCAACGAGGGTTTCGGCGAGCGTGGTACCAGCCTGATGATGCGTGGGGCGCGCAAATATCATTGCCTGAAAATCGCAGCAGACTGTATGCCCTTTCGCAGACTCTCCTGCGGCATTAAGAAGGCTTGGAATAATTTTTTGCGCCTCTCAGGAAACCCCCTGCTGAAGGCCAAGTTCTATCGGTGACTCCTTACTATATAGGGACAAATGAAAGAAAAATGGTCTGGCAGCGCAACTGGTTAGCCCGTGGAAAAATTTCAAGGCGATGCAACGAGATTTTCTTGGCAACCATCTCAGTTGGCAGAACTTGTGGCTAACGCCCAAGCACGGAAATTCTCGCGGTTTGCGCCGCACGAATGACGTCTTCTTTTTCCAGCAACAAAGTTCGACCTGCTTCCAGTGCAATCGCTCGAATCTTTGCCTCGACCGCCACGGAAATCGTTTCCGGACCGATGACAGGAACGTCGAAACGCATGTCTTGATCCGGTTTGGCGACCTTGATCATGACAGCGCCACCCCGACCAAGCGCACCGCCCCGGCGGATTGTCTCATTGGTTCCATCAAATCCTTCAATCGCCAGGACGGTCCCATTTTTGACGATTACGGTTTGTCCAATATCCAGCGCGGCAATTTTTTGCGCGATACCCCAGCCGAGATCGATGTCCGACTTTTCCCGGCGCGATAGTTTCGGTCCCGCAATCAAACCCTTTCCTGCCAGAAGATCGTCCAGAAAAGTGGTCGCTGGTAAAAGCGCGACACCTATCTTGTCGAGCTCGACGGCGATGGCCCGAAAGATCGATTCGGCGTTGCGTTGTCTCATTTTTGCGAGCAGCAGCAGGGCGCGCCAATCGGGATGGAGGTCGAATAGATTTCGCGGCGCGATTTGGCCTGCCATGATGGCCCTGGTGATCCTGGCATCGCGCAGGGTGGCAAGCATCCGATTCAATTGACCGATGCGCAGCCAGCAAATTTCATCGACGAGCTGACCAAGTTCCGTGTCGGTCTCTCCTTCGAAAGCAAGAGCGAGAATCTTCCGCACGCCTGCTGCTCGTGCCGCGCGCGCGAGGACCCGCGGATAAACGCCGTTGCCGGCGATGATGGCGAGTTGATCGGGCGCGTGCAATTTCGCGCGAAAGAGCAGCTAGGAGTGCCGCCGGCGTTTTACGTGCAATTGCGCAAGGGCTTTTTGCAACGATGCCTGAATGGCAGCGACTTCTTCCGCGGTATGATCTTCCTTCATTGCGGCCTGTGCGCGGGCGACTGCCTTCTCGGCCGCGGCCTCATCGATTACCTGAGCCTCCAGGGCCATATCGGTAAGAACCGAGACACGCTCTGGCGTAATTTCAATGAAACCTTCACCGACAGCCAACGAAGTAGCACGTTTGTCCTTTACTACGCGCAGCTCTCCCGGTTTTAAAATCGTTAGCACCGGCACATGCTTTGGATAAACGCCGAGTTCACCTTCCGAGCCCGGCAGCGTCACCATCTCGACGTCCTCGGAATAGGCGGTTGTTTCCGGCGTTACAATTTCAAGTCGCAGTGTCGCCATGTGGTTCGTTAAACCGTTACAACGTTAAATCGTAGATCGTTAAAGCAGTTTTCCCTTTTTAACCATTTAACAATTTAACTCATTTAACCTTCTTTAATCTGATCAATGCCGCCTTTCATGTAGAAATTTGCTTCCGGCACTTCGTCGTGTTTGCCGTCGAGAATCTCCTTAAAGCCGCGCACTGTCTCTGCAATCGGCACATATTGGCCTTTGTGACCGGTAAAAACTTCTGCGACGTGGAACGGCTGGCTAAGAAAACGTTGGATCTTACGCGCACGATAAACAGTAAGCTTATCTTCTGGCGACAACTCATCCATTCCCAGAATAGCAATGATATCCTGCAAATCCTTGTAACGTTGCAGCACTTTCTGAACACCACGCGCGACCGCATAGTGCTCCTCACCCACCACTTCTGGCGCCAATGCTTTCGAGGTGGAAGCCAGTGGATCGACTGCTGGATAAATCCCGAGCTCGGCAATTGAACGCTCCAGCACAATGGTGGAATCAAGATGCGCGAAGGTATTCGCCGGCGCCGGATCGGTCAGGTCGTCCGCCGGAACATAAACCGCCTGCACCGAAGTAATCGATCCGTTCTTGGTCGAGGTGATGCGTTCCTGCAAATCACCCATCTCGGCCGCGAGCGTTGGCTGATAACCGACTGCGCTCGGCGTGCGTCCGAGCAAGGCAGATACTTCCGAACCTGCTTGCGAGAAGCGAAAGATGTTATCGATAAACAAAAGCACATCCTGATTTTTTTCGTCGCGGAAATACTCTGTCATGGCGAGAGCGGACAGGGCAACTCGCAGCCGTGCGCCAGGCGGCTCGTTCATTTGCCCGTAGACCAGCGCGACTTTGGATTTGCTGAGATCTTTTTGATCGATCACCCCCGCTTCGCTCATTTCGACATAAAGATCGTTGCCTTCGCGGGTGCGTTCCCCCACTCCGCCGAAAACGGAAAGTCCGCCATGCCCTTTGGCGATGTTGTTGATCAACTCGAGAATGACGACCGTCTTCCCAACACCGGCACCGCCGAATGCGCCCACTTTGCCGCCTTTGGTAAAGGGGCAAATCAAGTCGATCACTTTAATTCCGGTCTCAAGAACTTGCGCTTTGACATCCTGATCCATCAGTGACGGCGCCGGCCGATGAATAGGATAACGTTTGGCAAACTTAACCGGGCCTTTGTTATCGACTGGATCGCCGGTAACATTGAAAACGCGTCCGAGGGTGCCCTCGCCTACCGGCACGGTGATGGGGCCACCTGTGTCGTTGACCTTCATGCCGCGTTTCAACCCTTCGGTGGACGACATTGCAATCGAGCGCACCCAGTTCTCGCCGAGGTGCTGTTGTACTTCGAGCGTGAGCTTGGTCGGGTTACCATTGACCTCGTACTCGATTTCGAGCGCATTATAGATTTTGGGCAGCTCCGTGCCGCCGCCAAACTCCACATCGACCACCGGGCCGATGACCTGAACAATATTTCCTGTATTCATAAATCTCGTTAGTTACTGACCGAGCCCCATCTGCGCGGTTGCGATTTCGAGCAACTCGGTCGTAATACTTGCCTGTCGCACTTTGTTATACTCCAGCGTCAGATCCTTGATGAACTGATGCGCGTTATCAGTCGCGTTCTTCATCGCGACCATGCGCGCGCTATGCTCGGAAGCGCGCGCATCAAGGATCATCTGAAAAATTTGATACTGAAGATAATAAGGCAGCATCGCTTCCAATACCCGCTCGGCGGTTGGTTCAAAAACGTATCCAAGCAATGGATCACTTGGGGGCTCAGACTCGTCCTTTGGAAGTTCACCGTGCTCAATCGGCAGAAGCGTCTGCACCGTCGGCCGTTGATTAATCGTGTTGATAAAATGGGTGTAAACTACCGAAACCTTGTCGACTTCTCGAGCTAGAAATTTTTCCGTCGCGAATTTGGCAATCGGCTTGGTTTCGACAAAGGTCGGCGCGTCCTTCAACTCGAAATCGGCAAGTAGCTCGCGTTTTGTCCGCGTTATGAATTGTCGCGCCTTTCGGCCAACCACGATGTAGCCGGTCTTGCTGGCTTCAAATCGGGCCGCCTCGCGCAGCAAGTTCGTATTGAGCGCCCCCGCCAAGCCTTTGTCGGTGCTAATCACGACGACCAGCTCTTTTTTTGCGTCGCGCACCTGCAGCAAGGGATGAAGTCTGGGATCGGTTCGTTGTTGCAGCGAGACCAGGACCTTGTTCATCAACGCCGCATACGGACGCCCCGCCAGGGCGTGCTGCTGTGCTTTGCGCATTTTTGACGCCGCCACCATTTGCATGGCCTTGGTGATCTGGGCGGTATTGCGAATCGATTTGATCCGGCGCCGGATATCCTGGGTGTTCGCCATCTAGAAATTGCGGATTGCGGATTGTGGATTGTGGATTGGCGCGAGCACGTCGTCTGATCCCTTTAGCCAACCGGTTTCGTTGCGCTGAACTCTTCCAGTGTTGCTTTGAGATTGGCTTCAAGCTCAGCATCGAGCTGCTTTTTCTGGCGGATTGAGGCCAGAAGCGGTTCCTTGCGCGTTTCCAGAAAGTCCTGCAGTTTGTTTTGGAATTCTTTCACTCGGTCCACCGGCACCGGATCGACGAATCCATTCTGCATGGCCCACATCACCGCCACCTGCAGCTCCACTGGGATTGGATTGTATTGGATCTGTTTAAACAGCTCGACGATACGCTGTCCGCGATCGAGCCGCGCTTTGGTCGCCGCATCCAAATCCGAGCCGAACTGTGCAAACGCCGCCAGCTCACGGAACTGCGCCAGATCGAGCTTCACTTTGCCAGCGACTTGCTTGATCGCTTTGATCTGCGCGGCCGAACCGACACGGCTGACTGACAAACCGACTGAAATTGCCGGCCGCACCCCTTGATAAAAGAGGTCAGTCTCGAGATAAATTTGACCGTCGGTGATAGAGATCACATTCGTCGGGATGTAAGCGGAGACGTCGCCAGCCTGTGTTTCGATAATCGGGAGCGCGGTCAGCGATCCGCCGCCGTATTCATCGCTGACGCGGGCGCTGCGTTCGAGCAAACGCGAGTGCAAATAGAAAACGTCGCCCGGATATGCTTCGCGCCCGGATGGTCGCTTCAAAACTAACGAGACTTGGCGATAGGCCACCGCGTGTTTCGACAAATCATCATAAATAATGAGAGCATCCATTCCGTTATCCATGAACCACTCGCCCATGGCCACACCCGCGAACGGGACGAGATATTGATTGGTCGCGCTGTCGGAAGCCGGCGCGGAAACAATCGTGGTATAGCGCATCGCATCCTCTTTCTCCAAAACAGCTAGGACACGTGCGACATTGGAATTTTTCTGCCCAATCGCGACGTAAATGCAATAAAGGGGCCGGTAGTCTTTGCTCCTGGAATCCTCCCCCGCCTTGTTCAAACGCGCCTGACTGATGATGGTATCGACGCAGATCGTGGTTTTGCCGGTGGCGCGATCGCCGATGATTAACTCCCGTTGACCCCGGCCAATTGGAATCATCGCATCAATTGCCATGATACCCGTCTGCACGGGTTGACTGACGCCGCGGCGCTTGATTACCCCGGGTGCAATTTTTTCCAGCGGATAAAATGTTTCCGATTTGATTTCTCCCTTACCATCAAGGGGTTCCCCGAGGGTGTTGACGACGCGACCGAGCAGCCCCTTCCCTACCGGAACGGAGAGTAAGCGGCCGGTCGTTTTTGCCTCGTCGCCTTCGGATATCTTGGTGGGGTCACCGAGCAAAATCGCCCCCACCTCAGTTTCCTCGAGGTTAAGGGCCAGTCCGAAAACGCCGCCGGGAAATTCGATCATCTCGTTTAACATCACGTCGCTCAATCCTTCGATGCGCGCGACGCCGTCGCCGGTTTCGCGGACAGTACCGATGTTGCTCTTAGTGGTCGAGGTTTTCAGTCCCGCGATTTTTGTTTCGATTTCTTCAAGGATGCTGCTCATATCTCGTTAGATAATTTCAAAGTTGTTGCTGAAGTCTTTCCAGGCGATTGCGCACGCTGCTGTCCCAGACGTCGCTGCCGACGCGAATCCGCATCCCCCCGAGCAACGCCTGGTTGACCAGAAACTCCGTGGTTAAGTCGGTGCCGTAACGTCTTGCCAGATTAAGGGAAATTTGCGAGGCGATTTGCGGGTCCAGTGCCGTCGTAGTCTCGATTCGGGCATGCCGTTTTTCTGTTTCGAGGCGAAGCAATCGCTTATAATATTCAAGGATCTTGAGGTAGTTCCGCGGCTTTTTCGCCAAAATAGAATCGACCACCGAAGTGATCCGCCCGCGATCGAGCTGACCATCGGTGAAACTCGCGCGCAACATTTCGCGCGCGATTTGCCGGACGTCCTTTTTAACCTGCATTGTGTTTGGCTTTGGTCTAGGCGGAGAATGTGCGTGCCGCTTCCTCCTGCAGACGCCGCTGATCATCCGGCGTCAAAACTTTGCCAGTAACTTTCGCCGTTGTCTCCACCACCAATCTGCCTAACTCGCGCTTCAATTGCGTCATCGTGCGCTCGTGTTCAATCGCACTGGCTTCGCGCGCCTTGGCCAGGATCTGCTCCGCCGCCGTGATTGCTTCCTGCTGTTTACGATCGGCCAGATGCGAAGCGCTGCTACGTGCTTCCTCGATCATCTTTTGCGCTTCGGCATTGGCCTTCGCCAGAATCTCGGCGTGACGCTGCTCGGCCTCGGCCAGCTGTTGCTTGATCTTCTCGGCATTCAAATGAGCTTGCGCAATTTGTTGCCGGCGTTGCTCAAGTACGCCGAGAATCGGTTTGTAGGCAAAGCGCTTTAACAAATAGGCGACGATGATAAAGCTGATTACCTGCGAAAAGAACAACTTCGGGTCCCATCCAAAGGTGTCGGCTGTATCGCGCACCGTATCCATAACGCTGCCGGTGGTTGCGAGAATTAGTAGGGCCATAACTTAGTCTTTGACCGGATTAGCTAAACGCCGCCGGCTGCGTTTTATTTAGCGGACCAGGTAGAGTGCGTAGAAGACGATCGCTTCGGTCAAGGCGATCGCCAGGATCGCGTGCACCAGGACAGGCGTAAAAGCGCCTGGGTTGCGACCAACCGCGGTGGTCATGCCTAATCCGGTAAGACCAATGCCGATTCCAACACCCATGGCGGCGAGGCCGACGTGAATGCTTCCATTAATTTCTGCCAGTAGTGGTAGTATCATATTTTTTCTTATTAGGTTTTGGCGATTTGCTTTTTGATCGCCGAAATTTCAATGCGCTTCCTCCCCGGGACTGTGTTGCGC
>QHRA01000030.1 GCA_003221295.1 Verrucomicrobiota bacterium | reverse complement strand
CCCCCCAGTGTGAAATGAAATTCTTTGCTCATGGTGGGCACAATTACCTGGCTAGGTTTGCGCCGGGTGCCAAGTCTTTTCTCGTCGGAGGGCGGTCGTCTGCTTCGCGTTGGAGATGTGGAAGAGCCGATTACCGCTACATTAACGCGAGCTTCGTCGCTGCGGTTCTGGTATGGCGCGACTATTCCGGAGTTTCTCGGCTCGCAGACTGACGCGGTCGTCGGTCGGCTCGCCGTCAATTGCGATTTCGCTCTTGTCGACGTGGAACTCTGTGTTTACGCCACGGCTACTCTGCTTTTTTTGTTGGTCGAGCGACCACCCGCTCGCTCTCGTTAGGCTTTCGAAGATCACCGGCAAAATCCTACTGCTAAAGAAGGTGTCCGTTCCCGGGCGGCACAATCACTGCCGCTTTCCCGGGCCGGTCGCCAAGCAGTTATGTCCGAAGTTCTGCAGCACGATATCCAGATCTTTCTGATCAGTCGTCCCATCGTTATTGAAGTCGAACACACTCGGCTGGCCCCAGTAACGGTGGACTCCCACGAAATCCTCCCGGTTCACCACCTTGTCGAGGTTGCCGTCGCCGAGGCACACCGGCTCTGAATTGAGGAGATTCGTGAGGGCAGTCTGCAACTCGGCCATGTTCGCTGCTTGCAAAGGAGTCAGCGGGGGAGCGTTATCGCGAAGCAGATTGTTGGCGGCTGTGTCAAGACCGACAGGATTGGCCAGCGTGGGCTGGAGGTCATAAAACTCGAACGGGTTCTCAGTCGACTCGCAAGCGGCGCGGTCTGATTTGACCAGCTTGAACCGCTCGTTGCGGATGGCCCAGGATTGGGTAGGTGTGATGACCAGGTGCGGATATACGTTTGCGCGCACGTCGCAGCAGCTTGCCTGTTGTTGATTCGGAGGAATATCATCCGGCCCAAACCACTGCCCGCCGTCATCCTGGCACAGCTCCTCGGTGTTGAATAAAGTGTCGGTGCAGATCTTGAGCGGACCAACAGACAGGACGCATGGATGCGTTTGGACAGACGGCGCATGGTTGGAAACGCCGATTTGCGTGAAATTGAACTGTCTGAAGAAGGATTGACTGGGATTCGTTAGGTAAGCCAGCATAGGCTGGCAGTCGAGGATGTGCGACTGTGGCACCAGCGCTCGCACATCGAGGCCGGCAATTTCGCCGAACAACTGGAATAGGTCGACCGCATTGACCAGGGCGTTCACCGTTCTTCCGGGCTGTTGCACCAGCGGGCCGGCAATCACCATCGGGGTGGAAACGCCTGTCTGGTAAGGGGTGCCTTTGGAACGAAGCGGGTCGTACGGCGGATTCACGCCTGCCAGGTAGGTGCCGTTATCGCCCAGCAGAACAATCATCGTGTCCGTGGCCTCGGGATGATAATCGAGTTGTCCCGAGGGCAATCTTTGGGCGAGGCCGGCTCCGACCAGCAAACGGCCGATCTCCTGATCCAGAGCGTAGAGCATGAGATCGTTGAGGACCTTAAGCTGGGGCTCGGTCTCGCACCCTTCCGGGATTCCCGGGGGCCAGGAGAAGCCCGGCGGGTAGAGGTTCGTCGGAGGTTCCTGGTACGGTGTATGGATGGAATCATAGCTGACCGTGCACATCCACGGTTGTGGATGCGGGTTTTTTCCGCGGCGATGCGTCTGTAGCCAGTTTATCGCCGTGTCTGTCTGGAAGACAGACATGTACTCGCGGACGGTGGAGCGGTGTAACCCAGCATGATCGTTGATAACCTGCGGCCAAACATAGTAGCCATTGTAGTTCGCGAAGTCGGGTCGAATGGTGGCATCGCTGCAGGTTGTAGCGAAATCGCCGTTTTTCTTCAGGGCCGGTATTCCGCCTAAAGTTACGCAGTCATGTCCGGTGTAACCGGCACCCTTGTTATTATCACAGCGAATCTGGTTCCCCGGGCCCTGGAACCAGCACACGCCGCGCTGGTCGCCGAGCGGGTACCCGCAAGGATAGCGCGTCGTGTCGGTAGTCTGTCCTCCAATCGTTGCGTCCAGGAAAGGAGGCCCGCCTTGCAGGTTGCCGTTATAATAGTCCCACCCGAGAACGCTCGGGGTGCGAAATCCGGCAGGGTTGTTGTCGGGGCCGCCCAGGTGGAACTTTCCTATCAATGCGCTGGTATAGCCGGCATGGGCGAGAATTTGTGGCGTGGTAATTTCATACGGTGACACCTGGGACGACGGCAAAGCGTAGCTGAGAATCGCAGCCTCCACGCCTGTGCGCAGCGGATAGCGGCCAGTGAAGAAGCAGGCGCGGCTTGGTGAGCACTCCGGCATCGTCCAGTCACGAGTAAAGCGCACGCCGTGGGCGATGACGGTGTCGATGTTCGGCGTCGCAACCCGCGCTAACGGATTGAAAGCCTGCAACTGGTCTATGCCCACGTCATCCATGATAATGAACAGAATGTTTGGAGGACCGGACGCAGCCCACGCTGGGCATGTGGTACCGATCATGAGCGTTCCAAGCAGGAGGATCAAACGGAGTTGTTTCGTCAGCTCTGCGCGGATGAATGCCCGCGTAGCAGAAAGTTCAGGAGGTGCTTTCATAATGGTTTTGGGCTCGCACTCGGCTGGCCCCGGCACGGTTGAACTACTCCACATCCCACCCAAACCAAGGACAACGAGTGACGCGCGGTAACGTCGAGCGTATGCATTCTCGTCGCCACAGTCAAACCGCGTAACACCAGCTTCACACTTCGTTACGCAATTGTAACGGAAACACGCCGAGCGAGCGTTCGTTTGAATCCGAAACATCAGGCGAATCAATCGAGATCAGTAGCGCCATGAAAATGCCGGCTCGCGTCAGTTCAATGTGGTTGGGATCCGCTGCCCGTTGTCACGGCGCGGATCGACCCCCTCATCGCCCCGAAGGCGGCAAAGGCCCTTACCCGGATTTGGAGCGAGTGGTTCTCGGGATTCTACTATCTGGTTTACTCGATCGGAGCGCTCGCTTGGGACTGACGCGTGCCACGAGCAA
>QHRA01000029.1 GCA_003221295.1 Verrucomicrobiota bacterium | reverse complement strand
TTCGACCCAGACAAGTTCGTGCACGAACTGGCGGATTCCATCATCGGCGACCATTACCCGGTCCCGGACCGTATGCTGGTGCACAACGAACAGGTCGTCCACGAATACCTGCTGTGGGCGATGTGCGGAAATCCGCGGCCAAAGGGTACCTACAAGATCTATGCGGTCGAAGGCGGTACCGCCGCCATGTGCTACACCTTCAAGTCGCTGAAGAGCAACCGGATTTTAAATCCCGGCGACACGATCGCGCTCGGCGTGCCGATCTTCACCCCGTACTTAGAGATGGCGCACCTCGAAGACTACGACCTCCACTTCGTCGAAGTTCATGCGAAGCAGGAGCAAAAATTCCAATACCCGGACGAGGAGATCAAGAAGCTCCTCGACCCCAAGGTCAAGGCGTTCTTCATTGTCAACCCGGGCAACCCGTTTGCCGTGGCACTCTCGCCCGAGACGATTAAGCAGATCGGGGCCGTGCTTAAGAAGCGGCCGGATCTTATCCTGCTCACGGACGACGTCTACGGAACCTTCGTGCCGGGCTTCCGCTCGCTCATGGGTGAGTTCCCGAGAAACACCCTCGGCGTCTATTCCTACAGCAAATATTTCGGCTGCACCGGCTGGCGCCTGGGTACCATCGCGATCCACGAGGACAATATTTTCGACGAAATAATCGCGAAGCATCCCGAGTCCATAAAGAAGAAGCTGGACAAGCGTTATGGCACGCTCACGCTTGAACCGCGCAAGCTCGCGTTCATCGACCGAATCGTGGCGGACAGCCGCGACGTCGCGCTGAACCACACGGCCGGCCTGTCGCTTCCGCAACAAGTCATGATGACCATGTTCTCGCTGAGCGAGCTGATGGACACGAAGAAGGATTATCAGAAAGCCTGCTTAGGTATCTGTAAGAAACGCGTCGAGGCGACGATCGAGGGTTTGGACATCGAGGTAGGACCTAACGAGTACTTCGACTACTACTACGGCCTCATCGACTTCGAGTTCTTTGCCCGCAAGTACCTGGGCGAGGACATCGTGAAGTGGATGAAGAAGAACGTGCATCCGCTCGACATCGTGTTTCGGCTGGCCCAGGACCACGGCATCGTCCTGCTCAACGGTGGCGGCTTTGCCGCTCCGGACTGGTCGGTGCGCATATCGTTCGCGAACCTGGAAAATCACGTCTACGACGATATCGGCCGGGCGACACGCGCCATCGCGCGCGGCTACCGCCAGGCTTATGAGGCCGACAAAGGCAAGAATGGCAAGGCGGCTGGAAAGAAAGCGCCTAAGGCAAAAAAACGCTAATTGATTACTTCGCGATGCTGTTATCGAAATAGCAACACTAACTCTGGAACTGGGAGACCCATTATGACCACACGAGCTTCTCTTAATCGATACGCATGGGCAGCAGGCTCACTCCTGACCCTGCTATGCGGCGCCGGTACGGTTCTCGGCCAGCAGGAGCGCGAGATGGAGGTCTGGAAGGCAGCCCCGTCTGATCTTTCCCTGGCGGTGACGCAGGTCGCTCCCGCCCTGGCGGTGGAGCAAGTCGCTCCCACCGACAGCGCGCTAACATCTACGGAGCAGGGCCGGACGACGGATCTCGATCAGTCATTTGGCGATTGGCGCGAGTGGCGCTTGGAAGAGCGCCGACAGGCCTTCAAAGATACGAAGTTCGAATTCAACCTTCGCACGTTCTACTTCGACCGCAGTGACTTCAGTGGCGCAGAGAAACAGGCGTGGGCCATCGGTGGATGGGTGGGAGTAAAGACCGGTTACTTTCTCGACCATATTGCGTTCGGAGCGACGCTTTACACTTCCAATCCGATATATGCCCCTGACGACAGGGATGGAACCACCCTCCTAGCGCCCGGGCAGAATGGCTATACGATCCTGGGCGAGTTTTACGCCGAACTCCGGATCGTCAAAGACGTGGGCATTACTGTCGGAGCCAAGGGCTACGACACACCTTTTATCAACCGCAACGACACCCGCATGACGCCAAATACGTTTGAGGCGGTCGTTTTGCAGGGTCGATACGAGTTTGGCGACAGCAGCAGCGGCGCCGATGTGCCTTCGGACGGCGTGGGCCTGAGCAAAGATGGAAAAGAGGTCGCAGTCCCAACGCCAACCCCGGCCCAGGACGTCGCGGCTATCAAGTACGGACTCGGATATTTCGACAAAATCAAAGAGCGAAATGACAGCGAATTTGTCTCGATGGCAATCGACGCGGGCGCTCATGTTGAGCGAGGCGTCTGGGCAGCCGGAGCCGTGTATGAGAAAGGAAAATTTAACATTGGTGCGATCGACTACTACAGCCAGGATATTATCAACATCGCGTATGCCCAAACGGGTTTCGAACTCCCGCTTGCCACCGACTGGCGGCTGAGGTTCGCTGGCCAATACGTGGATCAGGGTAGTGTCGGGGACAACGAGCTGCAGGGCCACAGTTTCTCGGGCCATCAATTCGGCATCAAAGTAGAACTGCCCATCAAGAAGGCGCTGTTTAGCGCGGCTTTCACTCACGCCTGGGGGAATGCCAACATGCAGAACCCGTGGAGCGGGTATCCCGGCTACACCAGTGTCCAGGTTCAAGACTTCAACCGGGCCGGCGAGAGCGCGTTTCTTCTCCGGGCCGGTTATGACTTTCCCTGGGTCGACGGACTGAGCGCTTATGCCTTGGCGGTGTTCGGCACGGACCCCGATTCAGCGACGCAGTTTCGGCAGAACGAGTTCGATTCGAATCTCCAGTGGGCCCCGACCAAAGGCGTTCTCAAGGGTTTGTCGCTGCGTCTGCGTTACGGGGTTGTCCAGCAGTTTGGAGGAGATGTCCATAACCTGACCGACTTCCGTGCGATTTGTAATTACGTGATCAAGTTCTAACAAGCTGACGCGCGAGGAGTCAGTGGCCGACCGGAGTATGACCCAGTTTTACTCGCATTGAACTTTCAAGTGAATGACTTCCCATGACTCCGCTCTCGCCGATTTCTCGCGAGCACCGCGAATCGATCGGACAGGAGAGTTTCCTGCGTATACCGTTAGGCCGTTCCTGGCGGCGCCTGGCAATGACCTCGTTAGTGTTTTCGATTTCAGTGCTCCTTCTCGCCG
>QHRA01000028.1 GCA_003221295.1 Verrucomicrobiota bacterium | reverse complement strand
CGCGGTCGGGCAGCTAAACATCCAAGTGCCCGCCGTGGTCAAATATGTCTTCTTTGATTTGTTCCTCTTCACCACCGGCTACAAGGTGGGACCCCAGTTCTTCCGTGCGCTGAAGAAGGATGCATTGCCGCAACTAGCGCTCACGGTTGTACTTTGCGTTACCTGCCTGGTCGCTGCGTTTACCGCGGCAAAGCTTCTTGACTACGACATGGGCACGGCGGCTGGTCTTCTCGCCGGCGCCTTCACGGAATC
>QHRA01000027.1 GCA_003221295.1 Verrucomicrobiota bacterium | reverse complement strand
GTGGCCCGATTGAGTGCCCGCCGAAAGAGATCCGATGACTGGCAGCGTAAATGTTGGAAGGAAAAATGACGATTAGATAGCCGATGATGCACAGACCAACATAGAGCGCCGATCCAACCCACCAGGTTATTCGCGGCAAAGAAAGCCAGATAATAGATACCGATGATGGTGGCGGACAGTGCAGCCGGTGCGACGCGCGCATAGAGTGCGAGCGAAACTGGAAAAACATTAGCGAACCCAATGCTATTTAGGAGATGAAATGTAATCAGCCAACCAATTGGAACTTTCGCGTTCGTGGCAGCGGCGATGGCCGCCCCGGCGGCGAGCGCGAGAAAACCGGTTACCGCGATAATACTACCAATGCTGATCTTGGTAATCTCGGCCGGCTCCGGATATTTCTTCGACCACAGCCGCCAAAAGACCACCGCTCCGGCGAGACAACTTACGGACAAGATTGAGTCGAGGGTGATCAGCCAGGTCGTCGGCAATTGGTAACCAGAAAAGATGAGATTGGCGTGTTCTTGTGCCCACACCAAATAAGCGTTGAAGATTTGCTGATTGCCAATGACGGCGATCGTCAATACCGGCAAAAGCAGGAGCAATAATAGAATTGCGGTCCGTTCGCGCTTGCTGAGGCGGGGTTTCGGCGTGCTCGCGTTTTTCTCGACGACCGGCGAATCGGGCGGGAGATATTTCCGGCCGGCGAGATAAATCGCCAAGCCGATCAACATCCCGACGCCGGCGGCGCCGAAGCCGTAATGCCAGCCCACTTTTTCTCCGAGGGTGCCGGCGATAAGCGGCGCGGCAATGACTCCGCCGTTGATGAACAGGTAGTAAATCTGGAACGCATCGGCGCGCCGGTTGTCGCCGATGGGGTATAATGCGCCTACCTGGCTGGCAAGGTTGCCCTTGAAACAGCCAACGCCGGTGAGCAGGCAAGTTAGCGCGAGAAGAAAAGTTACGTCGAAGGCCATGAGGAAATGCCCGGCCGACATGAGGAGCGCACCGATTGTGATCGTGCGAGTGCGACCAAGAAAGCGGTCGGCAATGAAGCCGCCGGCGATCGGCGTAAGATAAACGAGACCAGTGTAGAGACCGAAGATGGTCGAAGCGAGCGGTTGCACTGTGAGCGGACCACGAAAGATCTCGATCAAGTGGCGAAATGGGCCGAACCCGGCGATGCGCTCGATGTGCCCGGGGTGTAGCAATCGGTTGACCATGTAGAGCACAAGTAGCGCTTGCATCCCATAATAGGAGAAACGTTCCCAAGCCTCGGTGAATGCGATGTAGGCGAGTCCGCGCGGATGACCGATGAAGCTGCGGTCCTCTGGGTTGTGCATGGTCGCCGAGTGTTGCGTCCGGCTCGGTTTTTGGCAAGCGCGGGGAGGGATTGGAAGTCTGAGGATCCTCCTTTATTAAGCTGTAGTGTGCAACGGGGTACTGGTTAAAGTCGACAAGTTGATCGACGGCACGTTTGCGCAGAACAATAGCACCTGTGGTGATAATTATTTGCGGTGTGGCTGGGGCCGGCAAAACCACGATCGGCCAGTTATTAGCGCAAGAACTGGCGTGGGAGTTCTACGACGCCGACGATTTTCACTCCGTGGCGAATATCGCGAAAATGAAAAGCGGCGTTCCGCTGACGGACGAGGATCGCCAACCCTGGCTGGACAAGCTGCGCGAGCTGATTGAACAATGCCTCGTTGCCAGGAAGAATGCTGTTCTTGCTTGTTCTGCGCTAAAGAAGGCCTATCGCGATCGCTTGCGCGTGAGTGAGAAAGTGAAGTTCGTTTTTCTGCGCGGAAACCGGAATAAAATCACTGAGCAACTTCAGCAGCGGCGCGAACACTTTATGAATCCGGCGCTTCTCGACAGTCAGTTTGAGGATCTGGAAGAGCCGCAACCATCGGAGCGTGCGCTATCGCTCGAGCTCGGGCGCAGTCCTCGTGAGCTCGTTGAGTTGATCAAAACAAAGCTGAAAGTACGAAGTTAGAAAAATCTGCCCGTTCGCTTGTGGTTGCGAATCCGTTGCTCCGAAAGGATGTTGATCACACAACATGAAACTTCCATTTATCCACGAACAACGACGGTTTCCTTCCCCGGCAGTGACGCCGCAGGCACTGGCATGGGAAGCCAGGCGGGCATTGCTGTGGATGGGCTCGCGCGATCTGCGACGGATTTATGCAATCGATCCGGCGGACTGGAAAGTGGTTCAAGAAACGGAGGCGCCCGGCATTCCCTGGGCAGCGATGGCAACCAATGGGATAATCCGCTTCACCATCGGCGAAGGCGCGAACGATGATCGCTACATTCGCTCGTTCGCTCCCAATACTGGCTTCTCGGACACGGAACGAATCGCTTGTCCGGAGTTTACCGGCTCATACCTCAGTTACGACGGAGAAAGTCTTTACTTAAGTCAATGGTACAAGCATCGAATCCTGAAACTGGACGCCAAGGGCAACATTTTGCGCGCCATCGATGTTGGCGCGGAAATCTGCGGTCATACGTTCGTTGACGGAACGATCTACGTCCTGCGTGGAGCGGAAACGCCGGCGGAAGACTGGCGAATCGCGCGTCTCGATTCGAAGGAGGAAACGCCGATGGTCAAAGATCTCGCAGTTGTCCCATTCGCAGCACGCTCGCTTGCCTTCGACGGCGAACACTTCTGGTCGAATCACCGAGCCGCTAACGAGATTGTTGCATTCGCACTGCCGAACAGTTTGTAGCACGGCCATCTTGGCTGTGGGGCCAGCGGGCATCCTGCCCGTTGGATTGCGGCAACAAAATGCGCCCGGCTGCACTACAAGCTTAGAGCGCTGGGCCCTGGCTTATTGCCGCGCCTAAGTCGGCTTTTTTAACAAAGCGATCTCTAGGAATCGACCGGTTCGAAACCGGCGAACAGAGATCAGAGAACAGAGGCCAGAAGTCAGACGTCAGAAGGATGGCGTTGGATTGCATGATATCATCGTGCTCCTTATGCTCGCGGCATGTCGGAGGCGGGGAAATCAAAAACTAATGTGCGAAAGCAGAACGGTCTTGGCTCCCTGATTCGGGCGGAGTTTTCCCTGCTCATCGGAGTCGTTACCGCAGCAATCTTTCTTTGGTCTGGAAGCCGGCTGCTTGAAACCCTTGAGCATCCAGGTGTGATGGGAGTGGTATTTGCATGGCTTTTTGTTGCTGTGCTTTGGTCGGCGATCTCAGTCGTGCGGCATGCTGATTGTCTGGCGATCAAGTGCGGCGAGCCCTATGGAACGCTGATCCTGACTCTCTCCGCCATCGCCATTGAAGTGATGATGATTTCGGCGGCGATGCTTCACGGGAAGAATAATCCGACTCTTGCGCGTGACATGATGTTCGCGGTAATCATGATCGCCCTCAACGGCTTGGTCGGGCTGTCGCTGGTGCTGGGCGGCATGCGTCACCACGAGCAGCATTACAATTTACAGGGAGTGAACGCTTATCTCAATACCATCATGGTGCTATGCGTGCTCGGCATGGTCCTGCCTAACTTCACTACTTCCATGTCTGGCCCGAGGTTCTCGACCGTGCAGGAAATCTTTCTCGCCACCACATCGATCGGACTTTACGCGATTTTTCTTCTTATCCAGACGACACGTCACAGTCAGTATTTCATGGAATCAACGGGGGCGGCGAACGCTTCAGGGCATCACGCCGGGCCGATGCACTCGACCGTTTATCATGCTGTGATGTTGATCCTTTATCTTCTCGTGGTTGTGGTGCTGGCGGAAAAGTTCGCCATTCCATTGGATAACAGCATCGAGCGTTTTGGCATGCCGCAAGCCTTTGGCGGCGCGATTGTCGCCGGCCTGGTGCTGGCACCGGAAGCTTTGAGCGGTATTAACGCCGCGAGAAAAAACCAATTGCAAAGGTCGGTCAACATTCTGCACGGATCAGTTCTTGCGTCTATTGGTTTGACGATTCCTGCTGTCCTCACCATCGGAATAATCTCGAAGCGAAGCGTGACGCTCGGCATTGAAGGCGGCAATCTTCCGCTGCTTGTACTTACCCTGGCTGTGAGCGTTGTTACGTTTACCAGCGGAAAAACAAACGTATTGCAGGGGTGCATTCATTTGCTGCTATTCGCAGTTTTTCTGTTGCTGATATTTTGCCCGTGAGGTTGTCAGCGGAGTGAAGAGCATCGACCGCGGCCGACGACCGCGGCTACAGCAAAAAGAAGAACCAGAGGATTTCAGCGGAGTACAACTCCGCTGGGCGCACAGGTCTGGCGACCTGTGTTCCATTTGCTTTCCAGACGCGTGGCGCGCGTCTGTTTTCCACGAGAGGATTTGCCAGCAGGCTGGTTTTGGTCTGACGATGACAAGGCTATATTGGCGGCAGTCCAATGGTCGCATCTCTAACACAATCTGATTACCCAGGCCGCTGGTGGATAGTGTTGCCGGATGGTCGCATCGAATGCCGGCTTTGCCCGCGATTTTGTAAGCTGAACGAAGGGCAACGCGGCTTTTGTTTTGTGCGGCAGCGCGCGGGCGATCGCATCGTCCTAACGACATATGGTCGCAGCAGCGGCTTTTGTGTTGATCCAATTGAAAAGAAACCGCTGAATCATTTTCTCCCGGGAACGAGCGTGCTCTCCTTCGGAACAGCAGGATGCAATCTTGGGTGCCGGTTTTGCCAAAACTGGGACATCTCCAAAGCACGCGAGTGGGACAAGCTCGCGGACACGGCATCGCCGGAGCAGATCGCTCTGGCAGCGCAGCGACTCGGCTGCCGATCGGTCGCGTTCACCTACAATGATCCGGTTATCTTCGCTGAGTACGCGATCGATGTGGCACAGGCTTGCCGCGAGCATGGAATCAAGGCGGTCGCCGTCACTGCCGGCTACATTACCGATGACGCGCGTCCTGAGTTTTACCGCCATATGGATGCGGCAAATGTCGATCTTAAAGCATTTACAGACGCCTTCTATCACAGGCTTTGTTTTGCCCAGCTCGGTCCAGTGCTCGATACCCTAAAATATCTCCGACGCGAAACGAACGTCTGGTTTGAAGTCACGACGTTGCTTATTCCCGGCGAGAACGACAGCGACGCCGAATTGCATCGCGCGAGCGAGTGGTTTGCGGAAAATCTCGGAGCGGATGTGCCATGGCATTTCACGGCGTTTCATCCCGACTTCAAGATGCTCGATAAAACGCACACACCACCGGCAACGCTTACCCGTGCACGCGAGATCGCCCGTTCGAAGGGTCTGCATTACGTTTACACCGGAAACATCCATGACAGCAAAGGCGGCAGCACTTGGTGTCCGGGTTGTGGCGAATTGCTGATCGAGCGCGACTGGTACGAGCTTGGCGAGTGGAATCTCGAAGATGGAAAGTGTCGATCTTGCGGCCATGCCATTCCCGGCCGATTTGAAGAGCGGGCGGGCAAATGGGGCGCGCGGCGTCTCCCAGTCAAACTGGCGAGTGGCGTTGCGTGCTCTAAATCGTTTTGAAAAGCGCACCGATCCAACATCGGTTCGGTTACATGCAGGCTTGATTTCGGCACGCCTTTTTACTTGATTAGAGGCGTGAGCGCCGCTGCTGATGATGTGACCTCACTGAGCACGGCGGGTCCGGAATCTCGCGGAGGGATCGCTTTTACCACCACTCACTGGAGCGTGGTGCTTGAGGCGCAGGGCGAATCGCCCGAGGCACAGGATGCGCTTGAAAAACTTTGCCGCGTTTATTGGCGACCAATTTATAGCTTTATTAGGCGACAGGGTACTCGAACTGAGGACGCGGAGGATCTTACCCAGGGTTTCTTTGCTTTATTGTTAGAGCGCAAGGATCTGAATACTGTCCGCAAGGAAAAGGGACGGCTTCGTTCTTACCTGCTTACGTCGGTGAAAAATTTCCTGGCCGACGAGGCCCGCCGTGCGATGGCAATGAAGCGCGGTAAAGGACAGCGCTTGATTCCGTTGGATGACATTCGCGAGCGTGAGCGCGTCGATGATGAGCGGAGTGACAGATCAACGGCCGACCAAATCTATGAACGTCGCTGGGCATTTACCGTTCTGGAACAAGTGATGGCGCGGTTGCGGGACGAGTACCGCAGTGCGGGCAATGTGCGGTTCTTTGAGCAGATGAAGAAAATGTTGATGGACGAACCGGACCGGCCTTCGCAGGCACAGGTCGCCACCGAATTCGAGATGACGGAGAACGCGGTCAAACAAGCCTTTTACCGGTTTCGCCAGCGTTACCAAACTTTGTTGCGAGAGGAGATTGCCCACACGGTCGCCACGCCCAGCGATATCGAAGATGAGTTGCGCTATCTAATTGCTGTGGTCCGGGCGTAACCTCTGATAGAATTTTACGCAGTAAAACAAGGGGAGTGCACGAGCGACTCTCCGATAATGATCAGCGCACTCAGACCTTGCCCAAAGTGTGGCGTGCAAATCCCACCCGACGCGCCA
>QHRA01000026.1 GCA_003221295.1 Verrucomicrobiota bacterium | reverse complement strand
GTTTTGGACTATTATGAGGGTGGAGCATTGGATGAAATTACGCTGCGGGAGAACACCGCGGGCTGGGAACGGCTGAAGCTTTACTACCACGTCCTCGCCGGAGTCGGGACGCGCGATCTAAGCACCACAATTTTGGGTCAATCTATTTCCCTGCCCATAGGGATTGCGCCAACTGCGTTTCAAAAACTTGCATGCGCGGCGGGCGAGATTGCAACGGCGAATGCGGCCAAGTCGGCGGGAACCTTGTTCATTCTCAGTTCGTTCTCGAACACAGCGATGGAGTCGGTTCTTCCGCAGGCGGCGAGTCCGCGCTGGTTTCAGCTCTACGTCTACAAGGACCGTGCCATCACCGAAGAGCTGGTGCGACGAGCGGAAGCAGCCGGAACGGAAGCGATCGTGGTGACTGTTGACGCACCGGGTCTCGGGACACGGGAACGCGATATGCGGAACAATTTTCGCCTGCCGGATGATCTCGCGCTAGAAAATCTCGTACCGCTGGGCAAAGGCATTTTTCCGAAAGTGACAGGATCTGGTCTGGCCGCTTATGTGCGAGAAAACTTTAAGAGCGACCTCAAATTTGAAGATCTGGATTGGTTATGCGCGTGCACGCGATTGCCAATAATAGTGAAAGGTGTGTGTCGCGGCGACGATGCGCGCCGTGCGGCCGAGCATGGCGCGAAAGCGGTGGTGGTGTCGAATCATGGCGGGCGCCAACTCGATACTGCGCCCGCGACCTGCGAAGTTTTGCCGTGTGTGGCCGCCGCAGTCGGTGATGGTTGTGAGGTGTATGTCGATGGCGGGATTCGTCGCGGCAGTGACGTTCTCAAAGCGATTGCGCTCGGCGCGCGGGCGGTGCTGATCGGTCGCCCAATCTTATGGGGCTTGTGCGTTGGCGGCGAGCAAGGCGCAACTAACGTCCTGGAAATTCTCCGGCGCGAACTGGACGAAGCCATGCTGTTATGCGGTTGCACCAGGCTCGACGACATCAATCAATCGTTACTGGCGCCCTAGCGATACCAGAGATCAGAGGTCGGAGGTCAGAAGTCCAACGCGGAAGATCAACGAAGTACAGCTAACGATTAACGATAACGGATAACAAATCACGATTGGCGATTTGCATTAATTCTTGGGCGCAAGCGCGGCAATAATCTTTGCGAAGCGCGGGTCATTTCGCAAAGGATCCCATTCCGGACGCAAACTAAGATGACCGTAGCTCAGGCTCGAGGGAATTCCGGCGAGGTATGAGAGTGTTTCCAGTGCGCGATCGGTCTCGCCGGTCCAGGCATAGATGATTGCCAGATTCTCAACCAGGGAAGCGCCATTGATTGAATCTTTGCTGATCGGAAGAAGCTCGACCGCGCGAGTCCCTTCGCGAATCGCGTCTTCGTTGCGACCCAATCCGGCATCAAGAAGTCCCAGCACAGAGAGGGCGGCGGCATAATCGGGTTGGTCCCGAGTTATCTTTTCCATCGCCGGGCGGGCCTGTTGGAAAGCGGCATGAGCTGCATCGGAGTCACCTTTCGCGCGGGCGACGAGACCCTGACACCACTCGGCTGGAAGTTCGATATCCTCAAAAATGCATTGGCTTGTTCCCATCGCCTTGAGAGCAAGTTCGGCTGAAGCAAAGTCACGTTCCGAAAGAGCGAGACTCAGCCACTGGTCAGCGAGCTCCCGGATGGAAGCCGGTTCCTGAGCGAGAACCGTGGCAATCGTTTCGTGCAAAGGTTTCGGATCGGCGTGCCAATCCAGTTCGATCAAGCTGCGTTGGCAGCGCGTACCAACGTCGCCGGGAACTATCGTCAAAACACGATCAAGCACTGCTTTTCGGTCGGCATAGCGACGAAGGTAATGGTAATTGATGGAAAGCTGCTGAAGGATATTGACATTGCGCGGATCGAGTTCGAGGCCCCGCTCGAAATTGCTGGCCGAATCCTCCCAGCGACTTTGCCGGCGATCGATATAGCCACCCAATTCGAAAACAAACGAGTCATTTGGCAAGAGCTGACGCGCAAGAACAAGCTCGGTGCGCGCCCGATCATAATCGAGGTAGGCACAGTAGAGATGGTAAGCACTGGCCAGATGCGCCTCTCCCGAGTTCGGTCGTAAACGGCGGGCGGTCTCGACCGCATGCTCCGCCAATGCCAGCCGTGCAGGGGTATGATCTAGTCCGAGAATGTAGGCTTTATCGTGGGTGTGGGCCAACTCGTAGTAGGCGAGGAAGAAACCAGGATCACGCGCGATAGCTTGTTGCAGGAGATCAACTACCAGGGCCAGGCTTTCTTTCTCCCGCGAACTAAACACGGTCATGGCGCTGAGATTCTTGGCTTGCACGTATAGCTCGTAGGCAACCTCGTCGGCGGTAGGCCGTTCTTCAATGGCCGCTTTCTCTTGAGGTGATAGCTTGGCCCTGAGTTCTCCGACAATTTGTTCCGCGACCTCGCTTTGCATGGCGAAAACATCCGCCAGATCGCGATCGAACGTCTTCGACCAGATGTGGGTATCGGTGCGAGCGTCAATCAGCTGGGCGTTGATGCGGACGTGCTGGCCTTCGCGTTGCACTGTGCCTTCCACGATATGGGCCACACCGAGAGCAGCGGCTATCTCGCGCAGATTCCGTTTCGCCTCGCCGGTGTATTGCATCACGGAAGTGCGGCTAATCACTTTCAGATCGGCGACCTTGGCCAGATTGGTCAGGATCTCGTCATGCACACCCTCGGTGAAATGCACGTTTTGTTTCTCGTCACTAAGATTTTCAAAGGGCAAGACGGCGACGCTTTTCGCCAACAGAATCCGGCCAGCTTGTAACCAACTTTGATGAGCCCGGTTCCAATAAATGATGGCAATGGCTCCGCAGAAAAGAAGAGCAATCGCAGCCGCCGCGAATACCTTATTCGATCTGACCCTGGCCTTATTCTTGGATAGTGCTTGTTTACATTGCGCCGGAAGCTGCGGATTACCGACCTCATTGTTGTAAAGGTTAACGAGCTCGATCCTGGCGCCATGCTTTACCTCGCATGGTCCGATGTGGTGAAGGTAGCTCTGCCAGGTGCCGAACTCAGCCAGATCGTCAGCCGCTCGTTGAGAAAGGAGAATGTGACCGGCCTCACCGCAATCCATCACCCGCTGTGCGACGTTAATGCCGGCGCCGGTGACATTGACCTGGTCATTGACATCCACCACCCGGCTAACGGGCCCACTATGAATTCCCATGCGAACGGCGAGCCGGGGATGTTGCCTGAGCGCGCGCGCGATTGCCAGCGCGCACTCCACCGCCGTCTCCACGCTGGTAGTAAAGACGAGGGCCATTCCATCCCCGGTCGGCAGGCGGGTCAACTTGCCGCTGGCTTCGGCAGCACGAAACTGAGCGGTGTCGCGAACTACTCGATTTAATTCATCAAAGAGTTCGCGCTGCTCATGGATGCGCAGTTTGGAATATCCGACCGTGTCGATAAAGAGGACGTGAGCGATTTCCAGCTCGAGCTTGGTTTTGTCCTCAAGAGCCATGACTAATCATCTTCACCCTGCGCGGCAAACTTAACTTCACATCGCTTCAATCGTCGAGAGTAATCAAATTACCTTCTTACCGTGGAGACGGAAGAGATCGATGCCGAAGGCGGCAACATTAAGAACGGCCATAATTAAGCCGAAAAGATAAAGACCCATCAACACAGCAATCGCGCCATGCATGGCGATGATGCCGACGAGCCAGATTAGCCGGGTCCGCCGCAGCCAGATGAAAATGGGATAGCTGGTCTCTAACAGACATATTCCCAAGCCAAGCGGTATAAAAAGATATTTTCCGCGGATCAGCACCTCGCTCGGAACTATGTCAAACGGAGGGCGAGTTAGGGCGCGCC
>QHRA01000063.1 GCA_003221295.1 Verrucomicrobiota bacterium | reverse complement strand
TTAGCGAAACCGTAATTGGATGCGAATTCTCGGGCGTTCTTTTGCACTGCCAGGGGGGAGAGTTGAACTCCCGACCAAGGGCTTATGAGTCCCCTGCTCTACCACTGAGCTACCCTGGCGAGGAATTTCTTTTAGCCGAATTGCCAGCCGTTCTCAACCAATCGCTCAAGGCAGATTCAGACGCTAACCGCGCCGGTCGGATTTGCCTGTCGAATTAGAGGGATCGATCCCGCATTGAGCGTTTAACGTTCTTCGGTTAACAAAGCTATCTGGATTCCATGCCCGAACCGAAATCCGATCTTCGACTGGAGATTGCCCATGTCTTGTTTATAGACATCGTCGGTTATTCGAAACGACGGATCGATGAGCAACATGAGTTGCTCGGAGACCTTAATCGGCTTGTTCGGAAAACCGAGGCTTTCCGGAGCGCTGAAACCTCAGGCAAATTGATTCGAGTTCCAACCGGCGACGGCGTAGCTCTCGTTTTTTCGACGACGCCAGAAGCACCCGTAAAATGCGCGTTGGAAATCAGTAAGGCATTGCGGAGCCATTCAGAACTGAGGGTGAGGATGGGCATTCATAGCGGACCCGTCAGCGGGATCATGGACGTAAACGATCGCTCGAACATCGCCGGTGCCGGTATCAACGTCGCACAGCGCGTGATGGATTGTGGCGATGCCGGCCACATCCTTCTCTCCAAGCGTGTCGCCGAAGATCTGGAACAATATCGGCAATGGCGCCCGCAACTGCACGAACTCGGCGAATGCGAAGTAAAGCATGGCGCGAGGGTCAGCTTAGTTAATCTTTATAGTGACGAGGTGGGCAACCCGGCGATTCCTGAGAAGCTCGAAAAGGAGAGAGAGACCAAGGCAGCTGCGCCTTCTGTTAAGCCCGCAAAACTGCGAAAGCCGGCGCTCTTAATGGGTGCGATCTTAGTGGCAATCGCTTTGGTGATTGGTTTTTGGGCATTTTCTCACCGCCAATCGCAAAAAATGGCAAATGCTTTGAGGTCTCCTGAAAAGCGAATCGCTGTGCTTCCTTTCAAACCTTTGGTGCCCGAAAACCGAGATCAGGTGCTCGAAATGGGCATGGCGGACAGTCTCATTGCCAAGCTGAGCAACATCCGGGAAATCGTGGTTCGCTCGCTCAACTCGGTCCGCAAATATAGCGGTCTCGACCAAGATCCTGTGGCCGCTGGACGCGAATTGGAAGTTAATTCGGTCCTGGAAGGTAACGTCCAGAAATCGAGCGATCGCATCAGAGTTAGTGCTCGTTTGATCAACGTAGCGGACGGATCTTCGCTTTGGGCGAACACGTTCGACGAAAAATTCACGGATGTTTTTGCTGTTCAGGATGCAATTTCTCAAAAAGTAGCGAACGCACTGGCCCTACGGCTAAGCGGGGAAGAGAACAAGCGTGTAACCCGGCGCTACACCGAGAATGTCGAAGCGTATCAACTTTACCTTACCGGGCGCTATCACTGGAACAAGCTCACTCCGCCGGAGATTACGAAGAGCATTGAATTTTTTAAAAAGGCGATTGAGCTCGATCCGACTTACGCCCTGGCCTACTTCGGATTGGCCGATGCTTATCGAAGCCTCGCGCCAACAAGTGAAGTGCCGTCGAAGGACACCCTTCCGCAGGCTCAGGCTGCAGCAACCAAAGCATTGGAGCTCGATGAAACGCTGGCGGAACCTCACGCTACCCTGGCCTTCATTCATACTTGGTATGACTGGAACTGGTCCGGCGCGGAAAGAGAAGCAAAACGTGCCATCGAACTCAATCCGAATTGGAGTTTTGGCCACATCGCTTACGCGCAAATGCTCAGCGTCACCGGGCGTTCCCAGGAGGCAATCGCAGAAGGTGCCCGGGCCGTCGAGCTCGATCCGCTCTCCCTAATCATCAACGCACTCAATGGTTACCATCTTCACCTTGCAAGACGAGACGACGAGGCTATCGCGAGGTTAAAAAAGACGGTCGAACTGGATTCGAGTTTCTGGATTGCGCATCAATTTTTGGGAATGGCTTATATCGAGAAGAAAATGTACCCCGAAGCCATTGCCGAATTCAGTCAGGCCGTAAAATTGTCCGGCGGAAATTCGGAACCGCTTGCACTGAATGGTTATGTCTCGGTATTGTCCGGCGACGCGGCGAAGGGACGGGCGGTACTAAAGGAATTAAAATCTCTCGAACGCCAACGCTATGTTCCGCCATCCAATCTCGCTCTCCTCTCTTATGTCCTGGGCGAGCAGGATGAGGCCTTCAGCTGGTTAGAAAAGGCGTATCGAGACCGCGATATTCGACTTTGTCGCCTGAAAGTCGACTCAAAATGGGATTCGATGCGCTCGGAACCCCATTTCGTCGAAATCCTCAAGCGCCTTGGTCTCCAATAACTACTGGCATCGTAAGCCGCCTACGATCCACATTTTACCGCATTCGATGTTCGATGTTGGACTTTGGATGTTAACTGATTGGGGCGGGACCCATGATGTATGACGGCTCAAAATATCCTCGAAAAGCTTTTCCATGGCGGCAATTCTTATTGGCTCACTCGGTTCGTCATCATACGCCTGCTTGGTTTCGTTTATGCAGTCGCATTTCTTGTTGCGGCACAGCAACTCGTTCCCCTCGTCGGCGAACACGGCCTAACTCCGGCTAATCATTTTTTTGAAAGAGTGGAGGCGCATTTCGGCTCGCGCTCTGCCGCAGCCTTGCAATTACCATCGCTCTTTTGGTTCGGTATTTCCGATCAAGGTCTATCGATCTTTGCCTGGGTCGGTTTCGGCCTCTCGCTCATTGTCCTTGGCGGTTTCGCCAACGCGATTCTGCTCGGCATTCTCTGGGCGATGTACATGTCCATCATTCACGTCGGGCAAATTTGGTACGGCTACGGTTGGGAGACGCAACTGCTCGAGACCGGGTTCCTCTCGATCTTTCTTTGTCCGTTGCTCGATGGTCGCCCATTCCCGAGATGCCGTCCGCCGCTGCTCGTGATCTGGCTTTTTCGCTGGCTCGGTTTTCGCATCATGATTGGCGCCGGCCTGATCAAACTACGCGGCGATCCATGCTGGCGCGATCTGACTTGCCTGTATTATCACTACGAAACGCAGCCCATCCCGAGTCCGATTAGTCGGTATCTGCATTTCGCGCCGCATTGGTTCCACAAGTTCGGCACGGCCTGGAATCATTTTATTGAACTGATTGTCCCTTGGTTTTCCTTCGGTCCGCGGCGCGCACGCCATGTTGCCGGCATCTTGCTGGTGACTTTTCAAATCATTCTCATCATCAGCGGCAACCTCTCCTTTTTGAATTATGTGACGATTATTCCGTTTCTCGCTTGTTTTGATGACACCTTCCTTCGGCGAATTCTTCCACGGCCGATCGTTAAGCGCGCAGAACGTGCGGCGCAGGAATCGGAGCCGTCGCGTATCAACAACACCATCGCCATCGGATTGTCGCTCCTGGTCGTGTATTTGAGCATCGCGCCCATCACCAATCTCATTTCGGAACGGCAAATGATGAACACGTCATTCGATCGGCTTAGCCTCGTTAACACCTACGGCGCATTCGGCGCCGTCGGCAAGGAACGCGATGAGATCATTTTCGAAGGCACCGACGACGCGATTATTACCGGCGATACCACATGGAAGGAATACGAATTCAAAGCCAAACCGGGTAATCCGGATCTGCGACCTCCGTTCATCGCCCCATATCAACCGCGCATCGATTGGCAAATTTGGTTCGCCGCCATGGCATCACCAGCGGAGTATCCATGGACGCTGCATTTCGTCTGGAAACTACTTCACAACGATCCTGGCACGCTTTCCCTTCTCGCCGGTAATCCATTTCCCGTTAGACCGCCGCACTACATTCGTGCGCGGCTCTATCGCTATCGCTTCGCGACGCCGGGCGACCCAGTCTGGTGGAGACGCGAGCCAATTGGCGAATGGCTACCCGCTCTTTCCATCGACGACCAACAATTCCGCCGCATCCTCAGCGCAATGGACTGGCTGGATTAAGCGCGTTCTGAAATTGTAGGGCAGGCGTTCGCGCCTGCCGCAGCCTCTCTTTTCAGAGAATCAGATGTTTCGACTTCGCTCGGCGAGCTCCTGGCATCGTCTGATGTCTAGTTTACCGGAAGCAAGGACGGGAATATTTTCTACCACGACGGAACGCTTCGGGATCCAGAGGTTCGGGACCCGGGCTTCATTGAGAGCAGTGCGCAATTTATCCATTTCGATCGGATCGGCGGTAAGGAGGAGCAACGCTTCGCCTTTCGCTTCGTCGGGCACGCCGCAAATAGCGATGCGTCGCTCGCTTCCTTCCAAACCGAGCGCGCCGATAATCTTCTGCTCGACTACTTCGTGTGGCACCATTTCACCGCCAATCTTGGAGAAGCGCGAAAGCCGGCCTTCGATGTAGAGAAACCCGTCCTCGTCCAGCCGGCCAATGTCGCCTGTCTTTAGCCAACCATCGTGCAAAACTTCGGCCGTTCGCTTTGGATCTTTCAGATAGCCTTCAAAAATATTCGGGCCGCGCAGCCACAGCATCCCGCTATCGTAAAGAGATAATTTCTCGTTAGTCTCCGGATTTCGGATCTCCGCGGCAATACCTGAAGCCATTTTTCCGACCGAGCCGAGGCGGTAGAGCGGTTGCACCGTGACATCGGGCCGCTCCGGAATTGGATCGGGCAGGTTCACGGAGACAACTGGCGCTGTTTCGGTCAAACCATAGCCTTCCATTACGCGTTTGCCGAATCGTTCGAAAAATTTCTCTGATAGATCGAGCGGCATCTTTTCTGCGCCAACGATGACCAGCCGCGCCGAACGTAACTGTTGCGGCTCGGACTTGCGCAAATACGCGCGCAAGAAAGTCGGCGTCGCCAGCAAGACCGTGATTTTGTACTTCTCGACCAGAGCAGCGTTCTTCGCCGCTTCGAGCGGACTTGGATAAGTAATTATCGGGGTGCCTTCGATGAGCGGATACCAGAGCGTGACGGTGGAGCCGAAACTGTGGAAAAAGGGGAGCGAGGCAAGAAGACTGTCGTCCGGCCCGGCATCGAGCATGACGGTAAACTGGGCGACATTGCCGATGACATTATGATGAGAAAGAACGACGCCTTTGGGTTCGCCGGAGCTGCCACTGGTAAAAAGCAAGACTGCTTCTTCGTGGCCGCCGTGGCGCGGAAGGCCGAGCCAGCGAGCTAACAAGAAGTTGGGCGTAATGATTCCCGCGATCCACCAAAACAGAATCTGTCGCTTCAATTTCGGCAGCAGCTCGTCGAGAAACACGATGTTGCGCGACCAGGGAAGATCAGGAAATCGTCCGTGGAACTGCTTTGCGCTAATCGCAGTTTCGATTTCCGCGCGGCCAATCGCACTTGCGATTGCCTCCGACGATGCAGTGAAATTTAATCCAACTGGAACTTTGTCGGCCAGCGCCACCGCAAGATTGGCAACGACTGCGCCTTTACTGGCCGGTAACACAATCGCGATTCGTTTCTCCGGAAATGTTTTCCGAAGGTAACGACTGAGCGCGATCGAGACCCCAAGCAATTTCCCTCGGCTCAACTTGCTGGCGTCCATTCCATCGATGACCAGGGCGGCGAACGGCGAGCGTTTAAGTCCGCGCAGAGCACGCCGCGCGATGTGCTGATGCAGTTCGGGTCGTTGTTCGAAGCAGTCTGCACCAAGCTTCAGCAAATCTTCGTGGACCCGCGCGATGGTCGCTTCGTCGGCCGAAAGAGGCGGGCCGAAGGCGACGGTGGCGCGATAAGGAAAATGTTTTGGCCATTTCCGGAAAAATTTTCCGCCGCGAAACGAAAAGATCGAACCCCAGAGTTGATCGAGAAAAACCGGCACCACCGGCGCTTGGGCGTGACGCGCGATCATTTCGAACCCGCGCTGTAGACGCGCCAGCGTGCCGGTGCGCGAGAGTTGGCCCTCCGGGAAAATGCAAACGATTTGGCCAGCTTCAATTCGCTCGGTCGCTCGGCGAATTGCTTCGCGCGGCTTCGCTTTGCGATAAAACTCTTCATCGATGATGAAGCGAACCGGCCGTGGACAGGCTAGTTGAAGAATGATCGCATCAACCCAGGTGATGTGATTGGGGACGAGCAGGCAGCCGCCGGTCGGCAAATTTTCCAGGCCGAGCGCGTTCACGCGATAAATCGCGCGCGCGATCGAAAGCGCGCAAAAATAGAAAGCGCGCTCGACGGCAGAATCTCCCGGCATTTGTTTTACGTTTACAATCGCTCCATCTCACTCTGCAATCGCGTTATGACGAACGAGCGAAAATCCGCCGCCACCCGCGCGTTGACGCTTCTTCTCGCCATCAACCTTTTCAATTACATCGACCGTTACGTTCTGGCGTCGGTCTTGCCGACGCTCAAGCACCAATTTTTGGCCGGGGATCCAAACCAAAATGGCAAAGCCGGCCTTTGGACAACGGCGTTTTTGGTCAGTTACATGTGCACGGCGCCGATCTTCGGCTGGCTCGCCGATCGTTTTTCGCGTTGGATATTGATTGGAATCAGTGTCGCGATCTGGAGCCTGGCCAGCGGCTGGTCGGGATTGGCGACGTCCTTTGCGGTTTTGCTCTGCACAAGATTATTCGTCGGGATCGGCGAAGCGGGTTATGGACCGGCTGCGCCGACGATCATTGCCGATCTTTATCCGGTCAAGACAAGAGGACGGGTGCTAGCCTGGTTTTATGTAGCGATTCCGGTGGGAAGTGCGCTGGGTTACGCGTTCGGCGGAAAGATTGCAGATCTTCTCGGGTGGCGTTGGGCTTTTTATCTTGTCGTGCCGCCGGGTTTGTTACTGGCGGCGTGTTGCTTTTTTATGCGCGAACCGCGAGCGACTTCGGTGGCCGCAACCCCGCCGCCGCTGAGAGATTATGGTGCTCTTTTTCGCATTCGATCCTACGTCCTTAATACTGCCGCCATGACGGTAATGACATTTGCCATTGGCGGTTTTTCAGCATGGATGCCCGATTACATTTTTCTAGATAGGCGTTCCGAATTTCCCGCGAGCCCAAACCTGTTAGGAAATATTGATTTAACTTTCGGCGCGATCACCGCAGCGGCCGGGTTGCTCGCGACGCTGTTCGGCGGCTGGGCTGGCGACAAACTACGGGAGCGCTTTGCCAGTTCTTACTTTCTCGTTTCCGGAATGGGAATGTTGCTTTGCGTTCCCGCGACCATCGCCGTGATTTACGTTCGTTTCCCGATGGCCTGGTTAATGATCTTCATCGCGGTCTTCTTTCTTTTCTTTAATACCGGTCCCTCCAACACCGCTTTGGCCAACGTGACCCCGCCAACGGTGCGCGCGAGCGCATTTGCACTAAACATTTTTATCATTCATCTCCTGGGCGACGCGACTTCTCCGCCCTTAATCGGGGTGGTGCGGGATCGTTGGAACATGAATGTTGCCCTATGGGGAGTTGCGCTATTGATGATCGTAGCGGGTTCGCTTTGGTTTTGGGGCGCAAAATATTTGCCGGCGGATACGAATGCGATCGAAGGAGCCGGTGGTAGCAGGTCGACTAAGAGTCCCTCTTGTTCTTAATCGTAATCCTATTCTTACTCCTTGGATTGCAGGGATGGATTAGGAGTAAGAATAGGAGTAGGAGAAAATCTAAGCGCCCCCAGTGCGGTCAAAGAAAACGCGGGAACATGTCCCTTCCCGCGTTTCCCAGGTTTGGTTAAGAGACGTTACGGAGTAGCACTTGGTTCGGCCGGAGAAGAGCCTTCGGATGTCTCGGTCTTGCTCTTTTTGCTCTTCTTCGACCTGCCAGTTTCGCTGGTACCTTCCTCGCTCGTGGTTTCGCGCTGCTTGGCCGTGGCGTGTTCGGTCGTAGTTTCGTCCGAGCTACTCGGGGAGGCCGTGGCGCTGCTTTCACCATGGCGATGAGTCCTGCGCTCGCCGGTCGATTCCGCCTCCGACGACGGGGTTGCGCTCGCTCGACGCGACGCCGGAGATGTGGCCGTAGCTTTCGCTGTTGCCGTTGGCGAAGCGGTCGCTCTCGGCGAGGCCGCCGGTGAAGTTGCCAGAGTCGCAGTTGGCGAGGCCATTGCCGTCGCTGCAGGTGAAGCAGTCATGCCCGGCGAAGCGGTTGCGCCAACCTGGCCAGCCACACCGGTTTGAGTGCCGACTGTGCCAGTCGTGGTGGTTCCGCTTGCGCCAACTCCTACACCTACTCCGGGGGCTACGCCGTAATAAGAATAAACATTGTTGATATAACCACTGGTCGAATACTCATCGATGCGCGCGTAATCGAACGCCGGAGCATTGTAGACTCGATCGCGCTCGACTCGCACGGTCATCACACTCGGATCCGATGTGGTTGTGTAAACCGTCCATGGCACCGCCACGGTTTTCGCACCGCCAGTAACACGTGTGCCGGTGCCGCCGGTAGACAAGACCGTGTAAGCCATGCAGCCGGTGTTGCGATCCAAGACGACGTCTTTCACCACGCCGACTTCCTGGCCGCTTGAGTCCTTAACTTTCATGCCGACGATTTTGCTCGTCTGCACATAGCTCGTTGTGGTCGAGCTCTGGGTTTGCCCTTGCGTGGTGGCAATCGCGAAACCCAGCAACGTTGCCACCAGTAATGTAGATGTTTTCATAATATTTAATCCAAAGACGATGGGCGACTGCGATCATTCGGCGCCCTCCAAAATATCGCCTGTCCCTCGTGTGGCGGTCGTAATGAGCTAGAAATTGGGACGGCCGATGCTCGCGCAGCGGCTAATTGCTCTTATTCCTATTCGTATTCCTTCCGGGTAAGCGTAGATGGATTAAGAATAAGAATACGAATAGGATTAAGAAAAAACTTCAACCCGAAGGCTGTTCTTATCAGTGCCCAGTTAAGTGGACGTCAAAGGTTTGTGCTTGCAGCAACGCTCTATTGGCTTCGTCGGTTTGTCCGAGACGCGCTAGGTAATCGCTAAGCAATTGCCAGGATTCGGCCCGATACCATTCCGTCTTAAGCACGGCTTGCAATTCTGCGACCGCTTTTTCCGTCTGGCCGGTAACGGCCAGGGCGGCGAGGTAGCGTCGCATGATAGGCCACGACGGTGGGTTTGTTCGCGAAGCCATGCGCAAACGCGACAGGTTGACCTGGCCCTTTTCTTTTTGTTCCACCATCGCCAGCATCTCTTCCGCCTGCGCCAGACTTACCGGATTTTTCTGCGCGCGTTCGAGAAAACCCCTCGCGGTCGACAGATCATTTCGTTTCAAGGCGACGGCGCCGAGATTGAGCAGCGCGAAGGGTTGCTCTGGATTTTTCGACAGGGCGCGCTGGAAGAGCATGTCTGCTTGTTCGAGGTGACCGTCCGATAATTCGAGCGCGCCGAGGTTAATCAACATGCGAGCCGAATCGCCTCCGGCGCCGATGGTGCGCCCGAAAAATGTTCGCGGGTCTTGCCAATCTTGCGCGCGGTAAAACGTTCGCAACCCAAGAAAGGCGATCCAGAGGGTCGCGAGCGCGATGACCGACAAAAAAGCGGCCCGAGGGCGGACAATTAGCGCGACTTGCAGTGCAACGGCGAGAAGAATAAAGGCTAACGGGACGTAGATCCAGTGTTCGGCAATGTTTGCGTTCAAGGAGAAAAGACCACATACCGGCAAATACGAAACCCCGGCGCAGAGAAGAAGCGCGAAGATTGCCGGCTCATTTTTGTGTGCGCGGCGCGCCCACCACAGCAGCACGCCGAATACTATAAGACCTGCCAGCGTTTGTAGCTCACGCCAGGCGCCGGCCGTCAAACTAACAGGATTAAATCCCCAGGAATGATTCTCCACATCACGATCCATGTGCAAATTTACCGGCGCTATCAAAAGACCGGCGTATTCCGCCAACGCGCGAGCCGCGATAATTGGACGGACTAGTGCGGGCGCCGGCGGTGAAAGCTGCGGCACATTCACTGGCGGCACCTGACTGCGCAGGGTCACATAGATGGTGAGAACAAAAGCGATCGCCACTCCTGACACCGCAAGTCCCTTCCAGTTCTTCGTTAAAAGGATCAACGTGATCGCCAACGCGGAGAAAACAAGGCCGGTCTCTTTGCTGAGCGCGCTGGCCAGAAGCGCAAATCCGGTGATAGCGTAAAATTTCCAAGCCGCTGCTTGGCCAAGCGCCCGAACCGTAAAATATAATGCCGCGAAACCAAAAAGTGCTGCGAGCGAATCCGCGCGTCCGGATACATAATCGACGACTCCGGAGTGGAGCGGATGCAGCGCCCACGCCAGCGAGGCAATGGCCGCAACACCGAGGCTTTTTCGTTCATCAACGCGATAGAGCCTGAAGAACGCGAGGGCAAAAGTAAACAACGCGATCGCGGTGGCGGCGTGGAGCAAGATATTGGTCAAATGATAAGGCGCGGGACGAAAGGCGAACGCCCAATACTCCAGCGTGTAGGTCAGCCGCTGAACCGGGCGATAAAAATTCGAAGGAGTCGCATCAACAAACAGAAAATGTTGAAAGCCTTCTGGGATCAATCGCCAGCTGCGGATGAGCGGGTCGCGCAGGACCAGCGCGGTATCGTCCCAAACAAACGTCCCTCGTAACGCTGGAGCGTGTGCAGCGAAAATCAGGACTACGAGCACACCGCAGATGATCATTCGTTGTTTCATTGAGGAAACGCGTTGCAGTTTTGGCCTGATCAGCGTCTAAGGTTAAGCGTGAATTACGGAGGATTCCTCATCTCGCTGATCGCGTTGTTTGTTGCGAGCAACGCTCGTGCCGTCGCCCTCCCGGATGATTGTGCACAACTCATCGTCGCTCTCGCGCCGGATTGGAATTCCGTGCATGGCCGTTTGTATCTGCTGGAAAAGGCGGGAGGCAAGTGGCGAGCGCAGGCAGGGCCGGTTCCGGTACTGTTTGGAAAAAACGGTCTGGCTTGGGGAAGTGGGATCGCTGGCCAGGGCGAGTCGGGCTTGCGAAAACACGAGCGCGATGGCCGGGCGCCCGCCGGCATTTTTCGCATCGGAGAGGTCTTTACCTATGATGCCGCGTTGCCGCCGGGAGCCAATTATCCATTTCATCAGGTGACCGAAGCCGATGTCTGGAGCGACGATCCGCGTTCGCCCAATTATAACCGGCACGTGGTAATCGATCCGCGTAATCCGTCCGATAATTATAGCCACGAAAAAATGCGCGGCGGCGATTTCGCCTATCGCTGGCTGGTCGAGATTCGACATAATTCCGACCCGCCCGTGCCCGGTGATGGCAGTGCGATCTTCTTTCACATTCGCCGCGGAGTAAATCGCCCAACCACTGGTTGCACGACAATGGCGGAACCGGACCTGGTTCGGCTAGTCGCGTGGTTGCGCGAGCCCAAGCATCCTTGCTACGCGTTGCTCACCAAGGCGGATTATTCGGCGAGGTGGAAAAGCTGGAATTTACCTCTGCCGGAATTGGTTGGGTTGAAATGATTTTCGATCAGTGGTGCGTGCCAAGCTGTAGCTGCCGCCGTCGCCGACGGCAGAGCCTCTAATTTCTGCCGCTGAGACAGCGCCAGCTACAACGAATCGGCTGCTAAGACGAAATGGCGTTGAATAAACGCCAGCATTCGAGAAATCCTGGCGCAAAATCCTCGGGCTTATTTGCCACCCATCGCTCCACGATTTCGATCGGAAAGAACTCGACTGCGCTAATTTCTTCGCATGGAAAGGCAAATGGCCCATCGTGTTCTCCCCGATAGATCATAATGAATTCCTGACCGGTTTTTGCCGACGCCGGCAGCTTTCCAATGCAATCCAGACTCACGCTTGCTCCAAGTTCTTCCATGAGTTCGCGCCCGGCGGCCTCGTCATAGTCTTCGTTAGCTTCCACGTGACCCGCTGCGCTTGAATCCCAGAGCAGGGGATGCCGGTCTTTCCAGGGAGAACGCTTTTGCAAAAGTACCTCCCCGGCATGATTGAAAATGAGGATGTGGACAGCGCGATGACGGAAGTTATTCTCATGGACTTCCAAGCGACTGGCGGTGCCAATTTGCCGATCATTTTCGTCCACTACTGGAAAGCGCTCAGCTGACGCCTGGGACGCAATTTTTTCATCGCGCGGAGCGATGAGATTGGTCAGCGCGATCCATTGCTCAAACGACAGCTCTTCTGCGCGCGCCGTCAGTGGGACCGAAATTTTTTTGGAAATGCTTTCCCAGTTGTCAATCTGACCGGCGAGTAGTTTTCGCAATTGCTTTCGCCGCTGCGAAAACCCGTGCTTCACGATCTCGCCAAATACTTCGTAATCGAAAATTCCAATCCGTTTTTCGTCGCGCGGGGTAAACCGAACAATTGCCGAAGCGACTTCGGGCTGCGGAATAAAAACGGTGCGCGGAATTTTTCGCAGGTACTCGACGTGATGATGAAGTTGCAGCCGCACCGTGAGGGCGCCGTAATCGGCGTTTCCTGGTTTCGCCGAGAGGCGCCGCGCCATCTCTTCCTGTAACATAAACAATGCCAATGAGATACAATTCGGAAAATCCACGAAGCGGAAGAGCAGCTGGCTCGCAATGTAATACGGAAGGTTCCCGATCACTTTGACGTTGCGTTCGGCGAAAAGAATCCGCGTGTCGAAATCGAGCGCATCGCAATAGCGAAGTTCGAATCGCGGATCGTGAAATTTTTCGCGCAAAAAATTCGCCAGCCGCCCATCTTTCTCCAACGCCAGCAGACGCGCACCGCGCTTGAGGATCTCGCTGGTGAGCGCGCCAAGCCCCGGCCCAATCTCCAGAACAAAATCGTCCGGAACAATCTGGGCTTGCTCGACAATCCAACGCGCCAGGTTTTGATCGTGCAGGAAATTCTGTCCCAGTTTTTTCGCCGGTCGCACGCCGGCGCTGTCGAGCGCTGCGCGAATCTGCGAAAGATTCATCCGCTGATCAGCCGGAAGGCAGGGAAACGCGCCTGCTGTTCACAAAAAGCTGTGAACAAAATGTGGAGAGGACCGCGGGTTTGTACACAAGTTATTCACCGCCTCGAATCCAACCCCCCAATGTCATAAATAGATGGAGGAGCGGGCTCCTGCGAGCCCGCGATTGTCGTAAGTGTCGCAGGAACTCCGCCTCCATTGCCTGAAGCACGCGCCGCATATTAGCTTCTCGCGTTCCCGATCGTCATTTCAGCTGGAGCATGGCTGACTTCCGGCGTTTTCGTCCTTTCAAATAGGTGCGACGCGCCTCACCTAGCGTCACCCCCTCCAGGAAATAAGCGGATGCTGCATGTCCGATAGCGTAGGTGCCCGCGCCTGCCACCATGCCACAGACGACATTTCCCCAACCCGGAAAGAATTTCAGGAGCGCACGAGCGCCCTCGCGCAGTAACATTCCGGCCCCGACGTTGGCCCCGAGCGCGCCGACGAATTCTGTGGCCGCGCGCAGGCTCCGCTCGCGTCCGCTCAGATACATGATCCCGGAGACCATCACCAACTGCAAGGTGGTGAGGACGGGGAGGTCCGCCAGCGGGATCGGTTGCGCGCCGACCGCCGTGCAGATCGCGCTGGTCGATTTGATGAGAATGTTTGCGATCTCGCGTTGGCCCTCGCGGTCGCCGGAAATGCGCACAATTTCGACCCGGCATTCGTTCGGTAACTTTTTCGCAAGAACGGAAACGAATTGATGCGATGCTGCCCGGTCGGACAAGGCGTGTCCCGGTTGGCCGGAAAACTCGAAACCGCCCCAGACGCGACCGTGCAATTGCGGCTGGATCTTTTCCGACCAATCCATCCTGACCGGTTCCCCATTGTGGCCCGCGGTTGGAGTCGGCTCGAGGTGGATCGCCACAATGCCGGCGTCTTTGCGCACCGCATCATTCCAGTGCACGCACTCGCTGCCATTCTCCGCGCTTCGTTTTACCTTGCTGCGGCCTTCGGAGGCGTCGCTCAAAATGATGATCGCGTCTGCTGACGTGCGTTCGAGTTCTAGGCGGATCGTTTTTTCCGCTTTGTCATCGGCGCCCCGAGCATCGAGTACGGAAATGGCGCCTCGATCTTTAATCTCAATGTCTTGCCAGTGAAAGATCTCGAACACCACCTGGCTGGAATCTTCAACCGCGACGCCGTTAAAAAGAAGATTCACAACTTGCGGCATGGGCCAGCGCCCCGCTCCGGCGAGGAGGAGACGCGGCGGGCGTTGCTGCAAAAAAAGTTCCTTCAACGGCGTTAATTCGTGCAGCACTGGTTTTTGGATCGCCGCCGGTAATTTTCCGAGCAACCCCTCGAGACGCTCGACGATGTGGAGCAATGCGGACCGATTCACCTCCGGCAATGACCGGCGATTTGGGCGCGATTGCAAGGTGGCAAAAACGTTTTGTCGGGAGGCGCGCTGCGATTATAAGACGCTATGCAAATGAATTTTGAAGCTCTCTCGCGTGCGGCGACCGAAGCCCGCGGTCTTTGCATGGACGCAGTCCAGGCGTCGCAATCCGGTCATCTTGGTCTGCCGCTCGGTTGCGCAGAAATAGGCGCGGTCCTTTACGGTTACGCACTCAAACATAATCCCGAAAAGCCGCGCTGGATCGGGCGCGACTATTTCGTTCTCTCGGCCGGTCACGGGTCGATGTTTCTTTATGCGTGGCTACACATGAGCGGTTACGATTTGCCAATGTCGGAGATCAAACGGTTCCGGCAATTGCATTCCAGGACGCCGGGCCATCCGGAATTTGGAGACACGCCGGGCGTCGAATGCACGACGGGTCCACTCGGCCAAGGTGTCGGTAACGCGGTCGGCATCGCAGTCGCGTGCAAAATGGCGGTGGCGCGTTTCAACACCGCCGAGCACCGGATTTTCGACCAGCATGTGATTTGTCTGGCCGGTGACGGTTGCATGCAAGAAGGCGTGTCTTCGGAGGCAAGTGCCTTCACGGGACACTTCGGTCTCGATAATCTGATTCTGATTTACGACAGCAACGCGGTGACGCTCGACGCGCCGGCAACCGCAACCCAGAGCGAAGACACGGGCGCGCGTTTTAAGGCTTACGGCTTCGACGTTCAGGAAATCAACGGCGAAGACATGCAGGCGTTTCTCGACGCCCTCAACAATGCGAAAGAGAACAACAACGGCCGGCCGAAGTTCATCATCTCGCACAGCTTGATCGGGAAAGGAATTCCCGAAGTTGCGGGGACCTATAAAGCGCATGGAGAAGCCGGTGCGAAATTCGTCGACGCCGGCCGCAAAGGACTTGGCCTCCCGGACGAACATTATTTCGTTTCGAAGGAGACTTACGCCTACTTTGCCGAGCACAAGAAGAAGCTGCTCGCGGATTACGAGCGGTGGGAAAAAATTTACAACGAGTGGCGTAAAAAAAATCCTGAGCTGGCAAAAATGCTCGACAACGGGATCGAGCGAAACGTGCCGGGCGATCTCTTAGCGAAAATTCCTGAATTTCCGAAGGACGCGAAGCTGGCAACCCGCAAAGCTGGCAGTGAAGCCTTGCAGCCGATTGCACAGGCGATGCCGCTGCTCATGAGCGGCAGCGCCGATCTTCACGGCTCGACCTTGAACTACATCAAGGGCGGCGAAGATTTCACACGCGACAATCCCAAAGGCCGCAACATCCGGTTCGGAATTCGCGAACACGGCATGTGCGCGATTCTAAACGGAATTTCTTATCACGGCTTATTTCGCGCCTCGGGTGCAACCTTTACCGTTTTCACGGATTATTGCCGCGCGTCGATTCGGTTAGCAGCACTGGCGAAACTGCCCAATACCTACATTTTCACGCACGACTCTATCGGAGTCGGCGAAGACGGCCCGACTCATCAACCGGTCGAGACGATCAGCTCCGTTCGGGTGATGCCGAACATCGATGTGATTCGCCCGGCCGATCCGGAGGAGACGGCCGGAGCATTTGTTGCCGCAATGGAACGAACTGACGGTCCCACACTAATTGCGCTGACTCGACAGGTCGTTCCGATTTTGAACGATATCGATGTTCAGGCGCGCCGCGAAGGTGTTCTGCGCGGCGGTTACATCGCAAAAAAGGAAAAAGGCAAACTCGATTTGATTATCATGTCGTGTGGAAGCGAATTGCAGCATGCTCTCGCCGCTGCCAAAGAACTCGGCGACGGCGTGCGCGTTGTTTCGATGCCGTGCTTCGAGCGCTTCAATCGGCAACCGGAAAAGTATCGCGACGAAGTTCTGCCCAAATCATGTCGCAAACGCATTTCGATTGAGGCTGGCGTTCCGGATACCTGGTATCAATATGTCGGTCTCGATGGAAAAGTAATCGGGCTGCACCGCTTCGGTCTGAGCGCGCCTGGCGCGGAAGTGATGAAGGAATTTGGAATCGACGCGCAGCATGTGATCGAGGCCGCGCGATCATTATCGTGATTCGCTAAATACGGATCACTTCCGATTTAACAATTTAACTTTTTAACGATTCAACGAATCTAAAACGCTTCCCCCGGTTCCCGGACGTTGCGCGCGCGATCTTCGAAACGGGTGAACTCCTTCAAAAAGGTCAGGGGAATTTCGCCAACCGGTCCGTTGCGTTGTTTGGCAATGATCAGTTCCGCTTCGCCTTCCTTCTCCGCGCGCGCCTCCTCGTCTTCCTCATAAATCTCAGGCCGCACGAGCAAACCCACCAAATCGGCGTCCTGCTCAATCGATCCGGACTCGCGCAGATCGCTCAGCCGCGGTTTCCCTCCGGACCGCGCTTCGGGCTGCCGATTTAATTGTGCGACGACGATCACGGGAATGTTCAGTTCCTTCGCCAGCGCTTTTAAGCCGGCGGAAATTTCGGAAATCTCGAGCTGCCGGTTTTCCTTGGCCCGACGCGTAGCCGATCGCAATAATTGCAAATAATCAATCAGAACCAACTCCACGTTCTGCTGCGCTTTCAGCCGGCGCGCCTTGGCCCGCAACTCCAGAATTTCAAGCGATGGACTGTCATCGATAAAAATTTTGGCTTCCGCCAGCTTCGATGCGGCCGCGGTCAGGCTGGGAAAATCGCGTTCCCCGAGAAAGCCATCGCGCACCCGCTGCAAATTGACGCGTGCGCGGGAGCAGAGCATGCGTTGGACAAGCTGCTGGCTACTCATCTCCAGACTGAAGACTGCGACCGGTTTTTTTTGATTTACCGCGACATGTTCGGCCACGTTCATGGCGAGAGCGGTCTTGCCCATGCTTGGCCGACCGGCAATGACGATCATTTCAGCCGCGTGCAATCCGCTGGTGAGCCGATCCAATTCGATGAAGCCAGTGGATAGCCCGGTAATGCCACCGCGACGCTCCCAAAGTTTCTCGATCGATTCGAGCGCACCCATCACTTGTTCCTTCATGCTCAGGAGCTGACCCTTAAAACGATCGTCGCCGACCTTAAAAATATTGTGTTCGACTTCGTCAAGAAGCGGCCCCACTTCGCCCTGTTCCTCGTAAGCGCGACGCACCCCTTCGGTGCAGGTGATGATGATCTGGCGGAGAACGTATTTGTCGCGAACGATCTCGAGGTAGTAATCGATGTTCGCTGCCGTCGGGACAAAGGTGAACAGACTGGTCACGAACGAAGCGCCGCCGATTGTTTCGAGAACGTTTTGGTCGCGCAATGTTTGGGTGAAGGTAATGAGATCGATCGCCTGGCCCGCGCTCCATTGTTCGACCAGAACGCGAAAGACCGTTTGATGCGCCGGAACGTAAAAGTATTCCTCTTTGATTTTTTCGACGCATTCCGGGATGACGTCCTGCGGCGCGATCAACATCGAACCGAGCACGCCCTGCTCGGCTTCGACGCTATGAGGCGGCGCGCGGTGAATATCCTGTGCCGAACCTGTTGGCGAGCTCTGAAAAACTCTTCCGCCACTCTGCTGCGCCAAGCCTCGGTCAGCGCCATTTCCCGCTGTCTTACGAGGCTTCTCAGGACCGCTTCCCTGAGAGCTCGGCATTTATTTGCGTCTTCGGAATAATCCTCGTTTCGGAGCAGGCTCGGCCGATTCGGCCGGTTCCACCGCTTTAGCCGGTTCCTCATGCGCTGATTTTACTTCAAATTTGAAATTCACGGTTACGTCGTGGTGCAACTTGATCGCCACTTCGTGTTCACCGGTTGTCTTGATCGGATGTTCGAGATGAATCTTATGACGATCAATTTCATCTCCGATCTCATTCTTCAATCGCGTCACGATATCTTGCGCCGTGATCGAACCGAACGCCTTGCCAGTCTCGCCGGTTTCGAGTTTAAAGATCACGCGCAATTTATTGATTCGCCGGGCCAGTTCCTCCGCTTCATTCAACTCGCGGGCTTCGCGCTCGGCCCGTTTCGTTTTTAAATTCTCCAGCTGACGCAGGCTCGCCGGCGTTACCTCATGCGCTTTGCCGCGCGGCAAAAGATAATTTCGAGCATAACCGCGACGCACTTTCACGATGTCCGCCTCCGCGCCGAGGCCCGGGACATTGTCGGTCAAAATGATTTCAGTAGAAGGCATCGGATGATCTCGTGAAATTTCTTCGGGCGCTCGGAGCAGGATTATAGAATCGGTAGAATCAGTGTCAATTGATTCAGAAAATTTCTTGCACGTGCGAGACGTAATCGAGGACCCGCGTTCAACATAATGCTCCGTACGGTGTCATCCCGAATCCCATTCGGAACACAGACCTGGAGGTCTATGTTACGTTACTTGCCGAAAGTCCGATCCGGACGGCAATTAACAGCCTGGCAGTCTGCGTTCCCCAGAAGGTTGCGATGGGGCACGTAGATATCTACGTCAAATCATCCCCAGCTTCATCCGACCGGCTTCGCTGATCATGTTCTGGTTCCACGGCGGATCCCAGACGAGCTGGACGTCGGCTTCATCTACGCCGTCGATCGTCAAAATCTTGCTCTGGGCGTCGTGGGCGATGGCGGGACCCATTCCGCAGCCCGGCGCGGTTAATGTCATCTTCACATCCACGCGCGTGCCGCCGTCCTCTTTCTTCGTCAGCTTGCAATCGTAAACCAATCCCAGATCGACAATGTTCACCGGAATTTCCGGGTCATAACATTGGCGCAATTGGTTCCAAACATCTTCCTCGGAAACCTCGCCATCTTTCGCTCCATTCCCGGACGAGACAGGCTGCGATTCCCTCTTTTCCAATCCGAGAGCGTCACCGTCTTTTTCCGCTACGCGGGACAAACCGAAGTTCGTAGCGATAGTGTAACTACCGCCCAGTGATTGCGTGATCACACCGGGGGTTCCCGCCGGAATCGTTATCTTCGTCCCCGCCGGGATTTGAACCGCTTCAATGTCGCGACTGGTGCTGAATTCGGTGTTCTCGTACATATTGTTAAATACCACTTTAAATGTGATCGGCTTCGTCCGCCGTGCAAATTTTGTGGGGCGTGTCGCACAATGTTCTGGGGAGCGCAGGCTGCTAGCCTGCAGTCGTCGGCAGCTTGCCGACGACAATATCGAGTGCAGCAGCTTTTCGGCAAGCCGCCGAAAAGAGCAGGCAAGCTGCCTGCGTTCCCCAGAATCAAAGCGCCTGCGGATTTTCCAGCAGCTCGATCACACGCTTCAATAATCGCCCGGCACCGCCGCCATCGAGACTGCGATGATCGAAGCTGAGCGTGATTTGCGCCTCCGTTATCGGAACGAAATCCGATTTCGATTCGTCCCAGCGTGGTGTTTTTTTGCCGGCACCGAGACCGAGAATCATGGTCTGATCGGGCAGGGGAATCGGCGTGCCCCATTCCACCCCGAAAGTGCCGAAGTTTGAAACCGCTGCGATTCCGCCGCTTTGCATTTCCGGGGAAATGCGACGAGCGCGCCCGAGGGAAACTAACTCTTCGTACTTTGTCGTCAGATCCGCTAGCGAAGTTTTGTCTGCGCCGCGAAGGATCGGCACAATGATTCCGTCCTGTGCTTCAATCGCGAGTCCGATGTCAATGGTATTCGATTGCAGGACGCGGGCGCCGATCAGTTTCGCGGCCGCGGCCGGATTTTCTGCAAGGGCAAGGGCGAGCGCGCGCAACGCATAAAGTGCCGGACCGGGCTTCGGATCGCGCTGTTTACGATCCGTTAGAACAGGATCGAGATTCACCGACGACCCAATCGTCGCCAGCGGCCGGGACCAGCTGCGACGCATCGCATCTGCGACTCCCGCCCTAATGGCCGAGGCATCGCTCGTTGTCTGCGATTCCATCTGGTGCAAATAATTTTCCAGATCTTTGATCGTGACGCGATTGCCGCTGCCTGTTCCTGCGATTCCAGCGAGATCCGCGTTCGTTAATTGCAACTCCGCCATTCGTGCACGCACGCGCGGGGACAAAAATCCTGCCCCTTTCGCGGCAGAGGGAACCGGCAACCCATCAGTCGGAACTTTTGCTCTGGCGCCGTTGCTTTTGGTTTTTTCGGCCTTTGCTGTTTCTTCGTTTCGCCCGGGAATTTCTTCGGTCATTTCGCGCTGCGCTTCGGGCGGCGGGGTTTGTTTGGCAAATCGCCCGGCGTCTTTTTCGCTCGCTTCGATGTAACCGAGCACCGTGCCAATCGAATAAGTTTCCTTGACCTGAGCATCGATTTTCGCGATCTCGCCCGCACACGGTGTCGTGACACCCATCACTGCCTTGTTGGTTTCGACTTCGATGATTTCCTGATCGGCGGCGACTTTTTCGCCCGGCTTCACGTTGATCGAGACAATCGTCGCCTCCGCGATCGATTCGCCGAGCTGTGGCATGATGATTGGAACTTGTGGCATAAATTTATTCGCGAAGTATTTTTCGCGCTTTCGCGGCAATCACTTTGCTGCTCGGTCGGTGCGTCGACCAAAGATTTGGATGGTAAGGAATGGGAGTATCCTTGGCGTTAACCCGTGCGGGCGCGGCATCGAGCAAATGGAAACCCTCCGTAGTCACACGCGCAATGACTTCCGCGGTCACGCCGCCCCAGGGGAACGATTCCCCCACCGCCAAAAGCCGGCCGGTTCTGGCGACGGAGGCCAGCACCGTGGCGGTGTCGAGTGGTTTCACTGTGCGCAGATCGACCACTTCGATTTCGAATCCCTCTTTCGCAATCTCCTCGGCCGCGCTTAAAGATTCGTGTAACATCGCGCTGTAGCTAACGATTGTTAGATCGCGGCCGGTCCGCGCGATCCGAGCTTTGCCAACTGGCATTCCATCATTGGCAAACTGTCGGCCTTGAGATGGTAGTAAAGGTATTTGTGCTCGCAGTAAACCACCGGATCATCAATCGCGACCGCGTCGATCAGCATGGTATAGGCGTCTTCCACCGTCGCCGGCGTCATCACGATCAATCCCGGATAATGCGCGTAAAGGGATTCCATTGATTGCGAATGAAACGGTCCGCTCCCCTTGGTGCCACCTGAGGGCAACCGCACCGTGATTGGAACTGGAACATTGGTCCGCCAGTAATGCGTGCCGGCGTTGTTGAGAATCTGATTCAGGGCGATGCTGGAAAAATCGGCGAACTGCATTTCCACAATTGGGCGCATACCTTCGAGCGCAGCGCCGATGGCCGTGCCGACCATGGCATCTTCGCTAATCGGCGTGTTTAAGACGCGACCAGGAAATTCTTTCGCCAGTCCTTTGGTGGCCTTGAACGCGCCACCAAAGCTTCCGCCAACGTCTTGTCCGTAAATGAAAACACGTTTGTCATCGCGCAAAAGTTTCGCCTGCGCTTCGCGAATGGCTTCGAGATACGTGATGCTCATGAGCGGGAGGAGGAAATTAAAGCGGTTAAAAATGTTACAACGTTAAAAAGGGAAGGCCGTTGTAACGTTGTAACTCTTTTAACAGTTTTAACCCGGCCGGATTTTGTCATTTGGGCTTCGTCATTCAATCTCGTCTACCAGGTCACGCGTTGAAATCGCACACCAATCCTCTTCCTCGCCGCTAGGGACGGGTTCTTTTTGCGCGGCGCTGAAGGCGTTTTCGACCTCCTCTGCCGCCTCTTCGCGCCAGCGTTGCAACGTTGCAGCGTCGGCTAATTCGCGCTCCTTGATAAATGCTTCCGTACGGTGCAGACAATCAATCGCGAATGGTTCTTTGCGAATGTCGTCGGTGACGTAGCTGAAGTCATCGTGTTCGCCATGACCGGCCAGCCTCAGGATGGATGCGACGACCAGCTGCGGTGGGCGACCGGCGCGGGCGCGTTTCACCGCAGTGCCGATCACGTCGAGGCATTGCGCCAGATCGGTTCCATCCAATTCATAACCTTCGAAGCCATAACCGCGGGCGCGATCGACTAGGTTGGCGCAGGCGAACTCGCGATCGTTCGGAGTGGAATAGGCATAATGATTATTGGTCGCGACGACGACCAGTGGCACATGCTCGACCGCGGCGATGTTCATCCCCTCGTGGGTGGCGCCGGTTTGCATTCCACCTTCCCCAATTGTCGTTAGCCCGATCAAATTTTTCTCGCCCCGGCCACGCTTTGCCATGAGCGAGCCGACCACCACGGAAACCATCGCACCCAGGTGACTGATCATTGCCAGCTGGCCGTCGCGCGGGCTGCCCCGGTGAATGTTGCCGTCGCGTCCTCGCATCGGTCCGGTTCGCGAACCAAGATATGTGCGCGCAACATCGACCAGCGGTTCGCCAAAGGCCGAGCGGCCCGCCTGGTCGCGAATGAGGGGCGCGAAGATGTCCCCTTTCTGCAAAAAAATTCCGCAAGCGACGCTGATAGCTTCCTGGCCTTTGCCGATGTAAACACCACCGGTGATCCGGCCACCGCGATACATGCTGGCGAGTTTCTCTTCGAATGTCCGCGTCAACAGCATCCAGCGAAACGCCTCGAGATATTTTTCGTGGACCGGCGCTTTCGATTGGGATTTCTTCCTTGGGCGCGCCGTTTGCAGCATCGGACGATTGTAGCCAACATCAGGGCGGCTGCGCAAAAAATTTTCGTGGCCGGCTCATGGGACGGGGACCCCAAAGCTGATCTGGGGAGCGCAGGCCGCCAGCCTGCCGTCGCCGGCAGCGTGCCGGCGACAATGATTAGTCTAACCGACCTGGTTTCGGAAGCTTTTCGGCCAGCGGCACGGAACACAGGCCTGCGGCCTGTGCGCCAAGGGGACATTCTGTCCGCTTTCGGATCTGCGGCAGCGGAGCGCAACTCCGCTGGGCGCACAGACCTAGCGGTCTATGTTCCGAACCTCGTGTATCGCGCAGATTTGATATGTGCGCTACCCGGAACTACCTTGCGGCGACCGAACTGACGCGCGGTGATTCCTCCGCCATCGAAAAATCTTGCTGCGTTGCGTCTTCCGTCAGCACGCTCGCTCCGTTCGCTTCCGCCTTTCGTGGCGGGGTCATCTTCATTCCTACCAGCTTGCTCACGCCGCGTTCTTCCATGGTCACGCCGTAAAGAATATCGGCCTTGGCAATGGTGCGCTTGTTATGGGTGATGATGATGAACTGGCTTTGCGAGACGAATCGCTCCAGCACTTTGATAAAGCGATTG
>QHRA01000062.1 GCA_003221295.1 Verrucomicrobiota bacterium | reverse complement strand
TTAGCGAAAGGCGTGGAGCTCGCGCGCGCAATCGCAACGGCGAAAAGATTTGTCTCGTCGGCCATTCGCTCGCATTTCGCTTGGGAATCTGGACGCGGGAAAATTTTCGCCCTCAATCCGTCAGTGTAGCGGGTTGTGCCGAGCGCTGCCGCGTCATCCCGAATCGCGTAGACGATGAGGGACCTCTTAAGCGGATGGCACGTTCTCGAGCAAAGAGAGATCCTTCGCCGTCCTCGCGGCTCAGGATGACAATGCGCGGATGGATTAGGCGACGGGCTCAAGCGTCGTCATCCCGAGCGTAAGTCGCCTGCCGCGCCGTAGCTTCCTGCGAAGGCTGGGAGGGATCCCGAGCATTACTTTAAGCTTGCGCATCGAGGTCCACTCAACTCCGCCTCGACCGCGTTCCGGACGACGATTACTTCTTTTCCCAAAGTTTATTTTCGAGAGCATCGCTTGCAGCCTCGACCTCCGCCGCCTGCTTGCTCAAGCCGGTTCCGCGACCAAGGACGAGCCCTTCCCAGTGCGCTTCAACGACAAACGTCTTGGCATGTTCAGGCCCGGTCGCCGAAAGAACTTCATAGGTCGGCCCGCTCATGGCGATGCTTTGCAAAATTTCCTGGAGCTCGCCTTTGGGATTGATGTCGATCGGTTCTTCCCGGACGCGCTCGAGGGCAGCACGCGCTTCGCGTAAAACAAAGTTGCGCGCAGTAGCGAAGTCGCTGTCGAGATAAATCGCGCCGACAATCGCCTCGAAAGCGTCGCCCAGGGTAGAAGCCCGCACGCGCCCGCCGCTTGCTTCCTCGCCACGCCCCATCAACAAATGCCGGCCGAGATCGAGCGCCTGAGCGTGCGCCTTGAGCGCGTCGCGCGAAACCAAGCGCGCGCGCAATTTCGTGAGCCGGCCTTCCTGTTCCCGTGGAAAATGGGCGTAGAGATATTCCGTGATGACAAGCTGGAGAACAGCATCGCCCAAAAATTCCAGGCGTTGATTGTCCTCCTGATACCGCTGTTTTTCGTGGCCGAGACTGGGATGGGTCAGCGCCTCCTTGAGCAGAGCTGGGTTGCGAAACTGGTAGCCGAGGCGTTGCTCGAGCGTTTCCACGTTAGTGTTTTTGAAAAACAGCCAGCGAGGCAATCACGTCCACCGCCCGCTGCAACACCGTGTCATGCAGATTTTCGTCCGGATTGCGTCGCTGCTGCCGGACATCGAACTCGGGATTGGTCCCAGCGATGAGGGCGGCTTCGTTAAAATGCGGACGTTCGCGTTCGTATACAAAAGTCGTTAGACCGCGTTGCATACTCAGGGCAAAGATTTGATGCTTTTGCGCGGGCGACAATTCCACCGGCAAATCCGGTTTCACTCCGCCGGGAAAAAGCGATTGCCCATTCGGGCCGACGACTTCGCCGACTGCGATCCGCAGTATTTTTCCACTCGAAAGTGGAAAGTCTGAATATTCCACTGCAAGTCCCGCGCTGGGTTGCCCGATCAACAATGCTTGCCCGTGCGCTTTCAGCGCCGCCGCCATCGCTTCCGCCGGCCCGGAAGTTTCGCCGTCGATCAACACCATGATGGTTCCTTGAAAAACCGGATCGCGATCATTCGTGAATGCACGATCCTGATGCGCCGCCGTCTTACGCACGGTCCATAACGTTTTGCCCTTCGCCACCAGACGTTTCGTCATTTCCGCCGCGATATCGAAATCGTTAGAACTTGTGGCGCGCAAATCAATCACCAGTGCATCCACCTTTTTCGAGGTGAAATCCGTCAGCGCTTTCTCCATCGCGCGCACGTTATCATTGGTGAGCGATCCGATTCGGATGTAGCCAATATGATTTCCCAGCACTTCGCTATAAAAGGGCGCGGGCGATTCCGGAGTCGTGGTTTTGCTCGCCATAAGCATCGCCCCGCCGTGTAAACGCGCCAGCAAACCTTCCAGCGTCGCCCGATTAATCTCCTGATCCTTGAGTGCATTCGGATCGACAAAATTCGATTTCAGCGCGCGAATTGTTTCATCGATTTCCGCGGGGGCGAGGGCATCGACCGTCGTTTTTGTGGCAGCCGACGCGCTCGGTTGTGCCGATGGACTCGGTGTTTGCGCAAAAATCGCAGACGCGATCCCGGCCAAGAGCACGGTGGCCACCATTGTTTTTAGCTTCATCCGACGGGCGCAGACTCTATGTGTGAGCGGGGCACAGGGCAATATCGTGCCGGAAATGGCAACCATCGAAATGAATTTGGTTAATGGCAGCGTAGGCGCGCTCGCGTGCTTGTGTGACCGAGTCACCCAGTGCTGTGATCGCCAGCACCCGACCGCCGGATGTGACGGTTTTTCTATCCTGCCGTTTCGTTCCGGCGTGAAAAATCTGCACTTCCGGCAAGCGCGCCCCATTTTCCAGTCCCTCGATCGGTTTCCCGGTTTCGTATTTTCCCGGATAACCGCCGGACGCGAGAATCACCGTCACCGCAATGCGCGGATCGAATTCAATTGCCACATTTTCGAGCCTGCCTTCAATCGTCGCGATTAATAATGGAAGCAGGTCCGATTTCATTCGCGGCAAGATGGCCTGCGTTTCCGGATCGCCGAATCGGCAATTGAATTCGAGGACGCGCAACTCGTCATCAGTGATCATCAGTCCCGGGAAAAGAAGACCGCGAAACATCGTTGCATTTCTCGTTAGCCCGTCCAGCAACGGCTGCATGATCGAGCTGGTAAAATTGCTCTCACGCTCCGCGTTCCAATTGTCGGCCGGACTGACTGCGCCCATGCCGCCGGTGTTCGGACCTTCGTCGCCATCGTGCGCGCGCTTGTGGTCGCGCGCGGTCGCGAGCATGCGAAACGATTTTCCGCTGACGAGCGCGTGCACGGAGCATTCGCCTCCGCGCAAACATTCTTCCATGATAATGCGCCGTCCGGCCTCGCCGAAAGCGCGCTCTTCCATCATCGAGCGGACCGCCTGGCGGGCGCCCGCACGATCGTGCACGACGACAACGCCTTTACCAAGGGCCAGCCCGTCCGCCTTGATTACGACAGGCAGCGCGACCTTATCACAATAATTGAGCGCCTCCGCGCTAGAGGAAAACGTGCGCGCCTGCGCAGTCGGAATTTTTTCTGCGCCCATCAATTCCTTGGCAAAGATCTTCGAAGCTTCTAATCGCGCCGCTTTTTTGTTCGGGCCGAAAACACGCAGCCCTTCCGCCTCAAACAAATCGACAATCCCGGCCGCGAGTGGGTCGTCCGGTCCGATAACGGTGAGATCAATCCCGTTTCCTTTGGCAAAACGCGTGAGCTTCGGCAGATCGTTTGCGGAGATCGAAACGTTCTCGCCAATTTCTTGCGTGCCGGCATTTCCGGGTGCGCAAAAAATGCGATCGGCCTCAGGCGATTGCGCTAGTTTCCGCACCAGGGCATGCTCGCGACCTCCGCTGCCGACGACGAGAATTTTCACAGGAGCGAGCGTGCGTCAGCCCGCGGTCAATGGCAAGAATCAGCGCGCACGCAACGCCGGCATTTCTGCCGGCGTAACGTAGATCGTTAGTTGCTCGGTGCCCCGGAGGATAGTCAGCTTGCAGGGTGTACCGATCCGGTCGCCGACAAGTTTCTTGTGCAAATCGTGCACGCTGGCGATCGGTTCGTCGTTGAAGGCGACAATCACGTCATCGGGCCGGACACGGGATTGTTCCGCTGGACTCCCTTTTTCAACCGAAACCACCATGGCACCGCTCTCGCTCGCCAAGTGATAAAAGCGCGCCACCCGGCGATGCAACGGCGCGGTCTGGCCAGCCACGCCGATGTAACCGCGACGAATCCGCCCCTCCTTGATCAGCCAGCCGGCAATAAGTTTGGCGGTGTTGCTGGCGATCGCGAAACAGATTCCCTGCGCGGGCCGAATCATCGCGGTGTTGACTCCGATCACTTCACCCGCGGAATTCGCGAGCGGCCCACCGGAGTTTCCGGGATTCAACGCGGCGTCGGTTTGAATGATGTTGTCAATAAGCCGGCCTGATTGCGCGTGCATCGAGCGGCCCAGTGCGCTGATTACGCCCGCGGTTACGCTCGCCTGAAAACCGAGGGGATTACCAATGGCGATTGCGATCTGACCGACGCGCAATGTTTCCGAATCGGCCAAGCGCACGTGGGAAAGGTGCGCCGCATCAATGCGAATCACGGCGAGATCGGTGTCCGGATCGTCTCCGCCAAGGTGGGCGCGAGATTCGCGGCCGTCGGAAAGGTTGACCACAATTTCGCGCGCACCATGCACGACGTGGCTGTTGGTCAGAATAAAACCGTCTGGCGCGATGATGAATCCCGAGCCGCTGCCCCCGCGCGATCCGTTGGCCCGCGATTCGATGTTAACCACCGAAGGCGCGACCCGGTCAACCGCACTTACGATAGTGCGCGAATATTCGTCGAGCAAAGCGATATCATCCCCCGCCGGAGCGGACAATGCCGGCGGTTGTTTGTTTCCCGCCGTTTCAGCCGCTGCTAAAATATCAGGGCGACGGTTGCGATTAACATGAATCATATAATGAATTTAGAATTCTGAATGCACGGTCGCAACCAGCGCGGCCCGATTCTGGCGACTGGGGCAGCTACGACCAATGGTTTTTCCCTCGTTTGCGGCTCCGCAGAGCGTTGCCCTACCAGTGAAATTTTCGCCAGCACGCTTTGGTAGGGCGAGACTCCGTCGAGCCGCGGCGCGTGTATCCGATGAGTTGACTGCCGCCTCGCACGCATCTTTTCTGCAGGTAACTCCGCGTGGAACAGATCAAACCCAACCGCATATTTCTACTTTCGCCCGCTTACGCAGGTGGCGAACGCGCGCGGATGATTTTGAGCGAGCGGGCGCAGTTCGACCTCGCACGGCGATTGCGCAGCCGCGAACGCGCGACTTTGGGTGAAGTCTTCGCCTTTCTCAGCGGACTTTATTTTCGTGGCAAACTCGCCTACGCCAATGCCTTCGCCCGCACGGCCGAGGGAATTTGCGGCGTCCTCGTAATTACGCCGACGCGTGGCCTGGTTGATGCCGCGACCAGAGTAAGTCTGCGCGATCTGCGCGAATTTGCCGAAGTCGATATCCATGAAAGCGATCCGCGTTACCGGGAACCGCTCGCGCGGGATGCGCAGCGGCTTGCAAAAAAATTGAGCGCGGAATGCGAAGTTGTTCTGCTCGGCAGTATCGCCACCGGCAAGTACGTCGATGTTTTGCTGGAGAATTTTCAACATCGTTTGCGTTTCCCAGCGGATTTTGTCGGACGGGGCGACATGAGCCGCGGCGGACTACTGTTGCGTTGCGCGATGGATAAAACGGAACTGCCTTACATTTCCGTGATGGGCGCTGTTCGCAGCGGCAAGCGTCCACCGAAACTCACGCCGCGACGCTATTCAAGGGCTTCGCCGATATGATTGTCATCCCGAGCCGCGAAGACGGCGAGGGACCTCGCCAATTTTCATTTCGTCACCCAACTGATCTTGTGGGTTCGCATACCTTCAGTGAGATCCTTCACTTCGTTCAGGACGACAGCGCGTTTGTTGCCGCGGACGCCTGATCGAGCATCACAATGTCAGCCGTGCTCACGCCTCCGCTGCCGCCAATGGAAGCAAAGTCGGTCGACCAAATTCCAACCGGCTGTTGGCAATATGAACCGAAATGGGATGGCTTTCGCTGCCTTGCTTTTCGGCGTGGCAAGGACCTTTATCTGCAATCGAAATCTGGCCAGCCCCTCGCGCGCTACTTCCCGGACATCGTTGTCGCGCTTTCGCAATTGGCCGCGAAAAAATTTGTCCTCGATGGCGAACTCGTCATTGATGTGGGTGGCCGTTTTTCCTTCGACGAATTGCAGCTACGCCTCCATCCCGCTGCCAGTCGGGTGCAAAAATTGGCGGCGGCCCATCCTGCAACCTTCATCGTTTTTGACCTGCTCGAGAACGATGCTGGCAAATCGCTTCTGAAAGGCCCGCTGCATGAACGGCGGATTGCGCTGGAGAAATTCGTCACGAGAAATCTGAAATCAGCCAAGGCTATCAAACTTTCGCCGGCAACTACTTCATTGGCGCAGGCGAAGAAATGGTTCAAGAAAGTCGGTGGCAATCTCGACGGCATCATCGCCAAGCGTCTCGATTTCCCTTACGCCTCGGGGGAACGCACCGCGATGATGAAAGTGAAAAACATCCGCACCGCCGATTGCGTGGTCGGCGGGTTTCGCTACGCCAGCGGCGCGAAATTGATCGGATCGCTTTTACTTGGTCTTTACGATGATGCCGGCCTGTTACATCACGTCGGGTTCACGTCCGCCTTTAAGACGACTGACAAGCGTGCTTTGACGAAAAAATTCGAAGCATTGCGCAAACCACCGGGTTTTACCGGGAACGCTCCCGGCGGCCCGAGTCGCTGGAGCACCGAGCGTAGCGGCGAATGGGAACCCGTCGATCCGAGAGTAGTGGTGGAAGTGACTTACGATCACTTCACGGGCGACCGTTTTCGCCACGGCACAAAAATCGTTAGACGGCGAAAAGACAAAGCGCCAAAGCAATGCACGCTCGACCAAGTCGCGCACCGCGAAGGTCGCGCGATTGCATTGCTTTAGTCGCCATCACCTTCCTTTGTCATCCCGAGCGAAGTCGAGGGATCTCTAACTATTTCGGCTCCCTAGACATGAGCTAGAGATGTCTCGACTGCGCTCGACATGACAAGGTTCACGAGGACAATGCGCAGCGGCAATGTACGCGTGACCAAGTCGCGCATCGCGAAGGGCGGCCGATTGGTGCTTTTGTGACCCTATTTTGAATTCAACGCAAAATTGATGTTCACCTTTTCTTCCAACGGCTTCGACCGACTCATCGACCACGACGTTGCCCGACGACCGCACAATTTTGAAATCTGAAATGCGGCCATCTTTTTCGATTCGGATTTTTGCCAATGCAGAAAGCTTTGCCCCGCTCGCTACCACGGTGGTTGGCTGAGCCCATTCGCGATAAAAGCGATCGTGCAACATGTTGCCGTACCAACTAGCGTTAGCCGGGCTGGCATTGGTGCCTTTCTGTCCACCAACGGCCCCGCTTCCGCCCGCCTTCTGGCTCAACTTGCTTTCGGATTTCTTGGGTTCGCCTTTCTTTGCCGGTAACTTCTGAGCGCTTTCCTTTTTCTTCTTTGGAGTTGCGGCAGGGTGCGATTTCTTTTTCTCCGGGGTGGCACTCGGTTTTGGTGACGCTTTTTTCCTAGGGCTCGGTTTGGGTGAAGGTTTTAGCGAAGGCTTCGCGACCGCGCTCGGCGTCGGAGTCGGATGCGGAGTAGCGGCCGGAATTTGGATCTCGCTTTTCGCCGGCGCCGAGGTTGATTGATTTTCTTCCGGAGGAGACGGCGCGTGTTCCGGCGTGATCTCCTGCGCACTGGCGATTTTCGAAGCGCCCGCCCATCGCAAAAGCGCGATCAAAGCCACGGCGTGGACGAGCGCGATCAATGTGACGTTTCGCCAGAAACGTGCGTTCAGTCGCATCCCTATTTCGATTCCGCTTTTGTTGCGATACCGACTTTCGTGATCTGTGCGCGTTGCAACGAATCCATCAGCGTTACTAGTTTCTGCACCGGCAATTCACGGTCGGGTCGGATGACGATGGCAACATCGGGGTTCGCACGCTTCAGCTCCAGCAGACGAGCCGCTAGTGAATCAGCGTCAACAGTTTTATTGTTCATCCTAATGGTCTCGTCACGATCGATCGAAATGGTCTGGACTTGCGCCTTGCTGATGGGCGCATTGGCCGCGCTGCTCGAGGGAATGACAAGATTCATGCTATTTTCGAGCAACGGTGTGGTGATCATAAAAATGATGAGCAGCACGAATGCGAGATCGAGTAGGGGCGTGACGTTGATCTCGCTGAGAGTGGAGAAATTGCTGCGGTTCGAGTAGCGCTTCATCTTTTTATCCCGTCATCCTGGGCGGAATCGAAGGATCCCGTTGAAGTCACCTTTAAGGTTTCGCATCGGGATCCCTCGATCCGGCAGTTCCCGGACTCGGGATGACGTGCTTCGGGTAACTTTTTTAACCATTTAACTTCCCCGCGCGAACTCTGGTTCGCGGGGGTTGTGCTCGACGTATTTATGCTCGAATTCGGACGCGAGTTCGGCGGCGAAGTTATCCATCTGCACGATCATTCCGCGAATGCTCGTGACCAAAAAATTGTAACCGAACATCGCCGGAATCGCGACGCACAGTGCGGTCACGGTGGTGATGAGCGCACCTGAGACGCCGGGCGCCATCGTCGCCAGATTCGGAGAACCGGCCACGGCGACATCGGTGAAGGTGTCCATTACACCCCAAACCGTGCCGAGCAAACCGAGAAAAGGGGCCCCACTGACGGCCGTCGCGAGCAGAATCATTTGCGATTCGAGCTCAAGCGCAGTTTCGCCAACAGCGCGTTCCATCGCCGCGCGGACCGCGTTCATTTGCGCCGGGGTAATTTTATCGGCAATGCCGAGACGGGCCCGAAAAGTCTCATCTACTTCGGCAGAGCCGAGCAGATGGAACGCGAGTTCCTGACAACCGGCGCGATAAACATTGAAGATAGGTGCGCCGACAAAGCGCGCATTTCGCTCGAACAGGCGAAGTGGCTGCCGATCCTGTCGGAACGCTTCGAGAAAGCGCGCCGTCTGTTTTCGGGCGAATTGGATCACGCGCATTTTTGTGATCATAACCGACCAGCTGAAAATCGAGCCGATGGCGAGAGTCAGGAGGACGATCTTTCCCGCGACGGTGGAATGCTCAAAAGCGAAAAGGAGCCCGCCGCTCGCGAGGAATTTCGAGAACAGAATCAGCGACAAGTTGAACTAATTAGTAATGCGTTTTTTGAAAAGCGAAAGGGGCGTTGAGGGCGGTCGACCGAACCGCCTACTTTTCCGTCATCCCGAGCGACAGTCGAGGGATCCCGATGCGTTACCTTTAAGCTTTCGCGGCGGGATCCCTCGACTCCGCTCGGGATGACGGACCGCGTATTGGAAACGTAGGCCGTGCTTTCGCGGCGACAACGAACGCAATTCCAATCGCGATCAGGAAAAAGGAAAAAAATTGTCCACGGGTGAAGACGCCAATGAGCGGCGCATCCGGTTCGCGAAAATATTCGCAGATGATGCGGAAGATTGCATAAAAACTAAAAAATAATCCGGTCAGCACGCCGTTCGGTTGTCGCATTCTTGTGCGCACGAACCACAAGATTATGAAAAGGACGACTCCTTCGAAAAACGCCTCGTAAAGTTGTGAGGGATGACGCGGCGTCAGAATCCCGCGAAGCGCATCGTTTAATTGCGAATTATGGCGCGCAGCTTGAATGATTTGTTCAGGATCGATCAATGAGGAATCGATCGTCCGTGCAGCGGCAACAGCGCGATCCTTTACATACGAATCTTCCAAAAGTTCTTTCGGGAATTGGACTGCCCAGGCGACGTTGGTGGCGCGGCCATACAGCTCGCCGTTAATGAAATTCGCGCAGCGGCCAAAGAACAACCCAATCGGCGCCGCGACAACCAACGCGTCACCCAGATTCGTCCAGGGAAGACTATGCTTGTGCGCGTAGTAAAAACTGAGCGCAAGAATCCCAATCATTCCGCCGTGACTGGCCATGCCGCCTTCCCACACCCGCAGGATCGAAAGCGGTTCGCGTAGCATTTCAGGTTTGTAAAAAAGAACGTAGCCGATTCGGCCGCCCAGCAACACGCCAAAAAGCGCCGTCCAAGTTATGAAATCGCTGACGTGTTCCGGTGGCAGGTCGCAGTAACCGCGCTTCGAGAGCAGGCGCACGACGAAATAGGCGGAAAGAAACGCCAGCACATAGGCAAATCCATACCAGCGCGGCCCGACGTTTTCCCAAAGCCGGAAGATGAAAGGATCGAAATTATCGACGAAATACGCAAGCATCGCGGCGAATCTTCGCCGTCATCCCGAGCGAAGTCGAGGGATCCCCGTGGCGTCGCCTCTAACCTATATTTGACGGGATCCTTCGACGACGCTCGGGATGACAGCGCAAGTTGCAGTCGCAGATCGAGCCCGGCGCGGTGACATTGTGAGATTTTTCCATTCCGCCCTCCACCAGCGGCGCAGGCCCTGGCCAATTTGTTTGCGCAAACGAAAATCGGGAACGAAACCATCGTAGAGCTCGCGCCAGCCGGAATTCACTTCGCCGAGACGTCCCGCGGCGGCGCGATTTTTGCCAAGGGCGACCAGACGCCGCCGATAAAATTTCATCATCGACGCGGCGACACGCCCCGGCCTGCCCTCAAACGGCAACCGAGCAAACGCGCACTCGGGATCACGATAAACTGGACGAACGAGTCCGATATAATAACTGGCGACGTCAAGTAACAAACTAGCCGACATCAAGTCCGCTTCGCCCATATAAAAATATTTATCCTGATAGAGCGACTCGAACCATTTCCGATAGGTCACCGGGTATTGCGCGTTGTAATAATCAAGCAACGCGCTCACGTTTTCACCCGCGAGACCGCGCGCCAGCAAATTGGCGACGTAATAGCTGGTGAAAGAACAAAAATCGAGACCCGGACTGTAGAGTGGATCGATAAAACTGGTCGCGTCGCCGACCGCGGCCCAGCCATCGCCACAAACTTTTTCGCTCCAATACGGGAGCGCAGAGAAAGCGTGGACGTCGCCTTCAATCGCCTGCGCCTGGCCGAAGATGGCGCGGCCGACCGGATGCGAAACCAGGTGATTGTGCAAACGCTGAGCCAGAGTTGCGCCGGCAGGCAGGTCGAAAATCCGGCTATCGTAAACGATACCAGCGCTAACATCGCCGCCGCGCAGCGGAATGATCCAGCACCACCAGCCGTAACCCATGAGATGATTGGTGGCCCACTCCCGGCTGGTGCGGCACGCGTTCGCCATTTCCGGGAATTTTTCGCGCCACTCATAACTGTCCCATTCTTTCACGCCGGTGAAACGCGCCCACACCGCGTTAATCGGATGCTCGAGATTCGGCCGAAAATGGCCGAGCTTGCGCGCAATCATGGCGGCGCGTCCGCTCGCATCCACGATCCAGCGCGCGGGGATTCTTCGCTGCTCGCCTTGAAAATCGAGCGTGACGACTTGTTCGCCGCCTTCGTGCAATTCCAGCGACGTCACTTTGGCCGGCCGCATCAACTCGCAGCCAGCCTTGACCGCTTCCTCAAGCAAATGCGCGTCGAGCGTCGCGCGATCGACTTGAAAACCAGAGAGACGCGCTCCATAACGCGCGCCAAGCTCGACACAATCGTCAACCGATTGGTCGGGATGCTGCGAAAACCACAAGCGCAACCCTTGTTTCGGCAAGTGATGGTGCCCGAGGTGATGAGTTAGCCCGAGAATCCGCGTCATGTAACAACTGCTGACCTCGGTGGTGGATTCGCCTACTTTTCGATCGAACTCGGTCGTCTTCTCGATGATCAGGATACGGGCATTGGGAGAGCGACGTTTGAGCACCACGGCCGTGGCGGCGCCCGAAAATGCGCCGCCGACGATCGCCACATCGTAATCCATGGAGAGGAAAATGATGCAGGCGATCGCTGTGAAAGGCAATTCCCCGCGGATCCGACGACAAAAGCGGTCATCCCGAGCGAAAACGCCAGTCCGGCTCGGACCGAGGGATCGCGTTGACGTTACCTTTAAGCTTGCGCCACGGGATTCCTAAGCTTCGCTCGGAATGACGGGACGATGATCTTTACCAATTGCCGCGTAATCCTGGCAGACGCGATCCACGACGACCTCGACGTTGTCGCGCGCGACGGAAAGATTGCGGAGCTGCGCGCGATGGCGTCGCAACCAGGAGAAACGATTGATCTGCGGGGAAATTTTCTCGCTCCGGGCTTTGTCGACGTGCACGTGCACGGTGCCAATGGCCACGATGCGATGGAGGCAAACGCGGATGCATTTCGCGCTATTTGCGATTATCACGCAAGTGGCGGCACCACATCCCTGTTACTAACGACTGCGACTGCCCCCTTCTCGGAAATTCTGCTTGCCCTTACGCAGATCGGAAAACTTCGGGAAGAGATTCCTCAAATCGCGGGGGCACACGTCGAAGGGCCATTCATCTCTCGGGATCAGGCCGGCGCGCAGAATCCCGAATTTATTTGTGAGGCCTCTGCGGAATTGATTGGCTGCCTGCTCGAACATCGCGACGTGATCAAGCGCATCACAATCGCACCGGAAACAAAAGGAGCGCTGGCAGCGATCAAAGAATTTTCTGCCGCCGGAATTGTCGTTAGCGGTGGCCATTCCAATGCCTGGGAGGAAGAAGCGCGCGCTGCTTTGGAGAACGGAATGCGGAGCCTGACGCACACCTTCAATTGCATGTCCTCGGCGCGACGGCGTGGAACAAAACGGGTCGCCGGTCTACTCGAGTTTGCGCTAAGCGAGCCGAAGATTTGCTGCGAATTGATTGCGGAAGAACACCACGTTTCTCCCGCGCTGATGAAGCTGGCCTATTGCGCGAAAGGCGGGGGCGGAATCTCCCTCGTGACCGATGCGACTGCAGGCGCTGGTCTGGCCGAAGGAACGACCTTCCAGCTTGCGGGGAAGGAATGTATCGTGAAAAACGGAGCCTGTTTTCTTGCCGGCGCCGGTACCCTTGCCGGAAGCGCATCGCGTGTGATCGATCTGGTGCGAGCGATGATCCGCAGCGCGGAAGTGCCTTTACCTCATGCGATCGCGATGGCGTCACTTAATCCGGCGCGCACCGCTGGTCTGCCTGAGAAAGGTGAAATCGCAATTGGCAAGGATGCCGATTTGGTTGTGCTCTCGCCGGAATTGGAAGTGGTGCGGACGTACGTCGCAGGCGTGGAAATTTTCGTGCGATGATAACAACTGCCCGCGCGTCATCCCGAGCGAACGCGAGGGACCTCTCAATTTGCTCATGTTTACAGAAATTTGATGACGTATGACCAAATGTGAGCTCCCTCGCCGTCTTCCGCGGCTCGGGATGACGCCACGTTGGCGCAAATTTTGTGGCTAGGCCGCACTTCGGCGATTACAGCTCGAGCAAAAAGTTTGCGATCTCGAGTGATGCGGCTGGCCGGCTGATTTTGGCGATATTTTCCGACCATTCGTGCAGCAATTTGCCGTCATCGGCAAAGGCGCGCGTGAGGGTCGCAATCACCTCATCGTTGTTTAGCGCGACCGTGCCGGAATTGGTTTGGGTGATGAGTTGCGCGTTTCCCTCTTCCTGGCCGGGCACCACTTGATTGATGATCATCGGACAAGCGGCCGCAATTGCTTCCTGCACCGTTGCCCCACCTGCCTTGCTAACGAGAACGTGATGCGAAGCGAGCAATTGCGGCAATTCCGTTGTCCAGCCGATAATCGTAAATTTTTGCGCAGAGGCGTTACGAATCGATTCAACTGCGCGCCGCACCTTTTCGTCGCGACCAACCGTGACGGTCAGCTCAGTATTCGGAATTCTTGCCAGCCAGCGAGCAAGGCCGGCGGCGGAACTTTGGCCGGCGTTTATCATCTGCAAAATCCGCCACGGCGGGCCGGATGGCCGAATTTGCTGCCCGGCGAGCGCGGCAAAACGCGGGCTGACGGGAAATCCGAAGACGCTCGAACAACGATACCAGATCGAATTGATTGTGATCGAATCGGTGACACAAACGACGCGTCTGGGTTTGGAGCCGTCAGCCGGTCCAAAAAGCTCATCGAGGAAATGCGGATACGGTGGATAAACCGAAACGATGACGTCGGGCCGATCAGGCTCGATGATTTCCGACAATCGCTGGCGGACTCGGGAAAACCAGCGCGGGCCACTGCGAAAATCCGGGCGTCGATCAATCCAGGAATAGATCGCCGACCAAGCACGCGGCGCGCGATTGATCCCGACGAGATAAGCGCGCCGTACGATCTCGTTTACTCGTCCAAACGCTTCCGCAAACAAATCGCGACATTCAACGGACGAATCGGGTGCGATTTGTGCGAGAGCGTCGCGAATTCCACGCGCGGCACTGTTGTGTCCTTCGCCAAAACCGGCGGTAAGAATGAGAATTTTTTTCACGGCGGAAACGGCGCGGGGGAGTTTAATGGAATATTGCGCAGGGCAAAGTACACTTGGGCGCGATGAAGATGTTGCGGCTGGTTGGACGCACCGCGCGCCGGATGGTTTGGGAGACGGCGATGGACAACACTACCGGACTGGCTGCGCAAATGGCCTATCAACTTCTTTTCACTCTTGCCCCCGGCCTTCTCTTTCTCTGGCACTTGCTCGGTTTGTTCGGGACCGACCCGGCCAAACTGCATCGCATGTTTGTTATCCTCAAAGAATTTCTGCCGCCGGATCCGAAGGTGCAGGACATTCTTGATTCCGCCCTCGCCAGCGTGGTTGTAACCGGCTCGAGCGGATGGATTGCGAACGTGGGAATCATCGCCGGAATTTATCTCGGGACCATGTTTATCAGCACAGTCTCGCGCGCCCTCAGTCATACGCACGGCGTGGTCGAAGACCGGCACTGGTGGTCGAAATACATCATCTCCTTTTTCCTGCTTTTTTGGTTCGGCCTCACCATTCTGGTTTGCTTTAACGCCGTGGTTTTCGGTGAAACGCTGGCCGGAATCGCGGAAGTAAATTTGCAATTGAAGATTCCGCTTCAGGAATGGGTCGCGGCCTTGAATCTGCCGCTTACCGCCATCGCCCTTATTATTCTTGCCCTCGGCCTCTATCTGCTGACTCCGGAAAATTATCTCACCATCCGGCAGGCCTTGCCCGGCGCGGTTTTATTCGCAGTTGGCTGGCTCGCAGTGACGAAACTGTTCCAGCTTTATGTCGCGAAGTACGATCGCTATAACCCCACCTATCACGCCCTCGCTTCCATTATCATTTTGCTGACCTGGATGTATTTGACCTGTTTGCTGTTGTTACTTGGCGGAAAACTGAACGCGATTCTGCGCCGCGAACGCGAGCGCGAGTTGCAAAATTCCGCTCCTGCGCCTCAGCCTGCTTGAGACTTTTCCTGTGACGTGCGCACCGGTGAGTCGTTTTTGTTTGTGTTTGCTGATTGCATGCGCTCTCAACGGAGTGCCCGCCCACGCGCAGGTTTCCTCTGAGGAAACTCCTCAAAGCGTCGCGAAAGCTTCACCGAGCCCGGCCAAATCACCAACGCCGAAGCCCAAAGCGTCGCCGAAGAAAAAGAAAACGACTGCTAAGAAAACACCGACGCCATCAAAGAAAAAGAAGAAGGCGAAGGCGTCGCCGAGTCCGTCGCCAAAAAAGAAAACGAAAGCGTCTCCTACTCCGTCTCCCAAAAAATCGCCGTCACCAACTCCTGTTCCGCCGCCGCCGGAGGAGCCGCTAGCGCCGCGCCCGACCCCAACGCCTTCTCCCACGCCGCTCGCTACAGCTCGGCCAACGATTGCGAGCGGCACCATTCCACAGGTCGAAGTTGAGAAGTCAGGATTTGTTGGCGATCAGGGTTATGAACCGCCGCCAACCCCAACCCCACGTCGCGGCTGGTGGTTTTGGTCACGTCCGGAAGTCAGTTATCGTTATCTTTCGCGGTCGGTCCGAAGCGAAATCGATCGCGCCCCGGTGATGCGCCGTCGCTGGCAGTTCATTGTTGTGCACAACAGCGGCACACGACAAGGCAGCGCCCGGATTTTCGATTATTACCACCGGCACGTGCGCCGAATGCAAAATGGGCTCGCGTATCATTTCGTCATCGGCAATGGCACCTCGACCGGTGATGGCCAAATCGAAGTTGGCGATCGCTGGCGGCGCCAGATCAACGGCGGACACGTGCATAGCGATTATTTGAACAACATTGCGCTCGGCATTTGCCTGGTGGGCGATTTCAATCGCGATCAACCGACCCGCCGCCAGCTCGAAGCCTGCGAAGAGCTGATCAATTATCTGCGAAAACGCTGCGGGAAAATTGATGCGCATTACGCAGTCGTGCGCCCCCATCGCGAAGTGAATCCGCCCCAATGGGCGACTGATTGTCCCGGTAACGCTTTCCCATATTCCTGGTTCCGGAGATTTCAGGAGTAATCCTTCGTCATCCCGAGCAAAGTCGAGGTATCCCGAGGCGAGAGCTTAAACGTGACTTTGTCGGGATCCCTCGGCTGTCGCTCGGGATGACGCGCGTGTTTTTGCTGCTGCGGGATGACGCCTCTTACACTTTTGATTGTCAGCGCGGTCGAGGAGCGGCACCTTGTGAGTATGGGAGATCAACCGACGATCAAGATCGAATCCGCTACGCAGTTGGCAGTGTTCCTTAGCAACCGGCCCGGCGCGCTCGCGCGTGTGTGTGAAGAATTGGCCGGCGCGGAAATTAATATCCACGCGCTTTCCACTTCCGACACCGCCGATCATTCGGTAGTGCGAATGGTGTTAAGCGATCCGACCAAGGCCCTCATGCTCCTGGGCGAACGTGGCGTGCTCGCGCTGGAGACGGAAGTGTTAATGATCGAGACGGAAAATCATCCCGGCGTGCTCGGGCAAATTGCGGACCGCCTCGCCGGTGCGGACGTGAATATCGAATACGCTTACATGGCCGCGACACTGAACTCGACCAAAGGCTTGATGATCTTGCGCCCGGATGACGTGGAGAAAGCGCAAAAGGTGTTACACGATTTGTGACCGGTGTCACCGGTGGACGTAAATCGCGATGGCCTGCACGCGGCGATTAATTAACGGCCCGCCGACACTCCCTCCGCCGCCGTAGAAATTGTGACGGCCGTAGCCAAAGCCGCCGACCCCCACCGAAAGTCCGCCGACCGGCCGATCGTACACGGCCTGCAAGAGCACCCCGTTGGCCCCGAGCGCGGCGGCTTCTCGTCGCAGATCGGCAATCGCCTCATCGAGCGAGCCGCGATCGGGAAAAAGCCAGGTCGTTCCCACTGACGAATTGATGATGGCGATTTGTTGGTAATGGCGCGGTGGGTTTTCGTAGATTCGAACCGCGGCCGGGCTGATAGGCGGGCGCGCCGGGCCAATCATGGTAACGTGAGTCGCGCACCCCGAAATAAACGACGCGAGCAAGATGGCGGCGCCTGAGTGTAAAAGATGTTTCATCGCAGTAGTAATTCGAAACGCGAGGCCGAGCCGCGCGCCACACCCTCGCGGTGACCGTCCGCCGACACCCTTCTCATTAACACCGGCCTTCAGGCCGGTCCCATTCAGCAGCACTCGCAATAAAAGCCGTTTCAACGGCTTTTCATGGGCATCCAAGGTATGCCGTTAAAGCGGCTCGTGTTCATCCCGGAGTGGAGAAGCACTTGCCTGAACGGCCGGCGGTATAAGAGGCCACGACAGCAGACGATTTCCATTCCACCCGTTGCGCATCGCATTTGCTTGGTGAATAGGAACGCTTCGCCATTATGACGCCAATCAAAACCTGGCTCGGCTATCCATATCCCCTTGGCGCGACCTGGCTGGGCAACGGCGTCAACTTCGCGCTCTTCTCCGAACACGCCACTTCAGTCGACCTCTGTCTTTTCGACAGCATGGAAGCACCGGAGGAAAACGTTCGCATTCCGGTGACGGAACATACCGACCAGGTCTGGCACATTTTTCTACCCGAGGTTCGGCCGGGACAGCTTTACGGTTATCGCGTTTCCGGCCCGTACGAACCGGAAATCGGAATTCGTTTCAACAGTTCCAAGCTGCTCCTCGACCCCTACGCCAAGGCGATCGCGGGCCGGGTGGAATGGGGCGACGAAATGTTTGGCTACGTCGTTGGCGGTGAGAAGGAGGATTTGACCCGCGATTTTCGCGATGATGCCTGGGGAATGCCCAAAGCGGTGGTAATTGATAATGCTTTCAACTGGGAAGACGATCGCAAGCTGGGACGGCCGCTGGCGGAATCGATCATCTACGAAGTGCACGTGAAAGGTTTCACCAAGTTATGTCCGGGCGTTCCGCCGGAATTGTGCGGCACTTACGCCGCCCTCGGCAGCACTTGGGCGATTGATTATTTGAAACGCCTTGGTGTAACCGCGATCGAGCTGCTGCCGGTGCACGCCCACATTGATGACAAGGCTTTGGTGGATCGCGGACTTACAAACTACTGGGGCTACAACACCATTGGTTTCTTCGCGCCGGAAGCGAACTACTCCAGCAGCGGCGATCGAGGCGAGCAGGTGAACGAGTTTAAGATGATGGTGCGCAACCTGCACGCCGCCGGAATCGAGGTCATTCTCGACGTCGTTTACAACCACACCGCCGAAGGCAATCACCTCGGGCCGACCCTGGCGTTTCGCGGGATCGATAACATTGCTTCCTACCGATTGCAGACGGAAAATCCGCGCTTCTATCTTGATTTCACCGGCACCGGCAACACCTTTAATCTCCTGCATCCGCGCACGCTCCAGTTGGTAATGGACAGCCTGCGCTATTGGGTGCTTGAAATGCACGTGGATGGTTTTCGCTTCGATCTCGCCACCACCCTTGCGCGCGACGCCAATGGCGTGAACAAGCTGCATGCTTTCTTTGAAATCATCCACCAGGACCCCGTGCTTTCGCAGGTCAAACTAATCGCGGAACCGTGGGACGTCGGCGAAGGCGGGTATCAGGTCGGGAATTTTCCGGTCTTATGGGCGGAATGGAACGGGAAATACCGCGATGCTATGCGCAGTTTTTGGAAGGGCGATGAAGGAAAGATCGGAGAAGTAGCATATCGACTGACGGGCAGCCCCGATCTTTACCAGTATAGTGGGAAGCGACCGTACGCCAGCATCAATTTTGTCACCTCCCACGACGGGTTCACGCTCATAGATCTCGTTAGCTACAATGAGAAACACAACGAAGCCAACGGGGAGAAGAATCATGATGGCGACAACAATAATCATTCATGGAACCACGGGGTGGAAGGCCCGAGCGACGATCAGGAGATCAGCGCCTTGCGCGAAAGACAGCGTCGTAATTTTCTCACCACGCTCTTTATTTCGCAGGGCGTGCCAATGCTGCTGGGCGGCGATGAATTCGGCCGGACCCAGAACGGCAACAATAACGCCTATTGCCAGGACAATGAGGTCAGCTGGTTCAATTGGGAAAAACGGGACGAAAAGCAAAATGCACTTTTCGAATTTACCCGACGCCTCATTCAACTCCGACACCAGCATCCTGTTTTTCGGCGCCCGAAGTTTTTCCAAGGCCGCCGGATCCGCGGGAGCGAGATCAAAGACGTAATGTGGTTCAATCCCGGAGGCAACGAAATGAGCGAGGAAGATTGGAGTTTACCTTTCGCGCGTTGCCTGGGAATGATGCTAAGCGGCGACACCATCGACGTCTTAAATTTTCAAGGTGATCCGATTCGCGACGATACTTTTCTATTTCTGATCAACGCCCATTACGAGACGATTTCGTTTCTCCTCCCCGGGCAGGAACACATTGAATGGCAACTGCTCATCGACACTGCGAGTGAGTCCGGTTTTCTGGCCGAGCCAAAAAGTTTTGCCTCGGGCGAGGAGCTGCCGGTGATCGATCGTGGCGCTTGCCTGCTTAAGTTAAGCGCTGGGGCACAGGCGCAAGCGCGCCAGGAATCATTCCGGAAGCGGCCCTTCGATTTCCCGCGTGGGGTTCCCCAGCCCGTGCCAGGAAAAAAAGAATAGCCGTGATCAGTGGCCGGCAAACGAACTAGATTGCGGGGAAGTCGCGTCCGCGCATTGTGATGGCATGACACCGACCTCGCTCATTATCGTGGCCGATCGGGGGAGCTTGAAAGCTTACCGGGTGAACGAAACCCCAACGCGCGGACCAAGTTTGAAGTTGGTGCAGGCCTTCGATGTCACCGATGCGCATGGCAAACTGGTCGATAAAGTCACCGATTTGGCCGGGCGCTATGCGGCGAGCGATGGGGCTGGAATGCATCAGGCGTCGATCGCGGAAACCAAATTGGAAACCGAAACCGAGCGCCGGATCAACAAGCAGTTGGCCGATCAAATTACGCAAATCGCGAAGTCCAACGGGGTCGAAGGCTGGTCTTTCGCCGCGCCCGCCTCGTGCCATAACGCAATCATTGAATTGCTTGGGCCCGATGTCCGCAATCGCATTGTCGAATTCGTGAAATCGGATCTGGTGAAAGTGGAGCCGGCGAAGTTAGCTTCCCATTTTCGCTCATTGCAGCCAATCTAAGGGAAAAAATGGGCCACAGCCGAATCGCATGAGAGTGCTTGGCGTTGGCGGCTCGAACGCATTAGAATAGAGGCGCTATGCAATTGCCAGTAAACATCACTTATCGCGGCCTGAAGAAATCCCTGGGAATCGAACAGATGGTATTGGAGAAAGCGACGCGGCTGGATAAATTCTGTGATCACATCAGCCGGTGCGATGTTGCTATTGAGCAACCGAACCACGCCCACAAAAAGGGAAACCAATATCGGGTCCGGATTGATGTTACCGTCCCGCCCGGCCACGAGCTGGTCGCGGAAGAAAAACAGATCGATAATGGAACGCACGATCCGCTGGCAAAAGTGGTGCATGACGCGTTCAAGACAATGGAACGCGAATTGCGGCGAGTGGTGGACAAGCAACGGCGCAATGTGAAAACGCACGCCGATTCACGCTCTCCCAAATAGTATTCATTTGAAGGTAGGGGCGATTGACCCCAATCGCCCGCAAGCGATTTGGTGAACCGCCGCCACCCGGATTTCCCCTGATGAACAAATACCCGTTTCCACTCGGCCGGTTCGAAAAACAACTCGATCGTTCAACTCATTATCCGGCCCGATTTGGCGCTACCTTTTTCATCACAATTTGCTGTGAAGCCCGGATTGCAAATCAGCTTTGTCGAGAGGACATCGCGCGGGTGTTGTTCGAAACCGGGCGTTGTTATCACGATACTCAGAAATGGTATTTAAAAATCCTACTCTTGATGCCCGACCATCTGCACATGCTGGTTGGCATTCCAGGCAACGCAGATCTCGCAAACCTACTTCGCGACTTCAAACGCGTCACTGCGACGATCGCGAGGATCCATTGGCAGCGAAATTTTTTCGATCATCGATCTACGGCACGATGAAAGTGAGGCAGAAAAATTTGAATACATCCGCCAGAACCCTGTGCGGGCAGGTTTGATTGGCGCGGAAGATGAATGGCCTTACGTCCTTCTCGGGGATGGCTAACGGCGGTTTACCGGAACCACCGGCCGGCGATTGAGGTCAATCGCCCCTACCTGCGCTTCTCCCGGTTATCGCCATTGCGCCTTCAGCCAAGCCATCACCTGCTCGGAAATATTTCAAACCGCCAAGCTCGAGCAGTTGTCAACCCCGTGGCGCCACTCGAATCGCTGCTGCGATTACCATCTCCAGCGGCCCCGATTCAGAATTTGCGGCAATGGATCCGCGACCGCGAACACCCCAACAAGAGAATTTCGAGGCTTTTCACGGTGCGGTAGCAACGTCGTTCACTCACTCTTCCTTCTCCATTTGGCAATGATTTCATCAACCATCTGTTTTGGATCGCGACCGCGCAGCATTGGATCATTCTGATAATACTCAGCCCAATAAAGAATGTCGCGGTAATCAGTCTGCGCCGCTTTCAGGTACTCCCCGATTTTCTCAAGCTTGCCTCTGCTCAGCTCGAGAATGTCCCATCTTACCCGATCGCTCTCCGGTCCTGAGTAGCTGACAAGTAGCTCAAGAACACGATTCTGGTCCGGTCCTTGGAACTCCCGGCCAATACGTTCAATTATGCGTTGCTCCATTGAGTTGCAGGATCGACCGTGCCTTCTAGACTTTTCGCAGCACCGCGACGGACTGACCAAGATTACCCAAGGATTTCATGGAGGTCCCATTTTCCCACCGAATCTCTTCGGGAATCGGGATATGACCTTTGTCGCCGTCGAAAAAGGAGTCGACGGCAGGGCCGCTATGACCTGCCCACGTCGCAATGGCGTCGCGATCGAGAAACTGAATCAAAGGTCGACCCGCCTTCGCTTTGACTGATGCGATGAAGGTTTCCCAATGCCATGGGAGCCGAAACTCCAGGAACGAGATGACTACATGCCCGCCTACCTTTAAGCATCGTGACGCCTCTTGAAGGTATTTGAAACTTTCTTCATGCGTCGTGTGTGTCAGAACGGAGAAAAATGTGACAAAGTCAGCCACGTTATCGGTGCACGGAATTTGCACATCGTCGACGACACTGAATTTCCAGTCATCGCGCATGGTCAAAGCTTGGGCCGATTCAATTAGCCGGGGAACGACATCTGTCCCGATGTAGCGGATGCCTTTATCCGGGGCTAGTTGCTGCGCCAGTCGACCGCTGCCGCAGCCGATATCGACAACGAGAGGCCCCGTGGTTAATCCCAAAGAGCGCAACAGATAATATTCCAGTTTGCCGACAGCTTCGGACTCGCCTCCGACCGCAAGCCGCAATGCCTCGTTTCCTGAGCCTAAGCGTTGCTCCAGTCTTCTGACATGATCGATATAGGCGTGGTTACCCTGAGACATAAGAGCGGTGGAGCGAGAACAACATCAGCCAGGACCTTCGAGCCCGCTAGTCCGCCCATCAGCCAGAAGCGATCGTCGCGACTTGCCGCAGCCGGTTCGGACAGATAGTAAGTAAATTCTTAGAATCATCGTGCCGCTGATCGAATTTCCGCCAGCCGGCGTGACCGACGTTTTGCCGTCGCCATATCTGCGACGACTAATTCGAAGCGGTCGCGTCGTCGGCAGCTTTGTCACGGTGCAGATAATCGTGCAGATGATCGGTTTCCTGAGCGGAATCCTGCTTATTCGCATACTCGAGCAACGTGAGTACGCCTTCTTCACCATCGCCAACACCATGCAAGGTACGCTGAATTTACTGGCCGATGTTGGCGTCAGCATTGGGCTCGTTTCCATTGGCGGCCGGGTTTGGCAGGACCGTTCCCGCTTCAGCCAGTTAATCAGCACCGCACTATATCTTCGGCGGCGTCTCGCCCTTCTGGCGATGATTGCTGTCACGCCACTGCTCTATTTCATGCTCGCAAAAAATGGAGCGTCCCTCAACTACACTGCTTTGCTGATCATTTTCGTTCTGATCGGTCTCGCCATTCAACTCGATGTCGGTGTCCTGGGGGTAATTCCGCGACTTCGTTCCGATGTTCGAGTCATTCAGCGCATCGATCTCATTGGCGCCATCCTGCGACTAACGATTCTTGTGCTTCTAGCCTTCATTTTTCTCAATGCTGGCATCGCCGTCACCCTGTCGGCGGGGGTGATTTTTCTGCAATATCTCCTGCTCCGCCGTTACGGCGCGACGGTGATCGATTTTGGCGCGCCACAAAACGCCGACGATCGCAAAACCATGCTCGGTCTGATTCGCAGCCAGGCCGCCAACGCTGTCTTCTATTGTTTCCAGGGACAAATCACCATTCTTCTCATCAGCTTTTTCGCGCGTCAAAGTAGTTCGGTCGCGGAAGTGGGCGCGCTCGGCCGGCTCGCCATGATCTTTGTCGTGCTGGCAAATTTGCTGGCTAATATTTTCGTTCCCGCGTTCGCCCGCTGTCAGGACCGGCGACAATTGCGTTCGCTCTATCTCGAGATCGCTGGTGGGGTCACCTTGTTCTGCCTTGTGGTACTCGCGGCCGCCGCAATTTTCCCAGATCAATTCCTTTTCGTACTCGGGAACAAATACGCCCACCTGCGTCGCGAGCTTTTATTGATGGTCGCCTCGGCCGTGCTGGCCGCGCTTACCGGAACATTTTGGTCGCTCAATGCTGCCAAAGCCTGGATCGCCGGATCGTGGCTTTACATTCCGCTGACCCTGCTCACCCAAATCGCGTTGATTCCGTTCACTGATTTTTCCAATGTGAGCAGCGTTCTCGTCTTCAACCTGCTTTCCAGCGTACCAAATCTGCTTCTCAATCTCGCCCTTTCTTTTCGCGGTTTCCGTTCGTTGGAAACGGCGACAGCCTGAACAATGTGGAACTTTGGTTATCACCTGGCCCGAGTTCGCGGCGGCGTGGCCCGAGAAACTTATCGCCTGCTTCTGCCAATGATCGTGCGCCGTCGCATCGATCCGCCGAGGATGCTCGACATCGATGTCTTTGCTTACTCGAACGAAGCGATGTTGCCCGAACAAATCGCATCTGTCCGCTCATTTTTGAAATGCGTGGGGCGACCCAACAATTTCACGATTGTTTCCGACGGCACCCACTGCCGGCACGCAGTTTCGCTTTTGCAGCTAATCGATTCCTGCATTCGTCTCGCCGACGCGCGGGATTTTTTGCCGCAACCGTTATTTTCAGGCGACTACTTCGCCAACCATCCAACCGGCAAACAGCTTGCCCTGATTATGAGTCTTCCCCTCGAACGGCCCGCTCTGTATATCGACGCCGATGTTTTGTTTTTTCCCGGCGCGGTTGTGCTGGCCGATCTCTTACGCAATCACGACGCGCCTGCTCTTTATCTGCGCGATTGCCAGGTCGCGGGCGACGAGCGCCTGTTGCGCGATCCGGCCGAAGCGGCCGATCCCGTTAACACCGGCGTTCTTTTCTTTTTCCGGAAGCTCGACTGGTCTTTGGCCATCGAACGCCTTCAAAAGCTGGAAGGCGTACCAAATTTTTTCACTAATCAAACGATGACGCACCTCACGATGCATGCCAATGGCGCCCGCCC
>QHRA01000150.1 GCA_003221295.1 Verrucomicrobiota bacterium | reverse complement strand
GAGTTTGGGGAAGGCATCATCGAAATTTCAGGAAAAGGATTCGGATTTCTCCGCGATCCGAAGCGCAATTTCGTCCAGGCGCCGCAGGATATTTTCGTGACGCCGGAAATCGTGCGCCGTTTCGGACTACGGGATGGAATGTGGATTTACGGCGAAACCCGGCGGGGAAATCGCGGACCGCAATTGATCAAGCTGCTGAAGATCAACGACGAGGAGCCGACGAAATATCAGGGGCTCCGTCCGTTTGAAGAATTAACGACGATTAATCCCAACAAAAAAATTAAACTCGAAACGGTGCCGGATCGTTACACCACGCGGATCATGGATTTGATGACGCCGCTGGGGATGGGACAGCGCGGCCTCATCGTCGCTCCGCCGCGAACCGGGAAAACGACGCTGTTGCATCACATCGCAGATGCGGTGGTGAAAAATCACCCGGAAATGAAGCTGATCATTTTGCTGGTGGACGAACGACCGGAAGAAGTCACCGATTTCAAGCGGTCGCATCCGAAATCCGAAATCATCGCCAGCTCAAACGACAGTGATATCAAAAGCCATACTCGCATCGCGCAGTTGGCGATCGAGCGGGCCAAGCGTTTGGTGGAAGCAGGCCAACATGTTTTCATCTTGCTCGACTCAATTACGCGCACCGCCCGCGCCTTCAACAATGCGATGGGCGGTGGGGGACGCACCATGAGTGGCGGCATCGATGCGCGGGCCATGGAAATCCCGCGCAAAATTTTCGCGGCCGCACGCAACACCGAAGAAGCCGGTTCGCTTACCATTGTCGCGACCGCGCTTATTGAAACCGGCAGTCGTATGGACGAACTGATCTTTCAGGAATTTAAAGGCACTGGAAACATGGAAATGGTGCTCGATCGTAAGATTAGCGATCAACGCATTTATCCGGCGATCGATATTTTCCTTTCCGGAACCCGCCGTGAAGAATTGCTTTTGCAACCGTGGGAGCTGGAAAAGATCAATTTGATACGCCGCGGTCTCGCCGGTCACAAACCAGGCGAAGCGATTGAGCGTCTGTTAATGTTCGTGAAAAAATTCCCGACTAACACCGAAATGCTCAAGGGCATTCCGGGGTAGTGCGCCGGCCACTCTAACCAGATTCCGTTGCGCATTCGCAAGGTCATACGGCGGGTGCGACGCACGAAGAAAGGGAAGTCGGCGCCGACTTCGAAATTAAGCACTCCGGGAATCCAGGATGCGGTGATGGCCGCAATCGCGTCGGCGAATATCCAGTCTCCCCTGCCCGGCGAAGCGCTCGACATTGGTAGCCGCAAAGGCGAACTCATTGGCGCCATTCGCACGCGTTTCGGGCTGCGGACCACTGCCTGTGATTATACCGATACGCTGATGAAGGATTCCACCCAGCGGGTGGACATCGTCGATCTCAATGCTGGCAAGTTGCCCTATCTCGACGGTCGCTTTTGTCTGGTCACCTGCGTCGAAACCATCGAACACCTCGAACAAATGCGTTCCCTCTTCCGCGAAATCCTTCGCGTACTCGAGCCCGGTGGACTCGCCGTTATTACCACGCCCAATACCCTGAATCTGCGTTCGCGCTTGCGCTATCTCATGACCGGGTTTTTCAATCTTTTTGGCCCGCTCCCGATCGGCGATCGGGGTGTCTACAATCCCGGCGGGCACATCAATCCCATCGGCTATTTTTATCTCGGCCATGCTTTGCGCGAAACCGGCTTCGTCGATATCCAGCCGAGTGTTGACCATTACCAGCGCCGTTCCTGGGTGCCGTTTGTTCTGCTCTTTCTGCCAATGAAAATCGCAGTCCTCTTCTTTTGGCAACGCGAGAGAAATAAATTCCGCACCATCACTCCTGAAAATCGCGACCTGGTCGCCGCTATCAATTCACGCGATCTTCTGCTCGGTCGTACTTTGATCGTATGCGCACGCAAACCGATGTGATCGAGCCAGAGTGGGAAGTTTTGCCGCCGGAAGAAAAGGAGAAGCGCGCCCGCCTAGAGCCGCTTTTTCGCTGGGTCGCGATCGTGATGGACGAGCTGATCGCATTTCCAAACACGAAGTTTAAGTTTGGACTCGATCCGCTCATCGGTTTGGTTCCGGGTATTGGCGATACCGCGTCGGCGGTCGTTTCCGCGCTGGTCTTGATACAGGCGGCCCGCCGTGGTCTTCCGAAAATTTTGTTGGCTCGGATGTCGCTTAATATTTTGATCAACGAAATCATTGGGATTGTTCCGGGTCTGGGCGACGCATTTTCCTTTTGGTTCAAATCGAACAAGCGCAATTACGAATTGCTGCTGGCGCACACCGCGACACCGAGATGCGCACGCGCATCAGACTGGGTTTTTGTTATCGCGGTGCTCGCGATTCTGTTCGTCGTCGTCGCAACGGGAATTTTTGTCAGCTTCCTCGTTTTGCGGGCAATTGCGCAGTTGCTTGGGTTGCATTGATGGGACGCCGTCCGCGACAGACGGTTTTGCCTCTCCCTTTCCAGGAAAGAGTACGTGTAGCATTACCGTGCTATATCCCCATTTCATTAACACCTCGCTTCAGCGAGGTGCATGGCCGAGTCTACTACCACAACCGCTTTAGCGGTTTACTTGTTCAATGGCAAAAAACCGCTGAAGCGGTTGGGGTTCCCTCGAGTGTCGTTAACGCCCAGCTAAAGCAGGGTGTTAATGAGAGAGTAAGTCGACGCTAAACACATACAGGAAAAGGGGGAGGAGAACAGGAGACACTCGCTGCGAGGACGCTAAACATACACATTGAGCCCTGCTGGAGGGCGGAGCTCTGCGACGCCGGGCTCGCGGAGCTCGACCCTCCATCCGCTGCCTCAGCCGCCGAAGTGCTTGCCATAGATCGCGTGAATATCTGCGCGAGCGCGTTCACAGCCCTGCTGCCAACCTTCGCGATCTTTGAATCCCATACGAATAGCAAGCTTGCGCTGTTCGACCGGGTCGGGCGGCAACGATGATGCGCTCGTATTTCGCCAGCGGCGCAGGACAGTTTCGAGGCGACGCAAAAATTCATAACCGCGGCCAAGCAAATCCGCATCCTCGGGGGAAATGATATTGGCAAGCTTTGCGATCGCTAGCCGCACCGAAGTTTCGCGCACATCGTGTCGCATCTGCAGTGCCTGAACCAGAAATTCAGCCTCGACAATTCCGCCAAGGCCGGTCTTGAAATCGAGCGCGTCGTTGCCACTGCCCCGTTCCGCGCGGACGCGCTGTACCATGGCGTCGATTTTGCCGAACAAATCAGGATCGCGGCCTGCGATGGACCAAGCCGCGTGCGCGATTGCGCGAAAAGTTTCCTGATTCGGGCCGGCTACCGGCCGGGCCCGGGTGAGTGCCTGAATCTCCCAAAACTGCGCGCGATCCCGATAGTAGGCTTCGAAGGCCTCGAGCGAACCGACAAGCGGCCCCTTTTCGCCTTCGGGACGCAAGCGCGCATCAAGTGATGCAATGACACCTTCCGGACTTGGGATTGAAAGGACGGTTATGAGATGTTGCGCGGCGCGAAAATCATCGCCGACAAACATGAGATCGAGATCGGACGCATAGGTCAGTTCGCGGCCGCCAAATTTTCCCATCGCAATGATCGTTAGATTTTTCGCGCCCACAATTGCAGCCGCCGCGAGAAGGCAGGCTTCAGCCAGGTCCGTAATTTCCTGCCACAAGTTTGGGAGAGGGC
>QHRA01000061.1 GCA_003221295.1 Verrucomicrobiota bacterium | reverse complement strand
GTGAAATCTGTCTCGTCGGTACGCCCTGCTGGCATCGCCAGCACACAAAAGTACGACGCCGCCCAGATCGATAAACTCGAAGGGCTCGAAGCGGTTAGGAAGCGGCCTGGCATGTACATCGGCGATCCCGATGAGCGCGGCTTGCATCACATGGTTTTCGAAGTTGTCGATAATTCGATCGACGAACATCTGGCCGGATTTTGCGACAAGATTGAAGTAACGGTACACGTCGATGAAAGCATTTCGGTACGCGACAACGGCCGCGGCATTCCAGTCGATATTCATCCGAAATGGAAAATGCCGGCGGTGGAACTGGTGCTGACCAATCTCCACGCTGGCGGAAAATTCGGTCAGGGCGCATACAAATATTCCGGCGGCTTGCATGGCGTCGGCGCGAAATGCACCAACGCCCTCTCGGATTGGTTCAAGGTCGAAGTCACGCGCGAGGGCAAGGTTTACCACATGGCGTTCGAGCGCGGCAAAACCACCGAGAAGCTCAGTGTTATCGGAGAAATCAAAAACAAAAAGAACACCGGCACGCTGATTACATTTTTGCCGGACCCGACAATTTTCACCATTACGACAGAATTTAAGTTCGAGCGCTTGGCCACGCGATTGCGTGAGCTTGCGTTCTTAAATCCCGGACTCGAGATCGCCTTGATGGACGAGCGTAGCGATTCGCCGAAAAAGGAGACGTTTCTTTACAAGCACGGGATCGACGAATTCGTCCGCCAGCTAGGCGAGAACAAGCAAGTCATTCATCCCAAGCCGATCAACATTTCGCGACAGCGTGATGAGACCTTTGTCGATTGCGTTCTCCAGTATAATGACAGCTACAACGATCAGATTCTTTGTTTCGCCAACTCCATTCCGAATCCAGACGGCGGAACGCATCTGACCGGCTTTCGCACCGCGCTGACGAAAGCAATCAATCAATACGCGCGATCGAATAGCCTGACCAAGGACAAGGATCCATCCATTTCCGGCGACGACGTTCGGGAAGGTTTGGTCTGTGTGTTGAGCATTAAACTTCCGAATCCGCGTTTTGAATCGCAGACCAAAGTGAAGCTGGTCAACACCGAAATCGATGGCGTGGTGAACTCGGCTGTTTACGACGGGTTAATGACTTACTTCGATCAAAATCCGCCGATTGCGCGGCGCATTTTTGATAAAGTGCTGACGGCGGCGCGCGCGCGGGAAGCAGCGCGAAAAGCGCGGGAGACCATTCGCAAGGGTGCGCTTACCGGCGGCGGGTTGCCAGGCAAGTTGGCGGATTGTTCGGAGCGTGATCCGGAATTAACTGAGCTCTACATCGTCGAGGGCGATTCCGCCGGCGGCTCGGCCAAACAGGGACGCGACCGCCGTTACCAGGCGATCCTGCCGATTCGGGGCAAGCTGATCAACGTCGAAAAAGCGCGCATCGATCAATTCCTGAAGAACAACGAAATTCAGTCGATGATTACGGCGATTGGGACCGGCATCGGTAAGCCGAAAGAAGACGGCGCGTCGACATCGAAAGACGAAACGAGCTTCGACATTTCGAAATTGCGCTACGGCCGCATCATTATCATGACGGACGCCGACGTCGACGGCTCACACATTCGCACGCTGTTGCTAACATTTTTCTACCGGCAAATGACCGAGCTGGTGCGGTCCGGCAAAATTTATATCGCGCAACCGCCGCTCTACCAAATCAAGCGCAAGAAACGCGAGGAATACGTCGAGGACGACGTTGAGCTGAACAAAATTCTGATCAAACTCGGCGCCGAAGACGTGCGCCTGAAGAACCTGGCTGATGATAAAGAGGTCACGGCGGCGCAACTCAAAGACATTCTCGAATCACTCGAGAAACTAGCGAAGCTGAGTGAATCGATTCGACGACATGGAGGCGACTTCGAGGGCTTCCTGGCGAAGCGCAACGCCAGAAGCGGTAAACTCCCCGCCTATCTGGTGAAAATCCGCGATGGAAACGAAGAGACGGTGCGTTACTTCCCGGATGAAAAGGCCGTCCGCGAATTTCACCAGGGAAACCCGGATTTGAATTTGTTCGACGCCGATGTCCAGCAGGAGCTAATTCCGTTGGAAACCGCAACAAAAACGAACGGGCTCGGCCGCCGCCGCGCTACCAAAGTGGAATTGCACGAAGCTACAACGATTCAAAAACTCATCGCTGAACTCGCGCGCAAAGGACTGAAGGTCGATCATTACGCAGCCAGCGACCGTCCGATCTTTGAACTGATCGAAGGCGAAGGAGAAAGAGCGGTTGCGCATCCCCTCTTTTCCATCCCCGAAATCCTTCAGAAAATTCTGGAGATTGGCCGTCGCGGCGTTCAGATCACGCGCTTCAAGGGTCTCGGCGAAATGAACGCCAAGGAATTGTTTGAGACGACGATGAATCCGGAAAAACGCAAGCTACTGAAGGTCGACCTAAACGAAGACAACGCGGTCGAGGCGGATCAAATGTTCACAAGATTAATGGGCGACGCCGTTGAACCTCGTCGGCAGTATATTGAAGATAACGCGCTGAATGTGCGCAACCTGGATGTGTAGAGAATGACCAAGCACGAATGACGAATGTCGAAGGAAATGTAGCAGCGGTGTTGTCCCTCGTTTCGTCATTCGTCATTTCTTTCCTGTGTATAACGCCAACGAAAAAGTAGAGCCGATCAACGTCGCCGAGGAGGTATCGAGATCATTCCTCGATTACTCGATGTCGGTGATTATATCCCGGGCGCTGCCGGATGCGCGCGACGGTCTGAAACCATCGCAACGGAGAATTCTTTACGCGATGCACGAACTGTCGTTGTTTCCGGGCCGCAAACCTTACAAATGCGCAAAAATTTGCGGTGACACCAGCGGCAATTATCACCCCCATGGCGAAGCGGTGATTTATCCAACTCTCGTTCACATGGCGCAGCCGTGGGCCATGCGGGAGACTTTGATCGAAGGCAAAGGGAATTTCGGTTCTCCCGAAGGCGATCCGCCGGCAGCCATGCGTTACACCGAAGCACGCATGACGCATCTCGGCGCCGCGCTCATGACCGACATGGACAAAGACACGGTAAACTTTGTCCCGAATTACGATGAGCGGTTAACTGAGCCGACGGTTTTCCCCAGCGCTTTTCCGAATCTTCTAGTCAACGGCGGGACCGGCATCGCCGTCGGCATGGCGACAAACATCCCGCCGCACAATCTTGGCGAAGTTATTGACGCCATCTGCGCACAAATCGACGACCCCGATATCTCTCTTGATGGTCTGATGGAGTTCGTGAAGGGCCCGGATTTTCCGACGGGCTGCGCGATTCTGGGCACGGCCGGCGTTCGCCAATATCTCGAGCACGGACGCGGCAGCATGAAAGTGCGCGGCAAAGCGGGCGTGGAGGAACTCAAAGGCAATCGCGAACAGATCGTGATCACGGAAATTCCTTACAACGTCAATCGCGCAACCTTGGTCGAGCGCGTCGCACAACTGGTGAACGACAAAGTTCTTTCCGACATCACCGCGATCCGTGACGAATCGGACGAAAACACCCGGGTGGTAATCGAGCTAAAGCGCGACGGAAATCCGAAGGTCGTAATTAACAATCTCTACAAGCACACCGCGATGGAATCGTCCTTCGCCGTGCACATGCTGGCGATCGATCACGGCCGGCCAAAATTGTTGCCACTCAAAGTTGCTAACCAGGCGTACATCGAGCACCGACGCGAAGTCATTCTTCGCCGCACCCGTTTTGAATTGCGCAAGGCGGAAGAGCGGGCGGAAACGCTGGAAGGTTATCTGATTGCCCTGGCGAACCTGGATGAGTTCATTCGCATTATTCGCGGATCGGCCAATCGCGAAGAAGCGCGGGTCAAACTTCTCGCCTTCGATTTTACCAAACGACAAGTCGAACAGATCGGCATTCTTATTCGCAATGAAGCGCGCCTGACGGAAGGGCGCTACGCCTTCAGCGAACATCAGGCCAATCAGATTCTGGAGCTGCGCTTGTATCAACTAACGGGACTTGAACGCGAAAAGATCGTTAACGAATACAAGGAACTGCTCGATACAATCAAAGATCTCCGTGACATTCTCGCAAAAGAGCAGCGCGTCTTTACCATTATCAAAAAAGAGCTGCGCGAGATTCGCGACAAATACGCCAGCCCGCGGCTGACCCAGTTGGTGCCGGATGAGGGCGAGATCGCCATGGAAGATTTGATCCGAAACGAGGGATGCATCATCAGCATCACCCATGGCGGATTCATCAAACGCACCGCGGTAAGCGCGTTTCGCGCGCAGCGGCGCGGTGGCAAGGGCGTAATCGGGATGTCGACGCGGGAAGGCGCAACCCAGGAAGAGGAAGGCGATTTCGTGCAGCATCTTTTTACCGCCACGACGCACGATTTTTTGATGTTTTTTACCGAATCGGGACGTGCTTACGTTGAAAAAGTTTACGAAATCCCGGAGATGGGCCGGGCCGCTAAAGGTCGTTCCATTGCCAATATTCTCGAGCTACGCGCGAACGAGAAGATCGCCGCAACTATTCGGATTCAATCAAAACGCGCCGGCATTGGCCCAAACGCAGCCGACAATACTTGGGACGAAAACTTGCATATCATTTTCACGACTCGCTCCGGGATCGTAAAAAAATCGAACCTCTCCGATTACGCCAACGTGCGGAAAGGCGGAATCATCGCCATTCAAATTGAGCCGGACGATTGCTTGATCGACGCCAAACTTACCTCTGGAAACGACGAGCTCGTTCTCATCACCAAAGAAGGAATGAGTTTACGTTTTCACGAAGAACAGTTGCGTGACCAGGGACGCAACACCGTTGGTGTCTGGGGAATTCGACCGGAAAAAAATGATCACGTTGTTGCCAGCGCGATCGTAAATCCGACGGCCATGTTGCTGGTTGCGGGCGAGAACGGAATCGGCAAACGGACGCCGTTTGACGATTACCGAAAACAATCCCGCGGCGGCAAAGGCATCATCACGATGAAGACGGGAGACAAGACCGGCAATGTCGTCGGGGCGCTCACGGTCACGGATGCTGATGAATTGATGTTGATCACGACTAAAGGCCAGCTCGTTCGCACGCCGGTAAAAGATATACGCGAGACCGGCCGCAATGCCATGGGAGTGAAGCTCCTCACTTTGCGTGAAGGCGAAAAATTGCAGGCGATTGCGCCCGTTGTCAGCCAGGCGGAAGAAGCGAAAGCCGAAATCGAGACTCCGGCGGAGTAAGAAAAGAGCGCGCAACCATTCGGCGCGCGCTCCTTGCAAACGTCACGTCGCGACTAGTAACCCGAGGTGCGAGTAGTTGTGGTCTGCTGCGTCGCCGCCGGCTGCGCTACCGTGGTGCTTTCGTGAGTCGTGGTGGTCGTGGTCGCGACCGGCTCCTCGGCGCACGAACTCAAGCCAAGCATGACAGCCGCTGCGGTAAGAAGGATGAATATTTTCATAGTTTGAAGTTCCTTTGCTGAGAGTTCGGCGCAAGTGCCGCGGACAGATGTATTTCTCGCGAAATTTTTCCCTGATTACGCTACCGGAACTTCGCGCCCCAGCTCGCTCGAGGCGTAAATTCCATCGATCATCTCCATCAATTCAAACGCCTGTTCGGCATTGTTTACCGCCGGCGCTTGCCCGCGGATGGCATCGGCAAAATTGCGCAGTTGCATTTCGAAACTGCTTTCGCTGTAGCGCGGTTCCAGCGGCACAGTCACGAGCTTTCCGTTTTCGTCTTCGAATAAGGTCAGTGGTTTTAATCGCAGCGTCCCTTTTGTTCCGAAAAGAACGCAATTATTTGATTCACGGTCGACCCATTCCGGACCGACCGGCGTATCGTCGGTCAGATTCGCGGCCCAGCTCGTCTCCAATTCCACGATGGCGTCGTTCGCGAAACGAATAAAAGCGTGGGCTTCGTCTTCGACATCAAATACTGGCACCTCCACCAAGTGCGCGAAATTGCGAAACACCTTTGCACTGATCGAAACGGGGCGCGGCGTGCCCATTAAATACCAGACAGTATCGAGCGCGTGCAAGCCAATGTCGATAAGCGCACCACCACCCGAGCGTTCTTTGTCGGTGAACCACAAACCAATCCCTGCGGGAATTCCACGCGAACGGATCCAGGTGGCGCGCGCGCGATAAATTTTGCCCAGGCGTCCTTCGGCGATGATGTCGCGGGCGGTGCGAACAGCGGCCGTAAATCGAAACTGGCGTCCAAAAAAATAAATCAATCCGCGTTTTTCCGCTTCATCACGCAGCACTTTCATTTCCGCGGCGTTCATGGTCGGGGGTTTCTCGCAAAAGACGTGCTTGCCCGCTTCCAGCGCGGCCAGGGACGCCGGGAAATGTAAAAAATTCGGCAAACAAATTATGGCGGCGTCCAGATCGCGATCGCGTAACAATTCCTGATAATCATCGAACGAACTTTCCAGACAGTAAGTTTCGGCAAAACGTCGGAGCCGTTCCGAATTGGTGTCGGCGCAAGAGCGCAATTGGACGTCCGGAATTTCTGCCAGCGCAATAGCATGCTGCTGTCCTGGCCATCCCGTGCCGATGATCCCGACTGTTAGTTCTTTTTTCATCAAGGCTCAATTCTATGCCGCTGTCGTTTCAATTCGCTGCGTTTTCGTTTCGATTCGAGGATTCGTTTTTTTAATTTGGCCGGACGCGGAGATTTTCGTCGGCGCTCTTTTTCGTGCAGGGCGCGTTTCGCGGCGCGATCTTTCGCGCGCTTCAGTTCTATCGCGGCTATTAATCGCTCTCGTGCAATTCGACGATTCGTTGCTTGCGAACGCGAATCCTGCACCGTCACACTCACACAGCTCGGCCGATGGCGCAGTGTAACCGAAGTCGAAACTTTATTAACGTGCTGCCCACCGGGGCCGGAGGATCGCGCAAACGTTTCCTCCAGATCAGCTTCGTTGAGTTGAAAATCTCGATTCATCCGCCGGCTTGCCTTCCGTTTCCAATTTCGATTCGATACAGCATCTCCTTTATGAAAGATCGACCGATTGCTGCACCGCTTGTCATATTGTCTCTCTTAGTCTTCGCCTCTCTCGCCATTGCGCAAACATCCCCCACCCCGGAACCCGTCGCCAAACCGAGCCCGTCAGCCCCTCCCGCTGATTATGATCTGCGCTGGGCAGTAAAGATTCCCCTGCGCGACAAGGTGGAATTGAATGCAACCCTTTATCTTCCCAAATCAGCGAACGCAACGGCTGGCCGGACTCCAGTCATTTTCACCCTCACGCCGTACATTTCCGACAGTTACCATGCACGCGCCGCCTACTTCGCTTCACATGGCTATGCCTTTGCTCTAGTCGATGTACGCGGACGCGGAAATTCCGGTGGCGACTTCGAACCGTTCGCTAATGAAGCGCGTGATGGTCATGACGTGGTAGAGTGGTTCGCGAAACAGCCGTTTTGTGACGGCAAAGTCGCGATGTGGGGCGGTTCCTACGCCGGATTCGATCAATGGGCAACGGTTAAGGAATTGCCTCCGCACCTCGCCACGATTGTGCCGGTGGCGTCGGCACATCCGGGATTAGATTTTCCCTTCACCAATAACGTTGGCATTCCGTATGACACGCAATGGTTCACCCTCACGAGCGGCCACGCCAGCCAGCAAAATCTATTTGCCGACTCGAAGTTTTGGCGCGCGAAATTTCTCGACGCTTACAAACAATACATTCCCTTTAAAACCCTGGATAGTTTCATTGGTAATCCGTCAGCGAATTTTCAGCGCGTAATGGGTCATCCAATGGTCGATGCCTATTACGACGCCATGGTGCCCACGCGCGAGCAATTCGCCAAGATTACAGTACCGATTCTCACCATCACCGGACAATACGATGGCGATGAATTAGGCGCGCTCACCTTCTATCGCGATCATCTGGCAAACGCATCCGCCGAAACACGGGCGAAACATTTTCTGATCATCGGGCCCTGGGACCATGCCGGCACTCGCACACCCACGGATGAAGTCGGCGGGGTGAAGTTCGGCGGCTCCGCGGTCATCGATCTGAACGATCTGCATCGGCAATGGTACGACTGGACCATGAAATCCGGCGCTAAACCGGAGTTTCTCAAAGACCGCGTCGCCTATTACTTGTTAGCCTCCGGAAACAGCGGAGCAAACGGCGAATGGAAATACGCCGATGATTTCGAGAAGCTAACGGCAAACCATCATCCGCTTTATCTCGACGCCACCGATGGTGGAGGGAATGGCGTCTTTCACTCCGGGACTTTGAGCGAAAAACCGGCGGGCACCGGCGCGGACGAATACATCTACGACCCGTTAGATGTTCATCGCGGCGAAGAAGTGGAGAACATAGACAACGAAAAGACGGCCGGACTCGACCAACGCCGCGCCCTTAGCGTCGGCAAGGACGGTCTCGTTTATCATAGCGATCCGGTCGCGAAGGAAACGACGCTTCTGGGCTGTCCAAAGTTGACGCTGTGGATCTCCCCCGACGTCCCCGACACCGATGTCACGGCCGAGCTTGATGAAATTCTGGCCGATGGCACCAGCATCGCGCTGTGGAGCGATGTCCGGCGCTTGCGCTACCGCGACTCGGTTCGGCAAGAGAAGCTGGTCAAGCTGGGCGAAAGCGTGCGCTGCGACTTCAACCCTGGTCTTTTCATTGCCCGGCGAATGGCGAAAGGCAGCCGGCTTCGGCTGGTTGTGACGGCGCCCAACTCAATCTTTTTCGAGAAAAATTATAACTCCGGCGGCGTGGTGGCGAACGAGACCGCGAAAGATGCGCGCACCGCGCATATCCGAATTCTGCACGATGCTGAACACGCCAGCGTGGTCGATGTGCCGATCGCGCCCGCGCCTTAAAGCGACAAATGCACTTACAATTTAACTTTCACCTATACTCGAACAACGAAGTGTAGCTGCTTCGGCGCTGCCGAATCTCACCGGGATCACCGATCCCGGCTCCAATTCGTTCATCTTCGCTGGTGAGATTGAGCGGATCGGTTCGGGTGGTTGGATCCCTAGGCAGGCGCAATATTCTCGCGGCCGTAGCGTAACACGCGCGACATCCAAATTAACTCATCGAGGAATTTCGCGGTGCGGCTCACGAAACTTTCATCGAGCAGTTTGCCATCTTCCCCAAAAATTTTGGCGGCATGTCCAAAATTAACGTCGTTGAAGATGGTGACGAGCCCGAGTTCGCGCATCACCGGCAGAAGCGCCTCGATTACGCGCGCGCCGCCGAAAGGGCCAGCCGAAACGCCGCAAATCCCCACGGCTTTATGGATGTATTCTTCGAGGTTCATGTCGAGGGCATGCTTCAGCAACCCGGGGTAACCATGATTGTACTCCGGCACCACCAGAATTAATCCGTCGGCCCGCGTCACCAGATCGGAGAATGCCGGATCCTTCATCTGTTCTCCGGCATCATCCAGCCGCATCGGAATCTTGCAGATGTCCACGAATTCAGTTTCCACACCGGCACGCTTCTTCGTTTCTTCGAAAACGAAGCGTGCCGCGTTTTCGCTCCGCCGCCCTTTGCGCGCGGTGCCAAGAATTACCGGAATAAACAGAGGCTGCATTTGCGCATGAGTCTCCAGGAAACCCCGCGGCGAGATCAAGCCAACTTGCGCACTAATTTCCGAAGCCGACGAGTGGCTTGCTCGCGGTCAATTTTGCTCGACGCCACATCGAGGACAAGTCCTTCCCATTCGTCGATAGGCAACTTCGCCAATGGCAACAAATCATTCGATTGGAGGAAGACCAAACACGAGGCTAATGCGGTCCGCTTGTTCCCATCGATGAATGCGTGATTACGGCAGATGTAAAAAAGATACGCGGCCGCGATTTCAATCGCATCGGTGATAAGCGGCTGTCCCATCATGGTCGCCTGCGGGGCAGCCACAGCCGACTCGAGTAAGGCTTCATCACGAATGCCAGCCGATCCACCGTGCACCACACGCACTTCGGTATGAATCGCTTTCACCGCCGACGCAGTTAAATGCGTAAGCGGCCGTTTCACGAAAGTCGTTTAAACAACGCCGCGTTTTTCCGAATCAGCTGCTTTGCCATTGCGCCAGCTTTCGCACGGTCCAGAACCGGCCGGACCGGAGTCAAAACAATCGAGCCTCCCTCATGCACGGTAACTGTCATTTGATCGCCCACTTTGACTCGCGCCAGATCCATCAACGCCGCGTCAAAAATAATTCCCTGAGAATTGCCGATCTTGGAAATCGTTTTGGTCATACCGTAATACTATGTTTTACGCAGCTGATGCGCAAGAATGAAATCCGCGCCGGAAGATTGCCGATGGCCGCACTCAAACCGGCGCGGGCCGTTTCAAGGAAGCGGGGCTGTAGCTCAGCGGTTAGAGCAGGGACTCATAAATCTAGCGTTTTGCCCTCCTGAACTCTTTGCCACCAATGCTATAACGGAAAACATTAGCGAGCTTGCGCGACCTATTCAGAACGTCAGATTGTCAACGGAACGCAGCAAAGCCTCGCGCTTGCGCGCGTTACTGGTGACGAAACAAAGAAAGAAAAGGCGGGTCCGCTCACGGTCACAGCCTTGGGGCTACCCTAAGCGGACTTGATCGTGCTG